>CALQJO020000024.1 GCA_943330915.2 Rhodoferax sp. OV413 | reverse complement strand
GTGTTGGGTATGCCAGTCATCAGTCTGTGGAATCTGTTTGGTGCCAGTCTGCGAACGTTTTTGCTGGATCCAATAAAAGCCAGAGTGTTTAATCTGGTGATGGGTGTGCTGTTGCTTGGGTCAATGTATCCGCTGTTTCAATAAAAACGCTCTTGCTAAAGGGCGCTGCATCCTGGTCCGCTGAGTGTGCTGCGGCCACCGGTGCCGGGCGACACTCTGATCTGTGTGCTGATGCGTTCCTTCAGGGCTGGCATATGGGAGATAACCCCGATCAGTTTGCCTTCCTGCTGCAGACTACCCAAGGTTTCCAGCGCAGTATCCAGCGCGTCTTCATCCAGTGTGCCAAACCCCTCATCCAGAAACAGCGAGTCAACACGCACATTGCGACTAGCCATACGTGACAGGCCCAAGGCAAGTGCCAGGCTGACAATAAAACTTTCACCACCAGACAGATTTTTAGTGGAGCGGATCTCGCCCGCCTGGTAATGATCAACCACGTTCAGATCCAGCGGTTGCTCCGCATCACGGATCAACTGATACCGGTCTGTCATTTTTGATAGCTGTTGGTTCGCGTGATTGATCATCATTTCAAAGGTCAGGCCTTGGGCAAAATTTCGGAATTTTTTGCCATCAGCCGAGCCGATTAATTCGTGCAGGGCGGCCCAACGCGCCAGTTCAATTTTTTGGATGTCTATTTTTTCTGCCTGCTGTTGTTGTTTGCTGCGCGCCAACTCATTGTTGCTTAAGTCCCGACGGATGCCGCCCAGCGCTTCCTGCCACTGACTGACCCGTTTATCCTGCTCGTCAATGGCGTGTAGCAGCTGATCGTGGGTTTGATCGGTGAGTGCTGCCTGTAAGAGATTGTCCAGTTCGTGAGTGTACTGCTTGATCAGTGCTTGTAGTTCACTGCCTTGCCGATCCAGTTGATCCGTCTGCTGCTGTAAATCTTGTCGCACCTGATCGGGGAGCACAGCGGCCAGATAATCCGTCTCGTTTTTGAACGATTTGCTGTTGAACGATTTGTTGTTTAACAGGCTATTGAATGCTGCTTCGTCGGCGCTGATTTTTTGGGCACGCTCAATGAGTTGTTGTGCCAGCGTCAAACGAAGCTGACGATTGTCGTCCAGACGCTTTTCTGCCAGTTGAAACTGGGCGAATGAGGTCTGCAGGGTGCTGTTTGCGCTGGCAAGTTCTGCTTCAAGTTGTGCTTCATGCTGGTCAGCATCGTTGTCGCCCAGCAGTCCTTGACGCTGACTTATCAAATCATTAAGTGACTGTTGTTGACGTTCACGCTCTGCCAGAGTGGCATTTTTCTGTTGTCTGATTTTCTCCAGTTGCTGTTTATTGTCATGCAGTCGCGTTTGAGTGTGAGAAAGCGTTGTTATGCGTTGCGTGATGGCAACAACGCTTTCCTTGGCTGCGCGTGCAGATTTGTCCAGCACAGTTAAATCCTGCTGCGCAGAGTCGATGTGCTGTAGTGTTTTCTTGATGGCGTCTTGCTCTGCAAGCAGCCTTTCACGATGTTGCTCAAGCGTCACGTCCGCGCCAAGCCCGAGCGCCTCGGTTTGTGTTAAAAGCGTCTGTTCAAGCGCGTTGATTGTGTCACGTGTTGCCAGGCACTGACCGGCTAAGTGTTTGATTTTTTCCTGATGTTGAAGTGTGCGATTGTTTGCGTGTTGCCGTTGATCGCGACTTTCATTCAGCAAGCTGAGCGCCTCACGAAGTTGCGTGTTTAATGCTTCAACATCGGCATCGGGCGCATGGCTGGCATAGGGATGCTGCAATGAACCACACAGCTGGCAAGGCTGACCATCCACTAGCTGTGCGCGCAGCGACTCAAGATTTTTGATGGTGTGCAGCAAGGACACTTCTTTCTGTAAGGCTGCCACCAGCGCGTCGCGGGCGCTAAACAATTGCTGTTGCTGCTGTTGTTTTTGTGTCAGTTCTGCAAGCTCAGTCTCTGCCAGAGTTCGTTGGTATTGTTGTGACTGCAGGCTCTCAAGCAGCGTGTTGCGCTCGCGATAACGTTGCAACAGCGCGTCGGTTTTGGCCAGTGTTTGAGACAGCTGATCGAGTGTTTCGCGCCAATGGTGCGGCGACTTGACTTCAGTTAATACGTCGAGCTCAGATTGCTTTTTGTCGAATAGCGCTTGCCTGCGCTGTACGTCGGCGCTCAGACGTTTCAGTATGTCATCGTAAGTGGACTCACCTGCTTCCAACAGCAATGCCAACGCTTGTGAATCTTCATCAACAGCAGTTTGCAGCACGTTTGTTTGCTGCTGTGCAGTGTGCAGATCGCCATCAAGTTTGCTGACATCGGCATTGAGTCGGGCGAGTTGAGTGCGCTGCTGGCTGATACTGCTGTCCAGTATATGCACTTGTCTGAACACGGGACGCATATGTATCAGTTTCTGGTTAGACTGCTGGTGTGCCGCCTCAGCATGGTTGTACTGGCTCTGTAAGGAGAGACGTTGTTCCTGCAAAGCCGGCTCCACGTGCGCTGCGCTGAGATCCTTTTGCAGGTCTGCCTGCTGTTGTTGGCGCAAGGCGGCCAGTGCGCTGTAGTGGCCCGACAATTCCAGCGCACGATTGGCTTTGTGCAATTGCTCGCGCTGTTCAGCAAAGGCGTTATGTTGCTGCTGCCAATCTGTCTGTTGCTGTTTCAGAGTCAGCAGCTTTTGCTGTATATCCTGGCGCTGGCTTTGCCAAGCGAGGTGTTCTTTGAGTTTGGCCAGCTGTTCTTTTTCAGCGAGTAGTGCGTGTGAATGTATTTGCTCTTCGGCTCTTAAGGCCGTTTCCTGTTCCGGGGTCAGCAGTTGCAAGCCACTCAGCTCACTTTGCAGCAACTGTAACTGAGTACGCTCGAATGCGTGTCGTTCATGCACCTTGATAGAAATGTCGGAGTAAATGGCAGTGCCGGTGATTTGTTCCAGAATCGGTGCACGCTCATCTGCTGAGGCTTTTAAAAATGCTGCAAATCCACCCTGTGCCAGCATCATGGATTGTGTGAAGCGCTGAAAATCCATGCCGGTGGTTTCTTCGATACGTTTTTCAACGCTACGAATCTGGTTATCGATAATCTGGCCGGAATGTGCGTCACTGATTTCGTGTCTGGGTGTCTGCAGATCGCCGTCGGCTTTTTTGCGCGCACGGTGTTGTGACCAATAACATCGGAAGCTGCCTTTTTGAGTCGAAAACGTGACTTCGGCAAAACACTCGCCAGTCTGACGCGTCATGACATCGTTGCCGGACTTGTTGACACGATCGAGTCGCGGTGTGCGCCCATACAACGCCAGGCAGATCACATCCAGCAACGTGGTTTTACCGGCACCGGTGGGGCCAGTGATCGCAAAGATGCCGTCAGCGGTGTATTCAGGTCGGGTGAAATCCACCTGCCATTCGCCGGCCAGTGAGTTGATGTTTTTAAAGCGGATGCCAAGGATGCGCATAGGTCACTCCGCCCTGGTATCGTGTTCGTGCAACTGTTGCAGGATTTCCTGCCAGGCCAGTTGCAGCGCAGGGCGTTGCTCACTGGCAACATTATTGGCATCCAGGCATTTCTCAAATACATCTTTTGGCGTCAGGTCATCCAGCGTTTGTTGTGCACTGTCGCTGTTTGACAGTAGCGCACTGCTGCGTTGATTTTTAATGCGCAGTATTGTCACCGGGCTCTGCGCGTTTGTATGTTCAGCAATAACATGGTCAGCAATAACGCAGTGCTCAAGTTGTTCGCGCAGATCCGGAACAATTTCATCGCCGGTATAAATGATTTCCACCCACGTGCTGACATTGTCCTGCACCAGCACTTTGAGGTCCGACTGCAAGCGCTGCAGATCACCGCGCAACTGGCGCAGACGCTGGAAACAAGGAATATCAATCAGGGTCAGTTCGGGTTTGCGCTGATTAAACGCTATCAAGCACACGGATTTTTGTTGTAGCGCTTCTCCAAAGCCCATGGCGATGGGTGATCCACAGTAGCGAATATGTTCGTTGCCACTGACGGCTTGTGGCACATGCAAGTGGCCCAGTGCTACATAATCCAAGGCAGGGGGGAAAATGCTCGCGCCCACATGGGCAATCGAACCCACATAGAGGTCGCGCACGCCGTCACCGTCTGTGGTGCGACCGCCCGCCGTAAACAGGTGTCCCATGGCAATGATGGGCACGTGCGCGGCTTCGTCAGCTGGCAAAGCAGCGTGCAGCGCTTCCGCCTGTGCAGTAACGGCAGCATAGTGCGCCTGTATGCCTTCCAATAGTTTTTGCGCTTTATCCTCGATGGATTCACCAGCCTCGGCACTGCGGACATCACGGTCACGCAGGTAAGGGGTGGCGCAAATAATCGCTTGCGTTTGTTGATTCGAATCTCGCAGCACAATGACTTCGTCTGCCACGTCATCAGCCTTGGCGCCCACCACATGCACGTTTAATACCTTGAGCAATTCACGGGGTGCATTCAGGAAGGTAGGTGAATCATGATTGCCACCAATAACCACCACATGCCGGCAACCGGTACCGCTGACTCGGGTCAGAAACCGATAATATTGCTGCATGGCGCGGTTGCTGGGGGTGCCGGTATCAAACACATCACCGGCAATCAGCAGCACATCTGCGTGTTGTTGCTGCAATGTGCTGATCATCCAGTCCAGCAGCGCGTCAAATTCCTCATAACGCTTTTGGCCGTAAAGGGCGCGGCCCAGGTGCCAGTCGGAGGTGTGAAGAATTCGCAGAGCCATGGGATAGTCCTTGTCGTGTCACCCGGATAATAGCAGCTTGCGGTGCGTTGCTGGTCAGAACATAACCGAGTGTGGACGAACAGGTGAAGTTTGCGGCGCGTTCCACGCACTGAAACCTCGCGATGAATGTTTATGAATAGACTGAACAGTGTAAAGCAAAAAAATGAAAGCCTGATTTGCGCCATTCGGGATACACTCCGTGCCATCGCGGTTATCTGACATTCCGGAAAGGGAAGTAATGGCATGCAGGCACAGATCGATCAGGCGTTAGCAGAAATCAGTTCGGTGGTTTTAGGCAAGGATCAACAGATCAGACTGGCACTGTGTTGCCTGCTGTCCGGGGGGCATCTGTTAATTGAAGATTTGCCGGGGATGGGTAAAACCACACTGGCACAGTCACTGGCCAAGGTGTTTGGTCTGGAATTCAGGCGTGTGCAGTTCACCAGTGATCTGCTGCCGGCAGATATCCTGGGTGCGTCAGTTTATGAAACCAGCACAGGCAGTTTTGTGTTCCACGAGGGTCCGGTGTTCTGTCAGCTGTTACTGGCCGATGAAATCAATCGCGCCACACCAAAAACACAGAGTGCACTGCTTGAAGCCATGGAAGAGGCTCAGGTCACTATCGAAGGACAAACCCGGGCACTGCCGTCGCCGTTTTTTGTGATTGCAACCCAGAACCCGGTCAGCCTTGCCGGCACATATCCGCTCCCAGAGTCGCAGTCCGACCGTTTTCTGATGCGCCTGACCCTGGGTTATCCCGATCCTGCCGCCGAGCGGTTATTGCTGGAACGCGCTGAGCAGCGCATTTCTTTGATGAATGTCCGCCAGTGTTTTGATACGCAACAGCTTTCCGAGTGGCGTGACCAGGCCTCCCGCGTCAAGTGCAGTTCGCACCTGCTTTATTATGTTCAGCTCTTGATTGCCTGTAGCCGTGACAGTGAGCGTTTTTTGACCGGTCTGTCCCCCCGAGGGGGCATTTCGTTGATACGCGCCGCTAAAACGTTTGCCCTGATGGCAGGTCGCGATCATGTGATTCCTGAAGATGTGCAGGCGGTTTTTCCATCCGTTGCCGAGCACCGTTTACAGTCCCGCAGTGCAACCTATCGTCAGTCAGGTGAGACAGCAAGTCAGTGGATACTCAATACCGTCGACGTTTTCGCAGCCAAATAAAGCAGCCGCTGGATCGCTGGCATCTGAACTGGTTGGCCCGGCGCGCGCCCGCAGCATCGCAGGTAAGCTTGGGCGGGCGCACGATTTATATGCTGCCAACCGCTCAGGGATGGTTGTTTGTTGCCAGCTCAGTGGTGGTCTTTGTGGCGGCGATCAATTACGCCTTGAGTCTGGCGTTTGCCTTGTCATTTTTAATGACCGGTGTGTTTCTGCTGACCTTGGTTCATACGTTTCTGAATCTGCAGGGTATCAGCCTGCAAGCTTCTCGTGCTGAGGCCTGTTTTGCCGGCGAAAACGCAGTCTTCAGGATATCGGTCAGCCGCCAGGACAACCGTATCCGCGAGGCTATTGAGGTCAGTGCGCCGGTAACAGGCGCTGCAATTCAGATAAAACAGCATGGTCAACTTGCCAACCTCACACACGCGGCCGCTGACGAGGTGTTTCTGGCGATCAAGACCTCTGTGAGAGGTCATTTCAAAGCACCGCGGTTACGGGTTAAAACCGTTTACCCGCTGGGACTGTGGGAAGCCTGGTCGCGCCCTGATCTGGATATGCACTGTCTGGTGTATCCGCAACCTCGGGTGTGTGATCTGCCTTCATCGGCGGGTGCAGGAAACAGTACCGACAATCTAGCCTTTGTTCCCGGCACTGAGGATTTTTACGGTCTGCGCCCCTATCAGCCCGGTGACTCTCACCGTCAGATTGCCTGGAAGGTGCTGGCGCGCGGCCAAGGTCTGAAGACCAAGCAATTTGTTGATCCCTGCGATGTCAGTTTGATGCTGGATTGGGCGCAGTTTTCTGGTCTTGCGCTGGAAAACCGTTTGTCTTGTTTGTGTTATCAGGTTGTGCAGTTATCAGCGCGCGATATCGAGTTTGGATTACGTTTGCCCGGACAGGAGTTTTTGCCCGGTCGGGGCGATGAGCATCGGCGCACGTTACTGGAGGCGTTGGCGCTATGGTCGTAAACGCTACCATTCCAAGAACCAGCCTGATCTGGGTGCTGTCAGTGATGGTACTGCTGATTCTGCCCCATCTGTCGCGCATGCCCATCTGGTTAGTATTGCTGGCACTGGTGTGTTTGACCTGGCGCTGGCTTATCTACAAAGGCCGTGCCGATTATCCCGGTCGCGCGGTCAGGGTTGGGGCGCTGCTGGCCGTGGGTAGCGCCAGCTTGTTGCAATATGGTGGTGAGGGCCTGAGCATTGAGGGCATGGTGATGCTGTTGATCAGCGGATGCCTGTTGAAATTGTTGGAGATGCGCTACCGGCGTGATATCAACATTGTGAATACCCTGGCGTTTTTGTTGTTGATGGCAGGATTCATTTACTCCCAATCAATTGTGTCGGGGCTTTATAACCTGCTGATCGCCTTGTTGATACTGTCGTCAATGATCTCATTGAACCGCGCGCCCGATTTTGCAGAGGGTCGGGTCGCACAGTTGCGTAATCTGCGAATGGCGGGGGTAATCATGTTGCAGGCTTTCCCGCTGATGTTGGTGCTGTTTGTTACCGTGCCGCGGATTTCGCCCTTGTGGGGAGTGCCACAACCGTCCAACGTCAGCAGCACGGGTGTCAGCGATCAGATGAGGCCGGGGGAAATCAGTGAGTTGGCCCGATCCACAGAGATCGCATTCAGAGTGGAATTTGTTGATGAAGTACCCTCACCGGAACAGCTCTATTGGAGAGGCCTTGCACTTGAGCAGTTTGACGGCACCACCTGGTCTCGCAACACTGCAATGATTGGCCCGCGTCGGGATCAACAATACCTGACGGACAGCAGTCAGAATCCGCTTAAATACAGCATTATCATGGAACCGAGTCAGCAAAACTGGTTGTATGCCATCAGTGTGCCCCATGTGTCGCTGCCGGGCGTATTTCTGGATAACCAGAATACCTTGTATGTCTCGCGGCCAGTTGTGCAACGACTGCGTTACGATGTGAGTTCGTACACGCAGGTGCCCACTGATCTGTTGCTGGGTCAGCGCGCACGTGCCTTGTCGCTGCAATTGCCGGAAGAAACCAATCCACGCGCCCGTGAACTGGCATCGCAGATGCGAGAGCAATACGCTGACGACAGGCAGCTTGCCAATGCGATGCTGAGTCGTTTTCTATCGGAAGAATATTTTTATACCTTAAATCCGCCGCTGTTGGGTGTTAACGGCATTGATGAATTCCTGTTCGACAGTCGTCAGGGATTTTGTGAACACTATGCCGGTGCCTTGGCATTTATGCTACGGGCAGCCGGAATTCCGGCGCGGGTGGTCGTGGGCTATCAAGGCGCTGAAGCCAATCCTTTTGATGACTATCTGATGGTATATCAATACAACGCGCATGCCTGGGTTGAAGCCTGGTTCGAAGGTGAGGGCTGGCAGCGCCTGGATCCTACTGCCTGGTTAGCGCCTGAGCGCATTGAACAGGGTGCTCAGATGTTGCTGCGGCAGAATGCACAGACTTTGCAGAACTCTGCATTTGCCAATCTGCTGGACAGACCCTTGTTACAAGCGATTCGCTTGCGGCTGGACTCCCTTGAGTACGCGTGGAGCCGCAGGGTGATCAGCTATGACGAAGCCACGCAGTTAGAGTTTCTTCAGCAATGGGTAGGGGCAGCGCGCATGCAGTGGTTGCCCGCCATCATGGTGATGCTGGTGGTATTGATGCTCAGCGCGGTTGTGTTTGGCAGCGTCCATAAAGGCCGGCGTCGTCGTGACCCCATCATTGAGGTTTGTCTGGATTTTATGAATTCTTTTGCCGGCACCCCATTGGAACGATTGCCGGGCGAGGGGGCGCAGACGTATTTTCACAGGCTGGCCGCAGGCAGCCCCTTGCATCGCGAGGCACTGGAGTTTTGTGCGCGCGAGATCAACCAATTGATGTATGACGCAAGCCCTGATCCAAAGGCTGCTTGGGTCAAACAAGAACTGGGTCAGTTGTCGCAGCATCTGAAACAGCTGCGTCGTCAGTTGATTCCCAGACATAAAATTGTACGGGCTGCATCTGGCTTATAGCGTATGCTTTTTTTAACCAACAAGGCCTGATGGCAGGAGTCAGTGTTGAAGGCACAAAAATTTCTCAATTTGTTCCATCGTGTGTGTCGCGGCTTTATGGTGTTGATGTTGACAGTGCTGGTGTCGTGCACAGAGCCAGAGTTGTTGCCGACAATCGAAGTACAGCGTGTGCCCGAAAATGGGATTCAGCCCCGCATCGTACTTGATGAATGGGGCGACACTCATTTGTTGTATTTCCGGGCAGAATTTCCGGACAGCGGCGCCTACCTCGGTCATCTTTATTACACCCGTTACGACAATCGAAAGCGCGCCTGGCAGCCGTCAGCCAGAGTTTCCGCTGAACCGTTTAATTATAAAGACCAAATTTACCGCGCCAACTTTAGCGTCGGTGGTGAAGGCAGAATTCATGTGGTCTGGTTTGTGGACAGACCGGAGCGATTTTTGTACACACGGTCAGATATTAACAAAGGCAATTTTGAGACACCGCGATTGATCAGCGGCGCTTACCTCGACGGCATAGATGCCAATGCAGACATCGCCAGTTACAACAACCGCGTGGCGCTGGTGTGGGCGTCCGGTGATCTGATGCGCGAGGATCAGCGGTCGGTGTTTATGCTGCAATCACAGGATAATGGCGGTAGTTTTGGCGATCCAGTGATGATTGCTGACAGTGCATTAGGTGCGTGTGCCTGTTGCGCGTTGTCGGCGGAATTTAATCAGGCTGGCGAGTTGTTGGTGGCCTATCGCTCGGCCGTCAACAATACCGGACGGCACATGCAGCAACTGATCATTAATCAGAATGCTCAGGGTGATGTGCAGTCGTTTTATCAGCCAGTGCATGCACTCAGTGAGTGGGAGATAGCGTCCTGCCCGGTCAGTACCAATGACATGGCCAGAGAAGTGTCCGGTGCTTACTGGCTGGTGTATGAAACTGAGAATCAACTGGTCAAACAGAACCTGTCGGCTAATTCAGTTCCTCAACGGGTGTCTGCGCAAGCGTCATCAGCGCGTGAAAAACATCCGGCAATGGCCTTTAATGCTGACGGTTATCAGCTGATCGCCTGGGGCGAGGGCGGCGGTTTTTTTAGTGGCGGATCTTTGCGACTGGCGTTGTTTGATGCAGAGGGTAAACCCGCTGATCTTCCCGCCATGGACGATACTGACATCCCTGATCGCAGTTCAGTGGCAGTCATGATGAAGCCGGACGGCAATTTCCTCGTGGTTTATTGACATCTGAAGGACAGCCTGTCCTTCAGATTTTTTTGTTGTGTTAAGGCATCACTTCAAAACTGATGGCACTGTGATGATGCTGGCCGAACTCATCTTCGCTGTACACCTCGAGACGATGAACGCCGGGTGCCAGCGTGTCAGGCAACGCCAATTCCCAGATATGCGCCGATCGTGTGGGTCTGCCGATGGCATTGTTGGTACCTTGCAAGGATTCATAAAGCCTTTCCATGAAGGGGTCAGTGCGCACACGATAGGTCATAGGTTGGCGTTCACCTTTGTTCAGCGACATCCAGACTTTATCGCGCACACCGCCATCAAATAAGTTCACAACAACCTGGGTGTTGTTCTCAAGCTGGCCGCGGTTGATGCTGCCCTCAGTCTGCTGTGTTAACGGCGGATCCAGGGTAATACGCATGTGCTGATGTGCATCAGCACCAAAGGGAAAGGGTTTGAATTCGGGTGTGACCTGCACATCGTCAAATCTGAGCAGGTAGTAGCCGTTGGGGTTGCCGTCCTGCATCAACGCATCGTTGACACCACGTGCATCTGCGAGGCCGGTCTGCCAGCCATTGCCGCGCACCTCTGCCAGCGTGTGTGCTATCCATGGTTGGCCATGCCAGCCGTGATCATGGTCAACTTCAACTTTCCAGCTATTGCTGGTGTCATGCCCGGCAATGCCATAAATGTGTGCAAAAGGCGCGAGTATCTTCAACAAGGCTGCGAAGTTCTCGGTCCCGGGCCCGGTGGCTGGTTCAGTTCCACTGCCGTCGTCCGCTTCTGATACCAGCGGGATATGGGAGGCGATGACAATCAGGTGGTCTTTGGGTACCTGAGCCAGATCACGTTCCAGCCAGTACAGCTGATCATCATGAATGTAGCCGCGGTAACGATCGCCATCCTCAAGCTGTTGCCCCGCGCCGGCATATTCCACGTTGTTGAGCGCAACAAAATGGACATTGCCATAATTAAACGAATAATAATCCGGGCCAAAATGCAGTTTATAGGTCTCGTTGGCAAATCGCGCATCCGGTGATTCAAAATTCAGATCATGATTGCCGGGCAGATACCATTGCGGAAACTCCATCAAAGCCATCATCTGCTTGTGACGATCGTACAGTTCAAGATTGTCGTAGACCACGTCACCCACAGTAATGCCAAACTCTGCTGAAAACGGATTGCCGATCAGGGTGGTAATCAGGTCTTCACGCAGTTTGTCCTGATCGAGATCTGTGCGCGCTTGTGTATCTGCAAAGGCATGTGCATCGAACTGAGTGCTGGCATCCATGATTGGAGTGAGCGGGAAATCGATGGATGCTGGCAATGGTCCGGTGGCGTCAACGACCGGAAATAACCACTCCACGGTCGCACCATCCACGATGTCGGGAGTGCCTTGCGGGTAATGGCGGTAATAAAACGCCGGGATGTTGTTGTCGTCAAGTGCCACGCTGTAACCGCTTGGCTGGGAAACAAACAGAATCTGCAAAGGGGCGATGGCAATTTCGTAGCGGCCGTCAGCATCGGTCAGCACCACCTCGCAGCCGTTGCTGACACTGACGTCGGCCACACCGGCTTCTCCGGTATCCAACACACCATTGGCATTGGAGTCTGTAAACACGATGCCGCGTGCGGTCTCTGTGGCGGGTAGTTCGACGCCGCATTGGGCCTGTGTATTGGCACTGAACACGGCCAGCAAGGTGCTGAGCAGGCAGCACGCTATGGATTTGTGTGACATATCGGGAAGCTCCATGTGGTAAGTCTGTGAGTTGCGGGCGATGCTATGCCTTCAATTTGACACAGCCATGACACCCCTGTCACATCAGTCAAATAACTGGGCAATCTCCTGTGTTATCGGCTGCTTTGCCGTCAGTGCGTTGTACCAGGGCTCGATAGTTTGACCGTTGATCAAACCCAGCAACACGCCAAGTACCGCGCCACGGTGCACGTTATCTCCACCCAGGTTGGCATTGGCAAGCAAGGCTGCTTCAGGTTGATCGTGATACTTGTACAGCAGATACAGAATACCCGGCCACGCACCATCGATGTAACAGGCGCTGGAGTACAGTTGTCCGATGATTTCCCGATCATCACGTTTTTTGAGCATCAAGCCGGGCAGATCCAGGCGAACACTACGCAGTGCGGTGTCCGCAATAATGCCGGCGACATCGCTGTTGTTTATGTTGTGCAACAGCTTGTCGAGCAATTGGGTGTAGTCATCAGCAATGCGCAGCAGCAGCGCGTCGGGGTGTGTGAGTTGAACGTGTGTCTGTACATCAGCTCTGATGATGTCCAGCCCGATGCCATGCACTCTTCCCGACAATACCAGCGGCGCCACCGTCACCAGGCCACCAATGGACGGCGTGTCATGAGTCACCGCAGCACAGCGCTCGGGCGGAAATCCACGCTGCAGATTGGCAAAAAATCCCCGATGATACGACTCAGCATAGGTGTCGTTGTGCTGGGCAACATCCGCGCACATAAAGCTGATGTAATCGCTGAGAAACGCAGCCGGGTCGTATTGTCCGCCCGTGCGTGCCAGACAGCGCATCAGCACTCGCGCGCAGTGTGCGTTCAGCGTGTTTTCGCCCGCAGTCATGCCCTGATGATAGTGGGTATTTGGCTTGTTCCAGTATTGTTGCCGGCCCTTCAAAATGACCTCGCCGACAACCTCGGGTAGCCGTGAGCCGGCGTGTGCAGTCCGGCGTCCGCCACTGCTGGTTGAGTGTAAGGACATGATAGACGAGGGATGAAACTGCGGTGCTGGCGCCAGTTGCCTGACGCCGCCAGGAAACGCCTTTTCGATATCCCAAAGGCTGTAATACCAATGCACCGGCATGGCTAATGCATCAGCCACAAACAGATTTTTCAGTGCCGCACGGGCGCGTTGAGATTGCAGAAGATGATTGTCCATGGCATAGCTCCGATGACAGCAGATTGGTTACTGCTCAGTGGTACGTTTGATCAACAGCGGCGGACTGATGCACTGGCGTTTTGATGTCAACACCTGTCACAAAATCGTCAAAGTGCTCGACTACTGTCAACGGTGACGACACAACACACTGCGGAGGCAAGCCTTTGACATCCAGCACGATCTATTATGTCCTTGATACCAACGTCCTCATTCACGACCCCTCTGCCATCTGGAACTTCGACGAACATCACCTGATCATCACGATGACCGTGCTCGAAGAGTTGGACAAACTCAAGAGTGGGCGAGGTGCACTGGCCGCGGATGCCCGTCAGGCCATTCGTGAACTGGATCGCATCCTCGCAGACGCACCGCCGGAAGCCGTGGAAAGCGGGGTGCTGATCAATCGCGGCAAAAACCAGCCCGGGCTGGGTTATCTCAGTGTGCTGATGACCGATTCGCCGCACATCAGAGAAATTCTGCCACTGCATTTGAATGACAATAAAATTCTCAATGCAGTGGCCGAGCTCAAACACAGCAAGTCGCCCGCCAACCGCGTTGTGCTGGTGTCCAAAGATATCAATATGCGATTAAAAGCCAGAGCCTGTGGCATTGATGCAGAGGACTATCACACGGATCAGTTGGTGACAGATATCAATCAACTGCATAAGGGCTACATAGAATTCCCCGGCAGTTTCTGGGATGGCATTCAGACAGTAGACACTGAACAGTCGCATGCGGGCGAAACCTTTCACCGCTTGGGACGCGACAGCATCGCGTTTGATGTGTATCCCAATCAGTATTTTCTGGACGACGCTGGTTTTATCGGGCGGGTGATTGAAGTTGACGAGCATGTTGTGGTGCTCAAACATCAGGATCGTGAACGCATGCTGCAGCGCGAAGCCTGGGGTTTGTATCCGCGCGATATCTATCAGGCCATGGCGCTGGATCTTTTGCTGGATCCCACCGTGCATCTGGTGAATCTGACCGGTGCTGCGGGCTCTGGAAAAACCATTCTGGCGTTGGCGGCTGCCATCGATATGACACTGGCCAGCAAACAGTTCCGCCGCATCATTGCCACACGCAGTACTCAGGGGCTGGATGAGGACATCGGGTTTTTGCCAGGTACTGAAGCTGAAAAAATGGAACCGTGGCTGGGCGCGATCACCGACAATCTTGAGGCCTTGCATCTGGATGATATCAACAGTTCATCCAGCATCGATTATGTGCTGGCCAAGGTGCCGCTGCAGTTCAAGTCACTGAATTTTATTCGTGGCCGCAGTTTTCAGCACAGCCTGATTCTGATTGACGAGTGTCAGAATCTGACGCCACATCAAATGAAGACCATCGTCACGCGTGCCGGCACGGGATCAAAAGTGGTGTGTCTGGGAAATCTGGCTCAAATCGATACGCCGTATCTGAGCCCGACCAGTTCCGGGCTGACCTACCTGACGGAACGCTTTAAACACTTCAGTCACGGTGGCAATTTGCAGCTGAAAGGTGTTCCAAGATCGGCGCTGGCGGCTTTTGCAGAAGAGAATTTATAGCGCATGGCGTGCTCTGCAGAGTGACAGAGCACGCCAGTGGCCATTGTCAGTTACCAGAGCACAACGCGCTGTTCTGGCGGCAGGTACATGCCATCGCCTTCTTTGATGTCAAACGCTTGATAAAAGCCGGGAATGTTACGTGGCGCTGCCATCGCACGGTACTTGCCGGGCGAGTGTGGCCCCTGAGCCAACTGTGCACGCATGGCATCATCACGGAACTTGATCTTCCAGATCTGCGCCCAACTGATAAAGAAGCGTTGTTCGCCGGTGAAATCGTCCATGACTGGCGCAGTTTGCCCGTTCAGTGATTTCTGATACGCGCGGTAAGCACTGAGCAGCCCGACGTGGTCACCAATGTTTTCACCCAGTGATACGCGGCCGTCAATATTCATGCCCGGCAATGGTTCGTATTGCGCATATTGCTCAACCAGAATATTGGTTTTGGCTTCAAACTGCTGGCGATCCTGATCGGTCCACCAGTTCTGCAGGTTGCCGTTACCATCATAACGTGAGCCCTGATCGTCAAAACCATGACCGATTTCATGGCCAATGACCGCGCCAATACCACCGTAATTGACCGCGTCATCCGCATTCATGTCAAAAAATGGCGGTTGCAGAATGCCGGCAGGAAACACAATCTCATTGGCGGTCGGCCGGTAATAGGCGTTGACCGTCTGTGGTGTCATTCCCCAACGGTTGCGATCAACTGGTTTGTCAAGATCAGCTACGTTCTGGTCATAGTCGTATTGGTTGGTGCGGATGGTGTTGCCAATCAGGTCATCGGCCGAGACCTGCAGAGCGGAGTAGTCTTTCCAGACATCGGGGTAACCGATTTTTGGCGTAAATGTGCTGAGTTTAATCAGTGCTTTTTCTTTGGTTTCCGCAGTCATCCATTCCAGTTCGTTGATGGATTCTTCCATGGCCACTAACAAATTATCGATCAGCTCTCCCATGCGCTCTTTGGCAGCAGGCGGGAAATGCCGCTCGACGTAGGCTTCACCCAACACTTCCCCGAGTGCGCCACTGGTCGCCTGCACACCACGCTTCCAGCGTTCCTGCTGCTCGGGTGTACCGTTCAGAGTGGTCGCGTAGAACCCAAACTGGATGTCGGCGACTTCTTTGTGCAAACGCGATGCAAAATTACCCATCAGGCGGGCATGCAGATAATCTTTCCAGGTCTGCAGGTCGACCTCGGTGTACAAAGCGCCCAGCGCTTCGATGTAAGAAGGCGTGCTGACAATGACATACTCCGCGGAGTCGATGCCGGCAACGCTCGCCATGGCGTCATAATCAATGCCGCCGAGCAGGGTACGCACTTCGTCAATGGTCATTTTGTTGTAACGTGCTTCGGCATCTCTGAGCTCAGCACGGGTCCAGTGATAGCCGGCGAGTCTGTACTCAAGGTCATAAATGCGTTGCGCAGCACCTTCAGCATCGGAATGCCCGGATGCGTTGAGCATGGCGCTCAGATAGTTAACGTACTCGTCACGAATTCTGGCAAAGTCTTCCGTGTCACGGAAATAATAATCGCGATCCGGCAAACCCAGTCCGCCCTGACTCAAATGCAAGGCGTTAACGTCCGGGGCTTTGGCATCGGTTGATACAAAAAATCCGTAAGGCTCACTCAGGCCACTGCGCCGCAGTTCAGCCATGGTGGTGGTCAATTCGGCATGACTGGAAATCGCGGCAATGCGATCAAGCATGGGTTGCACGGGCGTGAGCCCAAGCTCCTCGATACGTGCTTCATCCATAAAACTGGTATAGAAGTCACCGATCTTTTGAGCGTTGCTACCAGCGGCCGCACCAGAGGCAACAGCGTCTTCAATGATACTGCGCAGCCGCAGTTCATTGGCCTCAGCCAACATGTTAAACGCACCATAGGTGGAGCGATCGGCGGGTATCTCGGTGTTGTTGTACCAGGTGCCGTTGACAAACATAAACAGATCGTCTTGCGGGCGCACGTTTCTGTCAAAGTCGTCGAGGAATAAACCGGAGGTCAGGGTCTGCTGGATTGGCTCAGCCGGCGTGGCTGGTGTGCTTTGTTCAGCGGACGTTGTTGCCGGCGTTTGTTCTGCTGGTGAGCAGGCCGCAATGCCGAGCGCAACAACAATACTTGCAGTTGCCAGATTAAAGATTTTTTTCATAATTGATTCCGTCAGTTATTATCGAGTTGCCAAACAAGGCACGAGTCAAGTTTACGGATTTAGCCTCTGGCACGCCAGTATCTCAAGCTGGACTCGCCTTCCTGCAATCCGATAAACTGCGGGCCTTGTCGTCAAGACACCCTTAAGACCCCAATCATTGATCTTTATTTTCAAATCAGCCGGCATCTGTTTATGTCCGGTATTTCTTTTCAAGGATGTTATTCATGCAAAAACCCATAACAGCGCTAGTCCTGTTGCTGGCACTGGCTGGCTGTGGACAGCCACCAGAGCAAGTGACTGAAACCGTCTCTGATAGTCAAACCACTCAGTCCGCTGACAGTGTAGCCCAGGAAACACAAAGTGAATCCCAGCGTCTTAACAGCTGGTTTGATGCCAAGTACGAAGAGTTGTTGCAGCTCAGCCCGATTCAGTTGACGTTCCTGGGGCGCAAAGAGCGCAACAATGAGCTGGATGATTTCTCCATGGCAGGTGCTGACCTGCAACTCGAGTGGGCGCGAGCCGCTGTCGCGGAGATGCAGCGTGAGTTTGACTACGAGCAACTTGATGCCGAAACAAAAACATCCTGGGATATCTGGATGTATCAGTACGAGCAATCAGAACGGGCAGTGCAATTCCGCAATAATGGTCTGACCTTTGAGCAGATGAATGGAGCCCAAAGTTTTCTGCCAACCTTCCTGATCAGTTTCCACCTGATTGAAGAGGCCGCTGATGTTGAGGCGCTAATCTCAAGAATTCGTGAATCTGCCCGCGCACTGGATCAGTTACTGGTGACAGCACAGGAGTCCTCGCAACTGGGCGTGATTACCCCCGGCTTTGCGTTGGACGGCGTGATTCAGCAGTCACGTAATGTGATCAGCGGTATCCCCTTTACCGAGGGTGAAGACTCGGCCATGTGGACAGATGCCAAAACCGATGTACAAGCGCTGGTCACTGCCGGGACCTTGGATCAATTGCGTGCCGATGAATTGCTGGAGCAGACGCGTGTTGCACTGATGGAACACTTGGGGCCAGCCTACGAAAGAGTGATTGCGTGGGCAGAAGCGGAAAAAGCCAAAGTGCCGGAGATCTCAACGGGGCTGGTGTCACAACCTAACGGGCTTGCTTACTACAACTATTTGTTGGAAACGCAAACAACAACCACTCTGACTGCGGATGAAATACATCAGATCGGACTTGCGGATGTGGCTCGCCTGCGCAGTGAAATGGAAGCCGTAAAAGAGCTTGCCGGCTTTAGCGGCACGCTGCAGGAATTTTTTGTCATGCTGCGGGAAACCCGCGATGATGAACGTTTCTATTACCCCAATGACGATGCCGGCCGTCAGGGCTACATCGACGATGCAACTGCCGCGATCGAGAACATCAAGGCACAACTGCCAAATTATTTCAAAACCTTACCTCAGGCTGATCTGGTCGTGCGCAGGGTAGAGGCATTCCGTGAGCAGGACGGTGCCGCACAGCACTACTATCCCGGCACGCCAGATGGTTCACGCCCGGGTGTCTACTACGCACACCTGTCTGATATGAACGCCATGCCCAAGTCAGAGATGGAAGTGATCGCATATCACGAAGGTCTGCCAGGCCATCACATGCAAATTTCCATTGCCCAGGAATTGCAGGGTATTCCGATGTTCCGCACCCAGGCCGGGTTCACGGCTTACTCCGAAGGTTGGGGCTTGTACTCGGAGTATCTGGCTAGTGAAATGCCGGACACCTATGTCAATCCTTATTCTAAATTTGGTCGTCTGATGTCTGAAATGTGGCGCGCTATCCGCTTGGTGGTGGATACCGGTCTGCATGCCGAAGGCTGGACCGAACAGCAGGCCGTTGACTATTTTGCCGCAAATTCTTCAGTGCCATTGACCGCGATCCGCTCTGAAGTGCAGCGTTACATTGTGATGCCTGGTCAGGCCACCTCTTACAAAATCGGCATGAACAAGTTTCTCGAATTGCGTGCCCATGCCAGAGCCGAACTCGGTGATGAGTTTGATATCCGCGACTTCCACGACACCGTATTGCTGGGCGGCGCCATGCCACTGGCCTTACTGGAACGTCGGGTCATGCAGTGGATAGAGACAGTAAAAGCGCAATAAGTGTTGTTGTTGAGAATTAAAAAGCCCGGGTTTGCCCGGGCTTTTTGTTTGTAAGGCTTACCATTTTTTGTAATGCGGCGGGCATTACCGCTTTAAACAAAGGTGACCTGTTGTTCCGTTAACAACGCAGCAGCATCAGAATATGCGCAATGCCGTCTTCCAGATATTCATCACTGATTTGCTCAAAACCTAAGGCGTTGTAGAACGCGTACAAATGCGCTTGGGCTCCAATCTGGATAGGCTGGCCGGGATAAAGTTGATGGGTGTAGCGGATAGCCTCTTGCATCATCGGACGGCCCAGTGCCGTGCCGCGGAATTCTCTGGTGGTTAATACGCGGCCTATGGATGGATGCGGGTATCTTTTTCCGGGGTCGACCACCCGCACATAACAGGCCAGTTTACCGTTGATGCGACCTGTCATGTGCCATGCATGGGGGTCACAATCGTCGGCTTCCTGATACGGACAGTGTTGCTCAACAATAAACACCGATTCACGTGCCTGCAAAATTTCATGCACCTGAGGGCCTGTCAGTTCATGCAATCTGGCCCAAGTGTAAATCGGTGTGGTCATTGTTGTTGGCTAACCCTCGTACTGCCGTTTACAGCGCCTTGATAGCAGCAAGTTTTTCGTTCAGAGCATCGATGGCAGCCTGCGCCGCGCGTTGACGCTCACGCTCTTGGTCAACCAGTTCCACCGGCGCATTTTGCACAAATTTTTCATTGCTGAGTTTGCCGAGGATGCCTTGCAGATTTTTATCAAGCTTGGCGATTTCTTTTTCGAGACGCAAAATTTCTGCGTTCTTGTCGATCAGGTCAGACAGCGGTACCAGAATTTCCATGTCCTGATACAACTGTGTGGCGCTGACGGGTGCTGTTTCATCGTCTGCCAGACAACGCAGCTCAGAGAGCTTGGCGAGTTTCAAAAGATTCTGCAGATTCTCGTGCAGCCGACGCTGATCTTCAGCGCCGGTTTTACGCAGCAGGGCAGGGAAGGTTTTGCCCGGCGGAATATTCATTTCGCCGCGGATGTTACGTACGCCGATGATCACGCCTTTGACCCATTCGATGTCTGCATCCACCGTGGTGTTGATCAACGAGGAGTCTACCTGCGGATAAGCCTGCAACATGATGCTGGTGTTGGCTGTTTCCACGCCGATCAGCGTTGCAATTTTCTGCCAGATTTCTTCGGTAATGAACGGCATTAATGGATGCAACATGCGCAGACTGCTTTCCAGTACCGTGAGCAGGGTCAGTCGTGCGGCGCGCGCTTTTTCGGGTTGATTGTCGGCATCCCAGAGCACAGGTTTGGATAATTCCACATACCAGTCGCAGTACTCATTCCAGAAAAAATCGTAAATCACCTGCGACATCAGATCAAAGCGGAAACTGCTCATGTGCTCATGAACTTGTGCCACGGTTTGCTGCAAGCGCGATAAAATCCAACGGTCAGCGAGGCTGAGGTGGATATCATCTTTTAATGAAGCCACATCCGCTGCCGTAAACTGCAGGCCCTTCTCCTCGGTATTCATAATCACATAACGCGAGGCATTCCAGATCTTGTTGCAGAAGTTGCGGAAACCTTCCATACGACCCAGATCAAATTTGATGTCGCGACCGGTGGATGCCAGTGAGTAATAGGTATAACGCAAGGCGTCAGTGCCGTACCCGGTGATACCCTCGGGGAATTCAGCGCGGGTGCTCTTTTCGATTTTCTGTTCAAGCTGCGGCTGCATCAGACCTTCGGTGCGTTTGGTTACCAGATCTTCCAGACCAATACCGTCGATCAGGTCGATCGGGTCCAGCACGTTACCCTTGGATTTGGACATTTTCTGACCCTGCGCATCGCGGATCAGGCCGTGGATATAGACCTTTTTAAACGGCACCTGATCGGTGAACTTCAGCGTCATCATCACCATTCTGGCAACCCAGAAGAAAATGATGTCAAAGCCGGTGACCAGCACGTTCGTAGGGTGGAAGGTTTTTAAGGTCTCGAGATCATCAGGCCATCCCAGCGTGGAGAATGTCCACAGCGCTGATGAGAACCAGGTATCCAGAACGTCTTCGTCCTGATGCAGTGGCAGTTCCGCGGTGAGATTGTATTTGCTGCGCACTTGAGATTCACTGCGGCCCACATAAATATTGCCGTTAGCGTCATACCAGGCCGGTATACGATGCCCCCACCAGAGTTGGCGGGAAATACACCAATCCTGTATGTCACGCATCCACGCAAAGTAGGTGTTCTCCCACTGCTTGGGCACAAATTCGATATCGCCGTTTTCGACAGCTTTGATGGCAGGCTCGGCCAGTGCTTTGACTGCCACATACCATTGATTTGTCAGGTAGGGTTCGATCACTGTGCCGGTACGGTCGCCACGTGGCACTTTTAATTTGTGCGGCTCAACTTTTAGCAGCAGGCCGGCAGCGTCCATGTCAGCGACCAGTTTTTTGCGTGCATCAAAACGATCAAGACCACGAAAAGCGTCCGGTGCGTTTTCGTTGATCGCAGCATCAATGGTGAAAATGTTGATCATCTCAAGCTGGTGACGTTTGCCAACTTCATAGTCATTAAAGTCGTGTGCGGGCGTGATCTTGACGCAGCCCGTACCAAATTCCGGATCAACATAATCATCGGCAATGATTGGGATGCGCCGGTTACACAGGGGCAGGTCTATCCATTTACCAACCAGCGATTTGAAGCGCTCGTCGTGTGGATTCACAGCAACTGCAGTATCTCCAAGCAGGGTTTCAGGTCGTGTTGTTGCGATGGTGATAAAACTGTCACCGCTGTCGGTTTTTGCGCCATCGGCCAGTGGGTAGCGGAAGTACCAGAAAAATCCGTCTTCTTCTTCGGATAACACTTCAAGATCGGAGACGGCGGTGTGCAACTTCGGATCCCAGTTCACCAGACGATTGCCGCGGTAAATCAGGCCTTCGTCGTACAAGCGCACAAACACTTCTTCTACGGCTGCCGACAGGCCCTCGTCCATGGTGAAGCGTTCGCGTGACCAGTCAATTGAGCCACCCAGACGGCGGATCTGCTGGGTGATCATGCCGCCCGATTCTTCTTTCCATTCCCAGACTTTTTCCAGGAATTTTTCGCGACCAAGCACTTTGCGTTTGATACCTTCGCGCTCAAGACGACGCTCGACAACCATCTGGGTGGCAATACCCGCGTGATCAGTGCCCACCTGCCAGAGCGTGTTTTTGCCCATCATGCGCTGATAACGGATAAGCGCATCCATGATGGCGTTCTGAAAACCATGACCCATGTGCAAACGGCCGGTTACATTCGGCGGCGGTATCACAATGCTATAGGACTCGCCGGAGCCGGAAGGTGCAAAATAATTGCGCGCTTCCCAGGTGCTGTACCATTGGCGTTCGATCTGCTGGGGTTGGTAGGTTTTGTCCATGATGTGACCCGTTGTGGCTCGTGTTTCGGAAGGGCAGGGAGTATAACCGATGCGTCTGTGCCGCGCAGCACCTGGCTAGGCAGGCGTTTTCTTGAGTGTGCTGCGCTGCCTGTTCTGCTGCAGACTCAGTAATACCAAGGGGATAACTATCATGGCGCTGCCCGCAACAAACCACAGGTCGGGCACTTCGGCAAACCAGATCCAACCGATCAAAGCAGCCCAGATCAGGCCGGTGTATTCAGCACTGGTGACCTGATTGGCATCGACGGTTTTATACGCTTTGAGGACGCTGATACTGTAGGCCATAACAAAAACAGATGATCCTGCGGCGGCAAGGATGGCACCACGATGCCAGCCGGTGTCACCGGTCATAAACTCCCAGATAAACAGCGTGAAAATGACTGGCAGCGCAAGCAGATTGCTCATCATCAGTTTGTGCACAGTGGATTGATGTTTGGGAAGTTTGCGCACCAGCACGGCATTAAATGCCAGTGCCCAGGCTCCTGCCAGCGCAGCCAATGCTCCCCAGCCCAGTTCTACGGGTCTGAGAATCACAATGACGCCCAGAAAACCACTGATCACGGCCAGCAGGCTCCAGCGGGTCAACCGCTCTTTGAATAACACAACGGCCAGCAACATCACCAGGATGGGTGCCAGATAAAAAACAGCGTTTGCTGTAGCCAGTGGTAACAAGGTCAGAGCGGTAATAATGGCGAACATGCCAATCACATTAAACATAGCGCGCAGCAGGTGAAAACCGACACCAGACAGGGGTGTTTGCCAGTCCAGTTGACGGTAAAGCGTCGACAGCAGGACGATGATAATCAGAGTGCGCACAAACATGTGCTGAAAAACCGGCGCATCTGAGCCCATGATCTTCACAATCACATCCGCGATGATCGCCATAAAATTACCAGCGACCAGCAACAAAATGGCGGTGTTCAGGTGTTTGCCGCTGGCGTCTAACATAACCAAGATCTATATGAATGCTGGATAGAAAAGTGTGGCGGAAGGGGAGACTTCCTCCACACAGGGGGCACGCAGAGTGTTAAAAAAACCCTAGGTGATCAGGCTTTTTGCCGACGCAGATACTCAACCAGCAGTGGTACCGGTCGTCCGGTTGCGCCTTTCTGTGCGCCACTTAACCATGCTGTACCGGCGATATCCAGATGCGCCCATTTGAATTTTTCTGTGAAGCGTGACAGGAAACATGCCGCGGTGATGGTGCCGCCTTTGGGTCCGCCAATGTTGGCAATGTCGGCAAAGTTGCTGTCCAGAAGCGCCTGGTATTCGTCATTCATCGGCAGTTGCCAAACGTGATCCAGCGTTTGCTGGCCCAGTTCCAGCAGTTCTTTTGCCAGCGGATCGTGGTTGCTCAACAACGCCGTATTCACCTCGCCAAAGGTCGCCACAGCTGCGCCGGTCAGGGTAGCAATGTCGATCACTGTTTTGGGTTTGAAACGTTCGGCATAGGTAAGTGCGTCGCACAATACCAGACGGCCTTCGGCGTCTGTGTTCAGAATTTCGATGGTTTTGCCTGACATGCTGGTCACCACATCACCGGGTTTGGTCGCGGTGCTCGATGGCATGTTTTCGGCCGACGCGATGACCGCTACGACATTAATTGGCAGGCGGAGTTCCGCCACCGCCAGCATCGTACCCAGGACCGACGCAGCGCCGCACATGTCGTACTTCATTTCGTCCATGCCAAGACCCGGTTTCAAACTGATGCCGCCTGTATCAAAGGTGATGCCTTTGCCAACCAGGCAGTAAGGGCTGCTGGCGGGGTCTGCGGCGCCTTTGTATTCAAGGACTATCAGCCGTGATTCTTCTTTAGAGCCATGGCCCACGGACAGCAGCGAGCCCATGCCGAGTTTTTCCATCTGCTTTTCATTCAGTACTTTGGCTTTCAGGGACTTGTATTGCCCTGCCAATTCAGTGGCTTTGTCACCCAGATAACTCGGTGTGCAGATGTTGCCAGGCAGGTTGCCCAGTTCACGGGTCAGTGACATTCCCTTGCTGATGCATTCTCCGGCCAGAATTGCCTCATCAACTGCTTTGCGATTGGCAGTTGCAGGCAATGCCAGACTGACAGTTTTCAGGTGTAAGGGTTCTGCCTTTTTGCTCTTGGTGTGATCGTAGCGATACTGGGAATTGCTGTTTTCCATCACTAGTTGTGTGACAGCCCATGACAGATCTCGATCGGAAACAGTCAGTTGCGGCAGTGTAAAGACTGCGGTTTTGGAGGTCGTTTTGTTAATGGCCTGAGCCGCTGCGCGCACCACTTTGCGGTAAACCTTGGCATTAAATTTTGCCGCATCACCCGCACCTACCAACAACAGGCGTTCGGCTTTGGCGTGTGAGTGAGCCGGGATCAGCAGTGTTTCACCGGGTTTGCCCTTGATGTCGCCGGCCTTGAACACCGCACCTGCCAGTGCCGCCAAACTTTCATCCAGCAGCGAGCATTGCGCCGGGCCGGTTTTTTCCCAGACAGCCAGAACCAGACAGTCTGTTTTTTTATCCAATGTTTTGCTGCTGTGAACCTGGTATTTCATAAAGTTTTCCTGGAATCGAAAGAAGGATGTCAGGCCGTCATGCTATTGAATCGCAGTGAGCATGGCAATGCCGGGCGTCTAAGTGTACTTTACCGGCCGTGGCGATTAAAATTCCTTGCCCGTTATAAACCCCCATCATGGAGCCGGTATGGCCAGAGTCAAAGTCAGCATGCCCGAAGAGTTTTTGTACTCTATGGAGTATTCGGTTCGCTTCAGTGACTTGGACTATGCCAAGCACCTGAACAGTGTTGCCATGGTGCATATCCTCCACGAGGCGCGTCTGCAGTTTCTGGCGAGTTTAGGCCTGACCGAGGCCAATATATTCGGGCTGGGGATGGTCGTCACCGATATGGCGATCGATTACCGCTCAGAATCCTTTGCCAAGGATGTGCTGGTCATAGACGTCGGTGTTGCGGGCTTTAACAAGTACGGTTGTGATATCTGCTTCCAGATCACCAATTCAGCTCTGGAAAAAGTGGTCTGTAATGCCAAGCAGGCTGTTGTATTTTTTGATTTTGACAGGCACAAAATTGCCGCTGTGCCGGTGGCGTTTTTGAGTCTGGTGGGTGAATCCGAGCTGTGATTCTATTCTGGTATTTTACCCGTCAGGTGTTTCAGGTGACGCTGGCGGTGTCACTGATACTGCTGGTTGTGTCGTTTACCTCCCGGTTTCTGCAGTATCTTGCAGATGCGGTGGCCGGGCAAATGACCACTGACATCTTGCTGATGTTGATGTTGTATCGACTTCCGGATTTCCTGCTGATCATTGTGCCCTTTGCATTTTTTCTGGCCGTCTTGCTGGCTTACGGCCGTATGTATGCTGAAAACGAAATGGTGGTGTTACATGCCTGTGGTTTCAGTCGCGGCAAACTGTTGGCAATGACCATGAGTTTTGCCCTGTTGCTGACCCTGCTGTTGGCGTACACCAGTCTTTATGTTGCGCCGACTGGTTTGCAACAGACAGATGCCTTGCGTCAGTCACAGGATGAACTGACGGAAATTGATTTGATTGTCGCCGGCCAATTTCAGGAGTTTGCGCGCGGAGAGCGTGTCACTTATGCCGAATCAATTTCCGAGACCGGCGTTGGACGCCAGCTCAACAACGCGTTTGTGGTGATTCGCGACCTCAACCCGCCTGAAGGCGAATCGGGGTTGCGTATGCTGGTGGCGAAAACTGCCAGCCCTGTACTCGATGCTTCGAGTGGAAGACGTTTTATGTTGCTCGAAGAAGGGCACTTTTATGATGGAACGCCCGGCAAGGCTGACTACGCAGTCACCCGGTTCGAGCAGCAAGGTATTCTGCTGCCGGATCAAACCATGATTGCACCGGTGTTGGAAGAAAGGGCAATGCCGACTTCACAACTCTTCGGGTCAGATGAGCCCGGCTTGCGCGCAGAGTTGCAGTGGCGGATTTCTGTTGTTTTTCTGATTCCGGTGCTGACACTCATTGCGGTGCCGCTCAGCCGGGTAGACCCTCGGCAGGGACGCTTTGCGCGACTGGTGCCGGCTGCGATGTTGTATGGCTTGTACTTCATGTTGCTACAGGTATCGCGTGACGCTCTGGAAGACGGCAGTTTGCCGGCATTCGTGGGCTTATGGTGGGTACATGTGATGTTTGTGGGCGTGGCGATCTGGTTATTGATGCGCGGCCGTGCGCGACGTCCGACAGTCACCCTGAAAGCAAGGATAAGCTGAACCATGTCGATGTTAGCGCGTTACCTTTCAAAAACGGTACTGGCCGCCATGCTGGTGGTTTTGGGTGTGATTTCCACAATAGACCTGGTGTTCACGCTGGCAGATGAAATGGCCAGTACCAATCGGAGCTACAGCGCGACTGATGCTATTGTGTATGTGCTCAGAACGCTGCCAACCAGTGTTTATGAGTTATTGCCTTATGTTGCACTGGGCGGTGCGCTGATTGGTCTTGGTGTGCTGGCGTCGAGTCAGGAGTTATTGGTGATTCAGTCGGCCGGCGTGCGGACACCGGTGTTGGTTGGCTGGGTGATGCTACCGGTGCTGGGTGTCATGTTGTTCAGTCTGATACTCGGCGAGTGGATTGCTCCTGCACTGCAACAACAGGCGCAAAGTGACCGGGCACTGCTGATGAGTGGCGGTCAGGCAATCAGCAGCGAGGATGGTGACTGGCGAAAAGTCGGCAATGAGTTCATTCACATCAATGCCATTGCGCCCGGTGGCCGTGAACTTTTTGGTATCACGGTTTTTGAGCTGGATGAAACCCGCCAATTGGTGCGCAGCAGTTTTGCTGCACAAGGGCACTACATTGAGAATCCGGGTGTTGAGGAGCCGGGCGTCGAGCCATATTGGTTGCTGACTGACGTCGCAGAAACTGTCTTCACGCCGGAACAATTGTTTTCCAGGCAGCACGACCAATATCAATGGGCTGTTGATATGTCGCCCTCTTTGCTAAGTGTGCTGTTAGTCCGGCCCGACCGACAGTCAATCAGCGGCTTATGGCAGTTCGCGCGTTATTTCGACAACGAAGGTCTGGATAGCAGCAGTTATTACCTGGCGTTCTGGAAAAAACTGCTGCAGCCGCTGGCAACATTAAGTCTGGTACTGCTGGCTGTGTCTTTTGTGTTTGGTCCTCTGCGCGAGACCACCATGGGATTCCGCGTGTTTATCGCGATTGCGATGGGGCTGACCTTTACCATCGTGCAGCGCACCTTGGGACCGGCAACTATCCTCTACGGGATCAGCCCGTTTGTAGCGGTGTTGGCGCCGATCCTGTTATGTGCGCTCTGGGGTGTGTATCTGCTGCGTCGGGTTTAGTCCGTCAGGATGTCGCCGCATGCATGCGCAAATTGATCATGCGCATGGTTGCTTTTACCCCCGCTAACACCTGATTGGAATCCACTCCGCGGGTTTTTAACTCGCGATCCTCAATTTTCCAGGTGATGATACATTCGGTCAGGGCACTGGTGTTGCCGCCGCGCGGGATATGCACTTCATAGTCCAGCAAGGCCGGCATGGTGAATTCTAGCTTATCCAGAATCTGACTGATCGCGGCAATAAAGGCAGCAAAACCGCCGTTTCCAGAGCCGGTAGCGTTGTGAATCGTGTTGTGCACGCTGACACGCAGGCTGGCAGTGCTGTCCACATCCATACCGCTGCTGATATAACAGTTCAGCAGTTCAATGTATCGGTACTCACGGTTCTCCAATACATCGGCGATGATAAACGGCAGGTCGTCAGAGGTAATGACCGCCTTGGAGTCGCCCAGTTTGACAATTTCCTGCAGCACTTTGCGCTGGTCGTCTTCCGACAGCACCAGCCCGAGTTCTTCAAGGTTATTAGCCAGCGATGCCTTTCCACTCATTTTGCCCAGTGCATAGGTTCGTTTACGGGCAAAACGCTCTGGTCGTAAGGCGGTGATATAAAGGCCACCTTTGGAATCACCATCAGCGTGGATGCCCGCAGTTTGCGTAAACACATCAGCCCCCACAATCGGGGTGTTGGCTGCAATCCATTTGCCGGAGAAGTTCTCCACCATGCGGCTGAGCATGGCGATTCGTGTTTCATCTATCGATAACTGTATGTCCATTTTATCTTTTAACACCACGGCGACTTCAGCCAGCGAGGCGTTTCCGGCGCGTTCACCCAAACAATTGATGGTGCAGTGGACTGTGCTGATACCGGCTTTAACAGCGGCCATGACATTAGCGGTTGCCAGTCCGTAATCGTTATGGGGGTGGAAATCGAACTTAAGATCAGGGAAGCGCGTTTGCATATCGGTGAGTGCGCTGAACACTTCGTCGGGCGTCATGACGCCCAGGGTATCCGGCAGCATAAAGTGACGTATGCCAATATCAGTGACACCGTTAACCAGATTAAACACGTAGTCAGGACTGTCTTTGTAGCCATTGGACCAGTCTTCCAGATACATATTTACCAGCAGATTTTTCTCGTGCGCGTAGGCAACAGTGCGTTTGATATCGGAGATATGTTCAGCCAGCGTGCGGCCCAATTGTTCGCGGCAATGCTTCTCACTGCCCTTGGCCAGCAGATTGATCACCTTGCCTCCGGCCTGGCAGATCCAGTTCACACTCAGTGTGTAATCAACAAACCCCAGCACTTCAACCCGCTCCAGGAAGCCCTCCTGCGCTGCCCAGGCGTTGATGGCTTTGACCGCTTCTTGTTCTCCCTCAGAGACCCTTGCAGAGGCAACCTCAATGCGGTCAACCTTCAGAGCCTGCAGCAACGCACGCGCAATCTGCAGCTTTTCTTTGGCTGCAAATGAAACACCCTGAGTCTGCTCCCCATCGCGGAGAGTTGTGTCGAGAAGCTGAACGTGCCTGCGTTGTGTCTGTGCGTTCATACCTGATCAGATTCCTTGGCTGGATTAGGCTCGGGATTCTAGCAGATACTCTTGATGATCATAAGGCAGGCCGTCAGGGTCGCATTGTTCTGATTACCTGTCTGGCATAAGCCTGGGCTATACTCACTGCCCTCAAAATGGCTGGCACGGTGCGTCTGATAATGTCCAAATCCAAGATGGAACGCCGCATCATTGCGGATCACGAACTTGCACAACTGCCCCGCGCAGGCTTGCTACGTCGGCTGGCAGCCTTGCTCTACGATATATTTCTGGTCTTATCGATATGGCTGATTCTGGGTTACATCATTATTTTTTCGTTCGGTATTTTTGCAGATAACACCAGCGTGTTGATTGAAGGCGAAGTGGTAACCCCACGACTGCTGTCGCTCTTGCAACTATTGATGATGGTCAGCACGATGACCTGCTTTTATGTCTGGTTCTGGCGGCGCACCGGTCAGACCTTGGGAATGATCGCCTGGCGTATCCGGGCGTTGGATATGAACAATCAACCCATGTCCCTACGTCAGGCTCTGATCAGATTTGCGTTGGCATGGCCAAGTTTCTGGTGTCTTGGCATAGGATATTTCTACATGTACGTGAACAGTTCCGGGGATGCGATGCACGAGGCGTTTTCCCGCACTAAAACCGTTTTGCTGCCTAAAGACGCACGACCTTTTTAAAGTCATGCGTCCAATGGCTGCGGATAAGCAGAGTGAGTCAGATCAGGCAGGAACAGGCATTTGTCGCAAGGCTTCAACAACACGATCGCCGAATGCCGGCGTGTTGATCATAATGACACCAGAGCCTGGTTTGGATAGATCTGCCGTGGAATACCCGTCAGCAAAAACGCTTTGCATGGCGTGCCAGACATTTTTAGCTTCCTGATCCATACCAAAACTCATCTCCAGCATCATCGCAACCGAGCCGATCATCGAGTATGGATTGGCAATAAACTTTCCGGCGATATCTGGCGCTGATCCGTGGGACGGTTCGTAATAGGCTTTGTTATCTCCGACACAGGCGGATGGCATTAAGCCGAGCGAGCCCAGAATGCCACCGCCCTGGTCACTGAGAATATCTCCAAACATATTCTCCATCACCATGACGTCAAAACGGCCTGGATTCAGGCACAGGTAAGTGGCTGCCGCATCAACCAGAATGTGCTCAATTCTGACCTCAGGATAGTCCTGCCCGACCTCTTCCATGACAGTATTCCAAAGCACACTTGATTTCAGTACGTTGCTTTTATGAATGTTATGCAGGACTTTTTTGCGCTTCATGGCTGTTTCAAACGCAACCTTGGCTATGCGTCGGATCTGGATTTCGTCGTATTCCAACACTTCTTTGACATAGCGCACGCCTTCGGCTGTCACACCGGTTTCTTTTTCCCCAAAATACAGTCCACCCACCAGTTCGCGGATGATCATAATGTCGATACCGTCGCCGATGATTTCTGCTTTCAGAGGGGAAAAATGCGCGAGACTTTTGGGCAGAAACACCGGCCTGAAATTAGCGTAGGTGTTATAACGACGACGCAGTGGTAACAACGCTCCACGCTCGGGTTGCATGTCGACCGGAATTTTTTTGGATTCTTCGTGGTTCAGCCCGATTGGGCCTTTGAGAATGGCATCGGCTTCGTCACAAATTTTTTGTGTCTGCTCGGGGAAAGGGTGCCCGCACTCGAAATAGGCGCTGGCGCCAAAAGGTGCGTGAATTAGATCAAAGGTGATGTTGTTTCGTTCAGCTATCAGGTTCAGTACCTTGACAGCTTCCGTCATAATTTCGGGACCGATTCCATCCCCGTCAAGCAATGCGATTTTATAGTGGCTCATGCGTGATCCCGTCTTTTTTAAAAGCTGGTGTTATTTCCAGAAGGTGGTGTCATTAACCGAAGGCAGGGTCAATGAAAAGGCCGGTAATCTAGCATGTTCAGCATGGGGTGAACAAGAAATGGCAGGCGCTGTCAGACTCCGAGATGACGTGTGCAGGCACCAGGCCTGGTCAGAACATAGCATCAGTTGATGCGAAAGGATGATAAACAGAACAGCGATAATCGCACATGTCATGGAATCATTTTTGTCGAAACCAAAGATTTTTCTGGTCTCTTGTTTTTGTTGTTTGACATGTGTTGCAACACTCCAGTTGTCTGCAAGACCCCTTCAAATACACCTTTCAATTGATTGACCAGCACAGGAAAAGGGAGGAATAGGGGTGGAATGGCGGTTTGACGAGACTGGTGCAATCAATCTAACGTTTTAGGAGCGAGTTTGCCTCAGTGCACTTTACAATCGTGTTGCCGGCGGGCATTGTTGGCGCCCGATCAAGTGCAGTCAGACAAAAAATCGTAGCAACCAGAGAACAGGGATTGAGAAAATTGCGCACTTTATTTTTCGTTTGTGTGGTGGGTTCTGTGGTGGCCTGCAGCGACAATAACTCACCAAACGTTTTGCCCGAAGGGTTTAGTTACTTGTCCCAACTCGACAGCAGCATCCAACAGGATATGCGCTACCTTGGCACAAATAACTTTCTCGGCCGGCCTGTTGCTGGTTATGAAGCCGGTGAATGTATATTGACTGACCCAGCCGCTGAGGCGTTAGTTTTGGTGCAGGAAGCGGTTACAACGCTTGGATATTCGCTTAAGGTTTACGACTGCTTTCGTCCGCAACGCGCAGTGGACGATTTTGTGCAATGGGCTGCGGATCCGCTGGACGACGTGATGCGTACCAGTTATTACCCTGAAGTGCCAAAAGACGAACTGTTTTCCCGCGGGTATATCGCCAGTCAATCAGGTCACTCGCGCGGTAGCACAGTGGATCTGACGTTAGTGCCACTTGGCACAACTGTGCCTGTGGCAGATCCTTTGTCAAGGCAGTTCGATTGTCGCGCGTCGCAGTCTGAGCGTTTCCCCGATAACAGTATTGATATGGGTACTGGTTATGATTGCTTCGACCTGCGCTCACATACCGATGACATCGCAGTGGGCGCTGAAGTTCTGCAGCGTCGTCATTTGCTGCGCGATTTGATGGAAGTGGCAGGATTTTCCAACTACGAACAAGAGTGGTGGCATTACACACTGAATGATGAACCTTTCCCTGATCAGTATTTTGATTTTCCCGTCCGTTAGTCTCTGCGGATTGCGCTGCAAATGAACCCCACGCACAAGGATTTCTGGTTCCTGCCGCTTGGCGGTTGCGGCGAAATCGGCATGAACCTGAATCTTTATGGCCATGCGGGTCAGTGGCTGATGGTTGACTGTGGTATTACGTTTGAAAAGACTGCCGCAGGCATAGGTAACCGAGTGGAGATGGCTGATCCGCTGTTTATCAGCAGCCGGCACCAGTCTCTTGCTGGCATCATTGCAACCCATGCCCATGAGGACCATATCGGTGCACTGGCTCATTTGTGGGACCAGTTCCGCTGTCCGATCTACACCACAGCCTTCACCCGCCAGGTGCTTGTTCGCAAACTCAGACAGAAAGGCATCGATGCTCCGATAATCACCGTGGAGGATGGCGAAACACTGAGCTTGGGGCCGTTTGAAGTGCGTTGGATACCGATTACACACTCGACGCCGGAAACCAATGCCTTGTTGATCACAACCGCGGCTGGCAGTGTTTTGCATACGGCAGACTGGAAGATAGACATGGCACCTGTGGTCGGAGAGGCCATTGATGCCGGGCACTACAGCCGCTTGGCCGCTCGCGGAATCGATGCGATTGTGTGTGATTCCACCAATGCCAATTACAGTGGCAGTTCGGTGTCGGAGAGCGAGTTGTTCAGTGGTCTGCTTGAGGCTGTCAAAGGTTCTGAAGGGCGGGTAGTACTTGCCTGTTTTGCCAGCAATGTTGCTCGTTTGCAAACGTTAGGAAATGTTGCCCTGGTGGCCAATCGTTATGTGGGTTTACTGGGTCGATCTCTGCATAACATGGTGTCTTGCGCCAAAGCCTCGGGCTATCTGCGTGATAATTTCCGACCGGTTGATAATGAGGATCTTGCATACTTGCTGCCTTCAGAGCTGATGGCGATCGCGACCGGCAGTCAGGGTGAGATGAACGCAGCGCTGCATCGGCTGGCGATGGACAATCATCCTGATATCAGTTTGCAGGCGGGTGATCACGTAATTTTCAGCGCCAAAACCATTCCTGGTAATGAGGCAGACGTGGAACGTCTGCTCAAAGCCTTTGAGTCCCGTCATATCCGCGTGACGCATGCTTCACATTTGCCAGAAGGGCAGTCGCCGTTACACGCGTCTGGTCACCCCTGTGCGGACGAATTGTTGCAGATGTATCGATGGGTGAAGCCACGTATTGCCATACCGGTTCATGGTGAACGCGAGCATATGCGTTGTAACGCGGCGATTGCCAAGGCGGCAGGGGTTCCGTTTCAGTTGCAAGGCATCAATGGTGATCTGTTTGATCTGGTCAAGGGTACGGTAAAGCGCAAGTCGGCCCCGGTGGGCCGACTCTGGCTGGATGAGCGTAAAGGCGTGCTGGAGAAAGTGCCGGCAGCTTAAGCGGACACTGTCGGCAACGCCTCCACCGTGGCGATCATGCGCTGACGCATGGCAGCATCTGGCAGGCGCCCGAGCATTCCGCCGATGTTATCTTCCATGTTGGTGGGGCGACTGGTTGCCGGGGTAACGGCGGTAATCGCTGGATGGCTCAGCACAAACTTCAGGAAAAACTGCGCCCAGGTGTGAGCGTCAAACTCATGTGCATAGTCGGGAACCGGACGGTCGCCGACCCGCGACCACAAACGGGTGCGTCCGAAAGGTGCGTAGTTAAGCACAGCGATGCCGCGCTCCATGGCCAGCGGCAGGATGACCTCTTCAACTTCCCGGTTGTCGACGGCGTAGTCGGTACCAATAAAATCCAGAGGCTCCGAGCGCATCACCTGAATCAGATTTTCGTACTGTTCCGGGAAGGTGGTGGTAATGCCGAGGTATCGAATTCGCCCTTGTTCCTTGAGTTCGCGCAGCAGGCCCAGTTGTAGAGCTGGATCTCCCATGTTATGGACCTGAATCAGGTCAATGACCGGTTTGCCTATGCGCTGGAATGAGGCGTCGATCTGAGCGCGCGCTGCCGCCGGATCTGCTGCCCCACCGCCACGTGGGGCCACATTGAGCTTAGTGGCCCAGAACAAAGTCTCTTGAATGTCCAGTTGCTGCGCGATGGCGCCCGCCACTTCTTCAGAGGCTCCATAACCTGGCGCGGTGTCGAAGACTCTGCCGCCCAATTCCGCCATCTTCGACAGCACCGAGCTTAGCGCACTGATATCTTCGCTACGGGCTACGGCGGCAAAGGTAGCCGAGCTGCCCAGACCCACTGCGGGAATCAGTTGGCCGGTGGAAGGGATCGCGCGGGTGATCAATTCGGAGTCTTGTGCCAGCGCCAAAAAGGACGGGCTGAAACTCAATGCAGCACCGGCACCGAGTGCTGCGCCCATAAATTGCCGACGATTCAGTGAAGCTGCCCGATAGTTTCTGTCCACGGACAGCACTGAAGCCTGTGCGCCAGTGTCTGCGGCGTGCTTGTAGGTCATAAAGATCTGCCCTCATTGGTGTTGGTTGAACAACTGACCTACAGAGTGTACTCACAGTAATTGTTATCTGACAATCATTCTCATCCGTTATACTCCCCAAATCGTATCAGGGAAGTTCCCTGCCTAAACATCGTCTTAAAGAAGCCCCGCATGTCAGCAATCATTCGTTTGTATCAGGACAGTTTGCAAAACCGATCCGTCAGAGTTGTGTTAACTGTGCTGGCGGTCTGGTACCTGCTGACTATTTTTGTGGTGCCTAACCGCCTTGATTGGCTGCACTGGTGGTACATATTTTACTTTCCGCTGGAAGCAGTGGTGTTCCCCTTGTTGCTGCTGATCCGTGGGCGGGCGTCTGTCTGGATAATGGGTTTTTCAACAGTGTTGATTGCTGCTGGTTTGATTTTCAGGCTGGCGGACATGGCAGCGTTTATGATTTTTGCGCGTGCCTTTAATCCTGTGCTGGATGCTTACCTGTTAAGTGATGGGTTTCATTTGCTGGGGTCAAGTATTGGTTACCCCGCTACCGTATTAGTGTCAATTCTGATGCTGTTGACCGTTGGATTGGTGATCGCAGCGTGCTGGTTGTCGTTGAGGCGTATCAGGTCGTTGTTATGGCGATTTCCGGCGCGCAGGACAGGCGGGGCGTTGCTGATAGCGCTGTTGATTTGGAGCGCAATGACGGCGTCAGGTTCAACCGTGACCTCGCGCTACTTTCACGACCAACTGGTCTCGCACACTTTTAATGCTGTGAACAGCCTTGTTGAATTGCGAGCGTTCAGGGAGATCGTCAACGAGGATGTTTATAACAATGTTCCCGGTGAACAGTTGTTTGGAGCGCTGCAGGGTAAGGATGTACTGGTCGTGTTTCTGGAGTCTTACGGGCGCGTGTTGCTCGACAGCCCACGGTATGCCGACGTCATTCGTCCCGCACTGGAGCGCGCCGGCAGTTCACTCAGCGCTCAGGGTTATGCCTCGTCAAGCGCGTTTTTGGCTTCTTCAACTATTGGCGGGCTGAGCTGGCTGGCACATGGAACGGCGATGTCTGGATTGTGGATAGACAGTCAGTTGCGTTATGACGCGTTGATGATGAGTCAACGTCCGTCACTGATCCGGTTGTTTCAGCGCGCTGGCTGGCGCACGGTGGGTGTCATGCCGGCCATTACGCTGGCATGGCCGGAAGGCCAGTATTTTGGATACGATCAGATTTATGATGCCGCCGCGCTGGAGTATCAGGGATTGCCGTTTAATTACGTCACCATGCCGGATCAGTTTACGCTGGCGCGATTTCAGCAGCGCGAGCGTGATCCTGCAGCGCGCAAACCGGTAATGGCGGAATTTGCGCTGATTTCGTCACACGCACCGTGGACACCGATTCCCGAGGTCATTGACTGGGACAGCATCGTTGACGGCACCGAATTTAATGAGCAAGCCCAACGTGGGCCTCGCACCGATCAGGTCTGGCAGGATATAGATTTGTTAAAAAGCCAGTATCGTGACTCGGTGGTGTATGTACTGGACACTTTGGTGTCCTACATCGAGCGCTATGGCGATAGCAATCTGGTTGTTCTGGTGATGGGCGACCATCAGCCTATGCCGTTAATCGCCGAAGGCGCTTCGGCACCGGATGTGATGGTGCACATCATCAGTGCGGACCCCGCAGTCATGGCGGCCACTGCAGATTGGCAGTGGACACCGGGAATGTTGCCGGCACAGGATGCACCGGTATGGCGGATGGATACTGTCCGTGATCGCTTTATCGAAACGTTTTCACCGGGAATGCCAGCACATCCAGATGCCCGATAATACAGCGTCCGTTGACGCTGTTTGCCAGACGAAACGCTTCCCAGTCCTCCAGAGCCTTCGTGTCCAAACCGTAACCTGCTGTAACGGCGGCCTTGATTCCACGGACGAGATCCGCAACCAATTCGTGCTGTGCCGGGCCAAGATCCCATGCGCTGTCGGCAATCTGTACGTTGTATCCGGCGCGTTCCAGGGCGTGTTGCAGATGAGCAGAACTTTGCGGGCCTAAGGCCGGCCCCAAGCCTTTGTCGCGGCGCTGATCTTCATTAAACGCCTGCAGTACTTGTTGATCAAACGGATGAACTGGTGTCCATTGGGTGCGCCCGTCGTAATTGAGCGCGGCGTAAAACGCGGTGTTCTGATGCGCCAGTTTTTCAACCAGGTGATCAACAAGGTCTGCTGAGGCCAGATCAAACAGGGCTGACGCAGACAGCAGCGTTGCCGCACCCAGCGGCAGTGCGTCAATATCGAGCAGGTCAGCTTCGTAGTCTTCAATGATTTCGTGCTGTCCATGACGCCGTAATGCCTCATTCAGCAGTGCGGGGTCATGATCGATCAGCCTCCACACACATTGTTGGGCTCCGAGAGAGGTCAACGCGCGAAGCGTTGATCCAGTCCCAGAGCCAAGATCAACAATCAACGGTGATTGGTCAGCAACTGTGTGCAGGTATTCAACGACCTGAGCAGCCAGTGCTTTGTCGCGCGCTGCCATGTCAGCGGGTTCGCGCATATCCAGCCAGTTAATTGAAAATCCACTCATACTCAGGGCCTCGTTGACAGTGTCATCAGCAGTTTATTCATAATATTTGCGGTGTCCTGCCACGACGGCAGCGCGGCTGCTGCAGTCTGCGCACCCAGCCGCAGTTGTTGGTACCGTTGTTTATCGTTGAGTAACCGATGAAGCGCGAACGCCAGCGCCGTTGCATCATCCGCGTTAACAAGCACGCCTGCAGACTCGGGAACCACATCGGGCACTGCGCCGGTGCGGGCAGCTACGATGGGCAAACCAAACGAAAGCGCTTCAGCAAACACCATGCCGTAGCCTTCAAAACGCGACGGCAACACAAACAGATCAGCATTTGTGTACTCCGGTGTCAGATCCGCCACGCTGCCAACAAAGCTGATACGCTCACCAAGTCCAAGTGCGTCAGTGATCTTATGCAGATGTGCGGCCCAGGCAGGGTCAAACTGCTGGCCCCCGACAAAACGCGCAGTCCAGGGCAGATCGGTAATGCGCGATAGCGCGTCAATCAATACGTCATGTGCTTTGCGTTGAGTGAGCGTTGCCACCGTCAACAATACCGGTGGATCGCCCTCGCAGGCTGCAAAACTTTGTTGCTGCGTGCCTGGCAGCGCAACCGTCAGCTTGGCTGGCGGAATGCTATAGGCTTTGATAAGCAGATCGGCCGTTGCCTGACTGGTCACTACAATGGCGGTTGACAGATCAAGCGATTTTTTTTCCGAGCGGAAGAGAGCAGCCTGTTGAGCGGTAGACAACCCTGTCTCAAACGCCAGAGGATGATGGCACAGGGCAATTATCCTCAGCCTCTGGTGTTCGGTCTGTGCAATCGTATCCATGGTCCCCCACGCAAGACCATCTGCTAACACAACTGCGCCATCGGGTATTGCGGCCATCATGGCGGCAGCGTCAGCCATGGCGGCACTGTCGGGCACCGGGAAGCTGTCTGAAAGTTCCACGTGATGGACACGAATACCCATGCCCAGCAGGCCGGCGATTAACTGTCGGTCATATTCATAACCACCGGTCATCGTGCTCAGCTTGCCAGGGATAACAAAATACAGATCTGTGTTCAAACGAGTCCCCGGGGCAAAATCAGCAGCATATGTTCCAAATGCTGATATGACAATCAATCAAATGCTGTTGGCTGGAAAACCAGTTTAACCGGTCTGAACGTATAAGCGCCAAAGCAGCATTTAGGCTTTGTAACCTATAAAAACCACTACTGGAGGCGGTAGCTTGCCTTAAAAAAGGCCGCACCGTAACATGCCGCACTATGTCAATCATCAGCGCTGTAAAGAATTCGTCAGTTACGCCATCGGTCACCCGTATGACCTCCGGACGTATCCCTACTGAGCACGGCGACTTTCAGTTGGTCTACTTCACTAATTCCCTGGACAACAAAGAACACCTGGCGTTCTGCATGGGTGATGTCAGCAATTGTGAAAATGTGCTGATTCGTGTGCATTCCGAGTGCTTCACCGGCGATGTGATGGGTTCACGCCGCTGTGATTGCGGGGAACAGTTACAGCGCTCCATGGCCATGGTTGCCAGTGAAGGGCGCGGAGTGATTGTGTATCTGCGTCAGGAAGGCCGGGGCATTGGCCTCATGGCAAAGCTTGACGCCTATAATCTGCAGGATCAGGGATACGACACGGTGGATGCCAACCTGATGCTTGGACACAAGGCAGATGCCCGTGAATACTCTCTAGCGGCCTGCATACTCGATGACCTGCAGATCAGATCGGTGCGGGTAATGACGAATAATCCTCTTAAAATCAGTGCGTTGAAGGCGGAAGGTGTGAAAGTTAATTCACGTGTTTCCCTGGAGGCGCCGGTAAACGCTGACAACGAAGCGTATCTGTTAACCAAAGCAAGACGCATGGATCACCTTCTGCCTATGCAGTCTTTCAGGCCGGCAGTGCTAACACCGGTACCGGCGGTTTTTGTCAGGGACGTGCATGACGCCCAATCAGCAAATTGAGCAATGGTTGGGCGAGCGCTTGTCGCAGTTCGCCCGGACTGACCGGCCGTTTGTGACCCTGAGTTATGCTCAAAGCTGGGACGGCAGCATTACCTTGTATTCTGGCGCGTCTATGGCCCTGAGTGGTGAGCAGTCAGCGCTGCTCACGCATCAATTACGCAGCCGTCACGATGGTATCCTGGTTGGCATTGGTACTGTGATTTCTGATGATCCCCGACTGAATGTGCGACTGTGCGAAGGTCGCGATCCGCAACCTATTGTGTTGGACGCGCAACTGCGCATGCCTGCTCCCGCAAAGCTTTGCCATCTACCCGCCAAGCGCTGCTGGGTTATCACCAGCTCCGAAGCAGAGCTACCTGATACGATGCAGCTGGACGTGATTCGTCTTGCTGGCGATAGCCAGGGGCGCGTCTGCCTGCATGAAGCGCTTCTTGCTCTCAAACACCGCGGTATCCACAGCTTGATGGTCGAAGGTGGCGCTGGAGTTATCAGCTCTTTTCTCAGACTTAAACTCGTGGATGCGATCGTGCTCACCGTTGCCCCACGACTGGTGGGTGGGTATAAGGCTGTGACCGATCTGGGATTTGCATCACTAACTGAGTTGCCTGAGATTTCACCTATGTTCACCGAAAAACTGGGTAAGGATTTGATTATGTGGGGCGACGTGCGGTATCCATCATCATGACTCGTTCCGATAAGCCGACCCTGCAATCTCTCGATACGGCTGTCACCACAGCCGAACAATTATGGTTCACCGCGCCTCGCTGTGTTGAACTTCGCCATGCTTCGCTTGGGAATCCGGGGCCTGCACAGCTACTGATACAGACTCGTTGCTCAGCCATCAGCGCCGGCACAGAAATGCTTGTTTACCGCGGGCAGATGCCGGAGCAAATGGCCTTAGATGCGAGTTTTGAGTCCATGCAATCAACGCTGGGTTATCCCTTGCAATATGGGTACGCCTGTGTGGGGAAGGTCATAGCGATCGGGTCCGAAGTGGAGCCTGCATGGCTGGGGAAGCGCGTGTTTTCCTTTCAACCGCATGTAAGTCATTACCTGACAAATGCTGATCAACTTATTGTTGTTCCTGATGATATTGACGACATGGCGGCGGTTTTTTTAGCTAACATGGAAACCGCCGTCAACCTGGCACACGATGGCGCGCCTGTCATCGGTGAGCAGGTCGTGGTGCTTGGTCAAGGCATTGTGGGGCTGTTGTTGGCAGGTATTCTGGCGCAGTTTCCCCTTAAAAATCTGCTGACACTGGATGGCTTCAGCCAACGGCGAGCGTTCTCGCTTGCGGTAGGTGCGCATGCCAGTTTTGATCCGCTGACGCAGTCTGATCTTGCCAGGCACCGCCTTGGGCAACAAGACGGCGCTGACCTGATTTATGAAGTCAGCGGTGTACCGCAGGCCTTGAATCTGGCGGTTGACCTCAGTGGGTTTGAAAGCCGGATCGTTATTGGCAGCTGGTATGGCAACAAATCTGCGGTGATTGCGCTGGGCGGAGATGCACATCGCAACCGATTACAGATTTCCACCAGTCAGGTCAGCACGCTGGCATCTTCGCTGCGTGGGCGATGGGATAAACCCCGTCGCTTTGATACCGCGTGGGATATGATCCGGCGATTGCAGCCTGAAAAGCTGATCAGCCATCAACAACCAATAACGGATGCTGCCGCGCTCTATCACTTGCTGGACACCAACCCGGGTGATGTTTTACAGGCAGTGTTTTTGTATCAATAAACCGGTTGCATGGCCGAACGTCAGCCGCCATCATGTTTGGCAAGTTTTTCCAGGATTTTAACCAAGGATATTGTTATGTACAGCGTTGCCGTTACCAAAGAGTTTATTGCCAGACATTTTCTGATCGGTGGAGACTGGGGCAGTGAAAATTTTCCACATGCACACCAGTATGTGGCTGAAATCAGTATTGAGGCAGCAGAGCTTGATAAACACGGTTACCTGGTTGATATCGTTGATATTGAGTCGGCGCTGACAGCGATTGTGAATGACTTTCGTGACAGTCTGCTGAATGACAAAGCAGAGTTCGCAGGCCTGAATCCGAGTATCGAGCATTTCAGTCGCATCATCTGCGAGCGCATGCTGGCGACCATTCATCCCCCGGGACACGGCGTGCTGCAGGTCAAACTGTGGGAAAACGCAAGCTGCTGGGCGGCCTACCGTAAAGCGTTTTAACGCAACGCCCGCACACACAGCACCCCGGCGATCAGCACCAGTACGTCGCGCAGACGCATAATGGCGATCACGCCCAATGCGGCGCCGGCTGGCAGCCCCAGTGCCTGAAACGACCAGAACACCGAAGCCTCTAGGGTGCCGATACCGCCCGGCAGAGGCAGCAGCAGTGCCAGTCTCATGGCGACCAGTATCAGCACCAGGCCGCTGCTGGACAGCGCAATGTCAAAAAAGCTCAGCACCAGCCACATCTCCACAATGATCAGTACCCAGCCGCCCAGCGATAGCAGTAAGGCCATCGATAACACCGGCTTCTGTGTACTGATGGCTAAACGCAGATCGCTGCCGAGGGATTGCCAATGATCGTCTATCGCTTGCAGTCGGGGGCTGCTGAGCCAACGCGCACTGAGCTTTTCCAGTCTGCTGGACAACAGTGCTGGCTGACGGATGACAACCATCGCCAGTCCTGACAGCAACAGCAACGCGCCGGCCATCAACAGCAGGATCTGCTGCCAGTTAGTGTCTGCCTGCTCACCAATGCCCGACACTGGCATCGACATCAGCAGACTGATGCCCAGAATCAGCATCAGGAAATTAATCCACAGTTCAAAAAATCGATCCAGGCCTAAGCATAGAATTGCGCTGTGTATTGCCATGCCTGTTCGTTTGTAGAGCCAATAAATCTGCAGGGGTTCGCCACCAAACTGCGGCCCGGGCGTGATAAAACTGACGGTCTGTCCTGCCTGACGAATGATGAGCAGATGGAAAAATCCTATTGCCCCCCGCACCATGCGTGTCAGCAAAAACCAGCGCGTGTTGCCTGCCAGAACAACCAGTATGTTCACAACAGCCCAGGCGCTCCATTCTGTCCACGTCAGCTGACTCAGTGTTGAACCAATATCTGCCAGTGGCATCTGACTCAGCGTCCAGCTGACCAGGGCCAGTGCCACCAGCCACAGCACGGTGCCTGCTTGCCGGAACTGCCGCATCAGGCACCATCCTGGCGATTGACCCAATGGTCATCGTGTTGCCAGAGACTGTAGCGTCCGCAGCCCAGCAGCAGAATGGCAATACTCATAAACAGGCTCAGATTAAACAGAGGGTCAGAGACCGCGATCGGGGTATTCCACGCCAGCACCATAAGCAACAGCATCGCGCCAGCGCGCCCGGCAACACCAGCGGCCATCATCAGCACACTGACAAGTACCAACAAAACGGCGGGAATATCCAAAGTTCTGGTGAACGGATCTGCACTCCACGCCAAGTAGATACTGGCTGTCAGTATCACCCGCGCAGCGGGCATTAGAATGGCATTCGTGGTTTGCTTCAAGCGCTCAAACACTGCGCCCTGTCTTGGTTCGAACGGATTGATGCGACCGCTGACAACGCACCAGTCCACCAGAAATCCGATCAGCAAAGGCAACATAAAACCAACGCCTGCCAACACCGTGACACCGGCGTCAAATGGCGGCCATAACACTACCGCGACATAACCCATCTGGAATCCGGCCAGTGTTCTGCGCAGTTGACTGGGCGCCAAGGGGTAGACCGGCAGTTGTTTACGTTGGCGAATTTTTATGCCAGCGACAAACAGGTAATAGGCAACACTGACCAACAGGTATGACCAGTGAATTTTACCCAGCAGCAAGGCCAGTACCGGCGCAACCATCAGTCCCAGTGCGTCAAACAAGGTGTCGAGTTCAGACCCCAACTGAGTGGTGCGTCCGGTTTTGCGGGCGATGAAACCATCCACCCGATCAAAGATAGCGGCAATTGAATAGGCGGCGGCTGCGATCCACACAACAATGGCGGTGTGCTCAAGAATCGCAGGAATGGCCAGACAGCCGCCACAAGCGGCAATCAGCCATCCGCGTGCAAGCGTCATACGATTAGCCCAGCCCAGCCCCTCAAACAGGGGGTCGGAGGCGTCGGTCCGATTCAGGTGCAGCCGCGGACGGGTCAGCAGATAGACCAGCAGCCACAACACCGAACTGGCCAGTAACCATGGCAAACTGCGGTCAAACGGTGTGAACAGAGTGGCAAACAAGGATATGCCCAGCAGCATCAGCAATCCCAGGACACAAATGCTGCGCAATTCTGTCTGCAGTGATTGCATGTTGTTGGCTTGAGTCATAACCCGTGTGTTGTGTTATCCGATGTAGCTCAT
>CALQJO020000023.1 GCA_943330915.2 Rhodoferax sp. OV413 | reverse complement strand
TCTATTTGAATCTGCCTGACACGCTCTCTGGTCAGCCCTATATCCTCACCTACCTGCTCTAGTGTCATCTGCTCATGTCCGTCAAGACCATATCTTCTCACCAGAACTGCTCGTTGCCGCTCGCCCAACTCATCTAACCATCGCAGTGCCGTACTCTGTAAACCCTTCAACTGCAAAGGCCGGACAGGATCGCTATCATGCAGTTCACAGCCCGTACAATCGGCGTGAAGCTCTTCAGCGTCGGGGATTACCTGATCATTCTCATGGCTGGATTCATGACAATCGAGAATAAATGCCAGTTCATGAAGATGCATCTGACAATGAACGGCCAACTCGGATCGACTGGGTTTACGTCCAATCTGATGAGTCAACAGCATTTCCTTGCGCAGAATCAGACTGACCTCTTTGATAACGTGCACGGGCAGGCGAACATCGCGTGCATGATTCATGATTGAACGGTCAATTGCCTGTTTTATCCACCAGGTAGCGTAGGTCGAAAAGCGAAATCCCAACTCGGGATCAAATTTCTCAACAGCTCGCATAAGCCCTAGATTACCCTCTGACACCATATCCAGCAGCGCCAGCCCCCGATTGCGATAACGTCTGGCAAGACTGAGCACGAGGCGCAGATTGTGTTTGATCATGATTTGACGGCTAACGGCATCGCCCTCACGACAGGCACGAGACAGTCGCAACTCGTCTTCGTAACTGAGTAAAGGGATGGGGGAAACTTCTCTGACATAAGAATGTTCTGCATCGCAGGCAAAACGCTCTTTATTGTAGACAACGGCGGCAAAGGTGATGTTATCGGTGTTATCTACAAAACCATTCGACTCTGACTGCGATTCCTTTATGGTTAAATCCTGATCCAGATCGCCATCTGGCAAATCGTCATTTAATTCAATATCCATATTGACTAACCATCCTTGACAGTGAAAGAAGCCTTTCATTAAAAGAACGATCAGACAATATCACAAGACTATTACGGGAATCAGCGTCCCAAAAGCAGAATTTTTTTAAAAAAATCGAAAAGTGTGAAGTGGGTCACAAAAGCAGCATAAGACTTTTCACAAAGATCCAACAACAGCCTTGCGTTAGCGCATCGGCAGATAACGCACCGGATCTACTGGTTTACCATCAACGCGCACTTCGAAGTGGAGCATATCGCGACCGCTGGGGCCCGACCCAATCTCTGCAATCTTGTCGCCTGCGCTGACCCGATCGCCCTCTCCCACCAACATGGCACTGTTGTGCATATAAGCACTGAGGTGTCGATCATTGTGACGGACGATAACAAGGTTACCTGCGCCCTGGATGCCACTACCAGCATAGACAACATCACCGTCTGCAGCGGCATACACCGCCTGACCGCTGTCTCCGGCGATATCGATCCCCCGGGCGGCACTGGCCTCAGAGAAAGTGCTCAATAGTCGTCCCTCAGCAGGCCATTGCCAGGTGACGCCGTCGACCTCCCGGGTATTCACACTTCCGGTGCGCCTCTCGTCGATTGCAGCCTGCGGACGACGACCGGTGCCTGGCGCCGCTTCTCCAGCCGGTGCAGCAGGGATCTGTGGAACGGCGTCCATCGCAGAGGCAGATACACCGGATGCACTGACGCTCAACCGTTGCCCCGGATAAATTGTGTAAGGAGTCACCAGATTGTTAGCTAGCGCCAGGCTTCGAACATCCATGTTATGAGCAAATGCGATGGAATACAGTGTGTCACCTTGCGCTACTACATGGGTTGCACCCGACTGGGCAGAGACTGCGGAAGCTGAGGGGGCTGGTGGTAGCAAAGAAACATTACCTGCACCTTGAGCGGGTCGCGCGGGGGCAGTCTGGCTGATCGCTGGTCTCTGACTAAGAGGTGCCTGATTAAGAGGTGCCTGCTCAGCTACCGAGGGCGCGGCTGGTACCCGGGTGACTGACGACCTGCTGATCCCTGACCCGACGCTCACCGTCCCCACAACAGTAGAAGCTGCCCCAACCGCGGCAGCAGACTCAGATGAACTGCTGGTAGTTGTAACCGGCGCCCTTGCTGACGCAGGTACCGCCCGCCCATCTACGATTATCATAGGAGCTTCACGCTCAAGACGACTGCTGCGATCATCCACCGGAGCCTGATAATCGCTGGCACATGCAGCCAGCAACATAAACACCGGGGCTATCAAAACACGGGGAAATGACAAACCAACTTCGCCAAATTTCTTCATTACACGCCTCGTCAGTAAAACTTCTGGCAATCCAAGTCACTCATTTATCCCGGGACAACCGTGACACGGTCGCAGAGAACGCCATAATCACAACAAAACCAACCGCTGCACACAACACAATCGCAGGTAGCTGTGCCGGGTTGCCAGTAACTTCCGTATAAACCCAAGGCATCATGCCTAACCCACCTCCGGGCTCTGTCGATAATCGCCAGGGCCACAGCACCACAATTGACGCAGCCAGCATACCTACCAGAAACGCATAGGTCGTCTGTCGATAATGAACAAACATAAACGTCAGTACATGAGCAAAAGACAATATTCCGATCAGACATCCAAGAGCAAAAATCAGAATCACATCCAGCTGCAGACTACGCAAGGCATCCAAAACATACTGATAAACACCCAACAGTATCAAAATGAATGCGCCGGAAATACCCGGCAGAATCATCGCGCAGATCGCAATCGCACCGCAGAAAAACAAATACAGCAATGAGGTGCTGCCGGCTGCCGGGTTTATCACTGCTGTCAGAACGGTCAAAACAAACCCAATAACAAACAATATGGCCTTTATTACGCTAAAGGAGCCCATCTCTCGGTACAACAGCAAACACGACGCTAATACCAGCCCCATAAAAAATGCCATGACCAGCATAAAGTGATTGTCCAGCAGATACAGCACGGTGTTAGCCATCATCATCAGACTGGTCAGAATGCCCAATAACAGTGTTAACAAAAAGCTGCCATCAATACATCGCCAGAACGCTTTCAGCCCTTGCTGGTACAAGACCTTCAGCGCAATAGGATTGCAGCTTCGTAGCGCTCCCAACAGTCGCTCGTAGATGCCACTGATCACTGCAATAGTGCCACCCGAAACACCGGGGACTGAATCAGCTATACCAATCGCCATGCCCTTTAAGAACAATACAACTCTGTCGCCAAGCGTCATCAATACTGTACCTGGCCCACATAAAGAGGGACAAAATTAACCGACTCCAGCACCCGGCTGGAGAATTCGTTACCGTTTCTCTCAATCAACAACAACTCTTGACCACCGCGTTCAGTGCCGACCGGAAGTACCAGCCGGCCACCGTCTGCAAGCTGATTCATCAGTTCGGATGGTACCTGTTGAGGAGCAGCGGCAGCGATAATGATATCGAAGGGGGCATTATCGGCCCAGCCCAGGCTGCCATCATCATGCTTGAAGCGCACGTTACGCACTCCCACCAGCGACAGATGTTTGCGGGCGCGCTCCAGCAACGGATGAATGCGCTCGACGGTCCACACCCGCTCTGCAAACTGGGCAATCACCGCGGTTTGGTAGCCACAGCCTGTACCGATCTCAAGCACCCTCGGTACCTTGCCCTGTTCCGGCAGGCGTGATCCCAGCGCGGCTTCCGTCATCCGTGCCACTACATAAGGCTGCGAGATGGTCTGATTAAATCCGATGGGCAGCGCAGTATCTTCATATGCACGTGTCGCCAGCGCCTCATCCAGAAACACATGCCTGGGTATAGTTCTCATCACATCCAGTACCGCCCAATTTTTGATCCCCCTATCCAGCAAAGACGCAATCATGCGTTCCCGTGTGCGTTGAGAGGTCATGCCGATGCCGGCAAGATTGGGTGTGTTCACAGGCTTTGGTACTCAATCAGATCATGCAGAACCGCAGTCGCGTAAGTGCCGGCAGGCAGCACAAATGACAACTCCAGATCAGGCCCCAGCGGGGATTGGTTTTCTAAAGGCCGATAGTGTAATGCCTGAACCGGCAAACGCAAACTGCGCCGGGCAGCCTCAACCTGATGTTTCAACAGACCAGTTGCCAGTAACGGAAAACTTGCGGCAACACGCGCTTCCAACGCCGCACAAGCCCCGAAGCTGTGCAGCGCGCGCTGCGTTGCCTGGCCCCAGAGCGGACCGGTGGGGTGAATGTCTTGCCCGGTAATGCGCTGCTGAATCAGTTCATCAACTTGTTCCGGCAGAAAAATGCTGGCACTACCATCAAGATTCATCACATCGCCATCTAGGTACTGATTCCAGGTTGCGTGGCTAACCCGTTCTGACAGAAAAGCATTAAAAATTGCCGCTCGCGCTGCTGACAACAGCAGACCACGCTCAACGGGATTCTGCGGTCGGTACTGTTTTAAAAACCATGCCTGTGCTTTGTTGATATTGTCAAAACCAAAACGCTGTTCCCCAAAGTAGTTGGGAACACCCTGTTGCTGTACCCGCTGCAAGCCCTGCTCAAGAGCTGACCATGCAGTCTGGAAATCCATAGCTACATCAAGCACCTGCAGATTTCTCAACCGAATCACAAATGCGTTGCTGTGGTGGCTACCCCGGCGTAACTTGCGGCTGTTGCGCTCAATACGCTCAATCTGCAGTTCAGCTGAGAGGGCTGAGGTAAAGTCAGGTGTTGTGCGACCGGGTAACTGCAGGCTCAGCCACTGCCGACAAACGCCGAGTCTGTCCTTGAGACCCGACCAGCTGACGTCCCTGATCGAAACGCCCGCAGCACGCGCTAGACGCTGTGCAGCTTCTGCCGTGTTGATGCCGGTTTTACGGATAAACACCCAGACGTGTTCCCCGTCACCGGAGCAGTCAAAGCCCAATTGCTCGTCAACCAGAAAGTCGTCCGGCTGCGCCTTGAAGTGGGCGCGCAATGCGGGTGGATGAGTTCTGGAGAGGATCACCGGCTCAGTAACACCACGGCGTGTGTCTCCAGCCCTTCGTTGCGCCCTACAAATCCCATGCCTTCGGTTGTGGATGCTTTGACATTCACTGCATCAAGCTCAACTTCCAGTAATGTCGCGAGACGTGATCTCATCGCATTGATATGTGGTGCCATCCTGGGGGATTGAGCAAGGATCGTCATGTCCGCATTGACCACTGACCAGCCCAGATTTTTAACCAAACCAAGCACTCTTTGCAGCAGCACTGCGCTGTCAGCATTTTTGTAAGCCTGATCAGTGTCTGGAAAGTGCCGACCGATATCGCCCAACGCTACCGCTCCCAACAATGCGTCACACAGTGCATGTATCAAGGCATCGCCATCGGAATGCGCTAACAATCCACGATCATGTGGCACTTCTACGCCGCCCAGCATCAGAGGGCGATTGTCCGATGGTTCGGCAAATCGATGGGCGTCATAACCATGGCCGATTCGTAGTTGCATACTGATGTCATGCTCCGCTGGATAAGGTTGAAGACTGCTGACGATCCCGCAAAATCCATGCAGCCAGTTGCAAGTCTTCTGGATAAGTAATTTTAATGTTGTCCTTGTGACAGGGAATCAATTGTGGTTTCTCACCACAGAATTCCATCGCGGAAGACTCATCGGTGACGGTAACTGCCTTATCCGCACAGCGCTCCAATGCCAGCAGCAGATCGCGGGCTCTGAACATCTGCGGCGTGCAGGCTGCCCACAACTGACTGCGATCGACCGTGGTCTGCACACTCAAATGCCCATCGGCACGTTTGAGAGTGTCTGACACCGGCACAGCCAACAAACCTCCTGATCGAGAGCCGGCACCTTTGGTACAGCACTCCAGCAGCGCCAGCAGATCCTCGCGGCGTACACAGGGGCGCACGGCATCATGAATCAGCACCCATTCATTGCGTGTTGTTTGATGCGTAAGGCACTGCAATGCGGCGCGCACTGATTGCCAGCGCTCGGCACCACCCTCACAGATCTGTACCCGCTGTAACTCATCAGCAGACAACTGATCGCGGGTGTCATGCCACCAGATGTCCGCTTGATTTAGGGCAACTATCAATCGGCTGACCTGCGGCAACGCCAGGATGGCGCGCATTGAATGCAACAGCACAGTGCTGCCACTCAACGGTAAATATTGTTTGGGAATGCTGGATTGCATGCGACTGCCAATACCGGCGGCCGGAATGATCGCATAGACCACTATTCAATCACTCTGTAGAAAATTTCGTCTTCGCGAGTCATGCCCAGATCGGACCGTGCCCGCTCCTCAATGGCTTCCAGCCCCGTTTTCAGATCCAGCACTTCGCTCTCAAGCATCTGGTTTCGAAGACGCAGCGCCTCATTTTCAGATTGTTGTGCCATCAACTGCTCTTCGAGCTGTCGCAACTCTGATACGCCACCCTCACCTGCCCAGAGTCGCCACTGCAGAATCAACAGCACAATCACCAGTCCAGCCAGCAGTGCTTTCATCTTTTGAGTATCGCCTCATCGCAAAGGGTCAGGGAGAGTCCGTTGTCCGTGTTTCAGTTATCTGAGTACATGGCTGAATTCCGCGAGGCCGCGGTATACAGCTTTGCTACCCAATTCCTGTTCAATTCGAAGCAGGCGGTTGTATTTGGCAACCCGGTCTGAACGGCACAAAGACCCGGTTTTGATCTGACCAGCACCCGTGGCCACCGCCAGATCAGCAATGGTGGTGTCTTCAGTTTCGCCTGAGCGATGGGATATCACTGCGGTAAACCCAGCTTTACGGGCCATACGAATCGCCGCCAGCGTCTCGGTCAGAGAACCAATCTGGTTAAACTTGATCAGAATGGAGTTGGCGATGTTCTGCTCAATACCGCGTGCCAGGATTTCCGTGTTGGTGACAAACAGATCGTCACCCACCAGTTGCACGGTGTTTCCTATTTTGCGGGTCAGCAGCGCCCAACCATCCCAGTCGCTTTCATCCATTCCGTCTTCGATGGACAAGATGTTGAAGTCTTTGGCAAGTTTTGCCAGGTAATCGGTGAACTGCGCAGAGCTATACACCGCATTTTCGCCCTTCAGGTGGTACTGTCCATCGCGGTAAAACTCTGACGATGCACAGTCCAGCGCCAGTCGCACGTCGCTGCCCATCTTCAGACCGGTCTTGCCAACTGCCGTCAGAATCGATTCCAGCGCCGCGGCATTGGAAGGCAGATTGGGTGCAAATCCGCCTTCATCACCCACAGACGTGCTCAGACCCTGCGCCTTCAGTACAGACTTCAGACTGTGGAAAATCTCGGCTCCATAACGCAGCGCTTCGGCAAAATTCGGCGCGCCCACCGGCTGCACCATAAATTCCTGTATATCGACGTTGTTATCTGCGTGCTCACCACCATTGATGATATTCATCATCGGCACCGGCAGACTCATCAGTTCCGTACTGCCGTTAAGCTTTGCAATCCACGCATACAACGGCATGTGATTGGCTTGTGCGGCGGCTTTGGCAGCGGCCAGGGACACCGCAAGAATGGCATTGGCACCCAGATTGGCTTTGTTATGGGTACCATCCAGATCAATCATGCACTTGTCCAAAGCGGCCTGATCTGCGGCATCATGGCCGAGCAACGCTGTGCGGATTTGGGAGTTAATATTGCCAACCGCTTTGAGAACACCCTTGCCCAGATACCGTGACGGATCCTTGTCACGCAGTTCCAGCGCTTCACGCGAACCGGTCGAAGCACCGGATGGCGCGCAGGCACTGCCAACCATGCCGTTATCTAACAACACGTCAGCTTCTACCGTGGGGTTGCCGCGTGAATCAAGTACTTCACGAGCACGGATGTCTTTGATAATTGCCATAATCACTTCCTGTCAATTTTTAACGGGTATCAATGTCGGGGAATTGTTTGACCAATTCATCGATTGCTTTCATTTGCCGCAGAAAGTCCTCCAGCTTCGCCAGCGGCAAAGCACACGGGCCATCACACAGTGCCTTTTGCGGATCAGGATGCGCCTCCAGAAACAAGGCAGCCAACCCTTGGCTTAAACCAGCACGCGCCAGTTGCGTGACATCAGCCCGACGCCCATCAGCGCTGGCCGACAAACCACCCGGTTTTTGTAGCGAGTGGGTGACATCAAACATCACGGGGTAACGGAACTGTTTCATCACCGAAAAACCCAGCATATCCACAACCAGATTGTTGTAACCAAAGCTGGAGCCGCGCTCACACAACATCAGTCTGTTGTTACCGGCCTCTTCAAACTTGCGCAAGATATGTTGCATTTCCTGCGGCGCCAGAAACTGCGCTTTTTTGATATTGATAAACGCCTTGGTTTGCGCCATGGCAGCAACCAGATCGGTTTGCCGGGACAGAAACGCCGGCAACTGAATGATGTCAGCTACTTCGGCGACCGGGGCCGCCTGCCAAGGTTCGTGCACATCGGTCAGTACCGGTACCTTAAATCGGTCTTTAATGTCCTGCAGAATGTTTAATCCTGCCTCCAGCCCCGGGCCGCGATAAGAATGAATCGAAGAGCGGTTGGCCTTGTCGAACGAAGCCTTGAACACATACGGAATACTCAGCCTGGCACAAACCTCCACATAATGTGCTGCAACTTCATTCGCAAGATCAGCAGACTCCAGCACATTCATGCCACCAATCAGCACAAAGGGCAGATCATTGCCAAAACGCACCTGATCAGATAACTGCAGATGCACGGGCGACATGGCGGCAGTCTGACTCACGACTGCTCTCCTGCAGGCGCCGAAGCCACTGAGCTGCCAGCGAGCGACTGATGTGTCAGTGCTGCTTTAACAAAGCCGGTGAACAAGGGGTGTCCATCGCGCGGGGTGGAGGTGAACTCAGGATGGAACTGGCAGGCAACAAACCATGGGTGATCCGGCACTTCGATCATTTCTACCAGTTCGCCATCCATCGATCGGCCGGTGATCTTTAAACCTGCCGCCTGCAATTGCGCCAGGTAGTTATTGTTAACTTCGTAGCGGTGACGATGACGCTCGACAATCACTGGCTGCCCATAAGACGACTGCGCTATTGATCCGGGTTCCAGCCGACACTCTTGTGCGCCCAGGCGCATGGTGCCGCCAAGATCCGAATGTTCATCACGCACCTCAACCGCGCCCTCTGCAGTGACCCATTCGCTGATCAGTGCAACGACCGGGTCTTTGCATTCGGGTTTGAACTCAGTGCTGTGCGCATCAGTCAGGCCCGCCAGATTGCGGGCATATTCAATCACCGCCACCTGCATCCCCAGACAAATCCCCAGATAGGGAATCTTGTGCTCGCGGGCATATTGCACCGTCAGAATTTTACCTTCGACACCACGCATGCCAAATCCACCCGGTACCAGAATGGCATGAACACCTTCCAGTAAATGTGTACCGTGAACCTTGATGTCACTGGAATCGATGTATTTGACGTTAACGCGGGTGCGGGTCTGGATACCGGCATGACTGACCGCCTCGATCAGCGATTTATAGGCATCTAGCAACTCCATGTATTTGCCTACTATGGCAATGGTGACTTCCTGATCAGGATTCAGCTTGGCATCCACAACACGCTGCCACTCGCTCAGATCTGCAGGCGGGCAGTCGAGACCGAATTTTCGGACCACAAACTCATCGAGTTCGGCCGCACGCAGCAGCGAGGGAATGCGGTAAATAGTATTGGTGTCTGGCAGCGACACCACCGCAGGCAGATCAACGTTGGTAAACAGCGCGATCTTGCGGCGGGCAGAGTCCGAAATTTCCTGTTCAGAGCGGCAAATCAGGATGTCAGGCTGAATACCTATGGAGCGCAGTTCTTTGACAGAGTGTTGAGTGGGCTTGGTTTTGGTTTCACCAGCGGTTGCGATGTAAGGCACCAGTGTCAGGTGCATAAACAGCGCATAGGATGAGCCGAGCTCAACACGCATCTGGCGCACGGCTTCCAGAAATGGTTGAGACTCGATATCTCCCACCGTGCCGCCAATCTCCACCAGCGCCACATCAGCACCGGCGGCTCCCAGCACTACACGACGTTTGATTTCGTCGGTGATATGCGGAATAACCTGAATAGTAGCGCCCAGATAATCACCACGACGCTCACGACGAATCACCTCTTCATAAACGCGTCCGGTGGTAAAGTTGTTACCGGCCTTCATGGTGGTGCGGATGAAGCGCTCATAGTGCCCAAGATCGAGATCGGTCTCAGCGCCATCCTCAGTGACAAACACCTCACCGTGCTGGAATGGACTCATGGTACCGGGATCAACGTTGATATACGGGTCGAGTTTGAGCATGGTGACTTTAAGGCCACGCGCTTCGAGAATTGCACCAAGTGATGCCGAGGTAATACCTTTGCCGAGTGAAGAAACGACCCCACCGGTAATGAAAATATATCGCGTCATTAACGCCCCATCCTGAGTCACTGATGGGTCGCCAGATTACCAGAAGCCCCACGCATGAACAAATTAAATATCCGGATACCATGTTCCGGGCTGTGTATTGATTGAGTGCAAATACTCAAAACCTGTTAGTTGAATGCTCAGTGTTCCGGCGCTTCGACCACGGGCATCTGCCAATTGACCGCCCAGCCATTATCGCCATTATCTGCTTGAAATCCTTCACAAACTCCAACGCCGGCGATCCATGCCAACTGGTTATTGATATAAATCAGCGGCGTTCGCGCACGTATCCACGGAGGCACATCCGACTCCTGCAGTATTTTTTTAAGTGCCCGGCGAGGTCTGCCCGCCAACGCACATTCCAGTCCTTCGCTACCACGGTAGCGCACCCGACACTCTCCCGTCGGAAATATCATGCCGCGCTCTTTGACATGCAGCAGGCGCAAACTACCGTTGTTGCCCGGCAATACCATCACCGGTAGTCGCCCGTCCGGCGTTTGCTGCCACAAATATCCATCAATCGGTGGGGGCGGCAGTGTTTCTGCCGGCCACATCAGGTACAAACTATCCCTAAACCTGCGGATTTCCCTGCCTTGCCAGTGAAGTAAAGGTTCAGCATCTGCCCCAGCCAGCAGGACCTCATCAATCAATGTCTGTAAACACTGCCAGTCTGGCCACAATCTGCCCGCCTGTTCGGGGCAGCTGGCGCTGTGCAGCCAGTGCCTGAGCACCAGGCGCTGCATCGCGGGCGATGCAACCAATAAAGCAGTCACCTGCAATGAATTTTCCTCTGGATCAGCGTGTTCATGCAGATACTGCTGCGCCAGCAGCGATAACAGCTCGTCGTTATCGGCCTGCAGTTGCGCCGTGCGCAGCAGAGCATCGCGCGCCGCGGGCCAGTGAGAGGCCATCAGCGGCAGCAATTCGTGGCGCACAAAGTTGCGACTGAGCCGGGTATCTGCATTACTTTCGTCCTCTACCCAGGGCAAAGACATGTGCCGGGCATAACTCTCAAGTTCAGCCCGGCTGTGCTGCAACAAAGGACGCCATAATTGTCCACGCCCTAAGGGCCGGCCTTCCGGTATACCGGCAAGCCCCCGCGCACCGCTGCCACGTAGCAGATTCAACAATACTGTCTCTGCCTGATCATCCTTGTGGTGTGCCATCAACAGCACCTCATCAGATCCCACTTCACGTTCGAATACCTGATAACGTGAATGGCGGGCGGCCTCCTCCAGACTTTCGCCTGCCGCACTCAGTCCCTGCAAACGGACACCCACTTTTGCACTGAAAAATGCGACATCAGCCAGTGCACACTGCTGTTTACAAAAGGCCAACCAGTGATCTGCATTCGCGCTGAGACCATGATGAACATGGATGGCACGCAGTCCACCCGGAAACATGGCAATCCATTGGCTCCTGGATTTAATGCAACTATCCAGCAGCACCATGGAATCCAGCCCCCCGCTCAGGGCGATGACCAGTGAGCGGGCTTCGGGAGCTTGTTGGTGAAGTTTATGTAAAGAAATGAGCAAGGCAGGGACCGGGCCCGCCAGCAGTTTGTCTGACATCCTTTTTACCCCTGAGACTAACTGTGCGCTAATCAGCGGCTGATGCCAAAACCCATCAGGCGTCGGTAACGACGCTCGACCAGACTATCGATGTCCATGTTCTGCAATCGCTCCACCTGATTTACCAATGCCGATTTGATGTTGGCGGCCACCATTTTGACATCGCGGTGCGCGCCGCCCAGAGGTTCCGGTATTGTCGTATCGACGATGCCCAACTCTTCGAGGCGTTTTGAGGTCACCCCCATGGCTTCTGCCGCATCGGCAGCATGTTCAGATGACTTCCAGAGGATGGTTGCACAGCCCTCTGGCGTGATCACTGTGTAGGTTGAGTACTGCAGCATGTTCAGGTGATCCGCGATACCAATCGCGATTGCACCACCGGAGTTGGCCTCGCCGGTTACCGTGGCGATCAGCGGCGTCCGCACGCGCGACATCATGGCCATATTTTCCGCGATGGCCTCGTTGATACCACGCTCCTCAGCGTCAATGCCAGGGTAAGCACCCGGGGTGTCAATGAAACTTAGCACCGGCAACTGAAAACGCTCGGCCAGTTCAATCAAGCGGCGAGCCTTGCGATAACCTTCGGGGCGTGGCATACCAAAATTGTGCCGGACTTTTTCTTTGGTACCCCGACCTTTCTGGTGACCAATGACCATGACCGGCTTGCCTTCCAGGCGAGCGATTCCACCGACCAGCGCCATATCGTCAGCAAACAGGCGATCACCGTGCAACTCATCAAAGTCGGTAAAAATATGTTGAATGTAATCCAGTGTATAGGGGCGCAGTGGATGACGCGCCACCTGGGAAATCTGCCAGGAGGACAGATTGCCATAAATTTTTTCAGTGAGCTTTTTGCTCTTTTCCTGCAGTTTCAGGATCTCTTCACCGATGTTCAACTCGTTGTCGTCGCTGACCAGACGCAACTCGTTAATCTTTACTTCCAGGTCCGCAATCGGCTGCTCAAAATCGAGATAATTGGGATTCATAATATTGTGGTATGCCTGTTTCGATCCGAAGAGGCGGGAATCATAACAAATAACATCGCTCAGCGGTAAGCGATGCTGACCGCCTGTTGACCAAAAAGCTGCTGCAGATCATGAATCAGGCGCTGATCAGGCTTTACCTGCCATTGTTCGCCAAGGGTAATCCAGCCACTGATGTCCGGCCGGTGGTAGCAGATCCGTACCGGGCAGGCAATCGGCACTGGCGCCTGCGCATCATCGCCAACACGCGCTGCCGCAGCTTGAACGCTGGCAGGATCAACCCTGTACGGCGTTAATACACGTGCAAGGTGCTGACTGAAATCACGACCCAATGCCACTGACCTGAGGTCCAGTTGAACCGAGTTCGCATAGCGCAGCCGCGCTTGCGTCAGGGTCATCACCTCACGTGCACGCCCCTTTAATGTCCCGCTGAAGTCATCCAGGGATACCTGGCAATCCACCACCAAAATGGCGTCTTTTTGTAATAACTCGCGAAACCGCTCGTACTCTTTGGCAAACAGCGAGACTTCAAGACGCGCACTGCGGTCATCCAGCGTGATAAAAGCAATATTGTCTCCACGCTTGCTACGCATGGTGCGGGTAGCCACCATCAATCCGGCCAATAACTGGCTTTCACGGTCGGCCTTCAGATTGGCCAGACGGTCACGGGTCAGCCGCCGCAGCTCGGGCAGGAATTCATCTATCGGGTGACCACTCAGATACAGACCCAACGTTTCTTTTTCTTCACGCAGACGTTGTTGCTGACTCCAGGGTTTAATTGTCTGATTGCCAGGCCCATCCTGCAGCCCAGCCACCGCAACCGTCTCCGGCACCGGCGCAATCTCTCCGAACAAGTCCTGCACGCCCGATTGCTGATTGCGACTGCTTTGTTCTGCGGCCTGTACGGTATCTGCCAGTGATGACATCAACCACGCGCGTGTGGTGTCGGTATCTGACTGATACAGATTGTCCAGTGCGCCGGCTTTAATCAGCGCTTCCAGTGCTCGTTTGTTGACTGTTCGCAATTCAACACGACGGCAAAAGTCCAGTAGCGAGGTAAATGCACCACCACTGTCTCGCGCTTTGATAATGGCATTGATCGGCCCTTCACCAAGCCCTTTAATAGCACCCAGGCCATACACAATCTCGCCTTTGCCATTAACGGTGAAGTTAAATGCCCCGACATTGACATCCGGCACAATCAACGGCAGCTTCATCTCCCGGCACTCTTCTACCAGGGTAACCACCTTGTCGGTATTCTGCATATCTGCCGACAACACAGCTGCCATAAAGTAGGCCGGATAATGTTTTTTTAACCAAGCAGTCTGATATGACACCAGCGCATAAGCTGCTGAGTGCGACTTGTTAAAGCCGTACCCTGCAAATTTTTCCATGAGATCAAAAATTGAGCCCGATAATTCCTCGCTGAGTCCACGTCCGGAAGCGCCTTCTACAAAAAATCCGCGCTGTTTGGCCATCTCCTCTGCTTTCTTTTTACCCATTGCTCGGCGCAACATATCGGCGCCACCCAAGCTGTAATTAGCCAAGACCTGGGCGATCTGCATGACCTGCTCCTGATACAGGATAACGCCGTAGGTGTTACCCAACACAGGCGCAAGATCAGGATGCGGGTAACTGATCTCAGCCCGACCATGTTTACGATTGATAAAGTCATCCACCATGCCTGACTGCAACGGGCCTGGCCTGAACAGCGCTACCAGTGCCACAATGTCCTCGAAGCAGCTGGGCAACAATCGCCGGATCAGATCTTTCATGCCGCGCGATTCCAACTGGAACACGGCGGTGGTTTCTCCGCGCTGCAACAGCTCGTATACACGCACATCGTCCAGCGGAATCATGGTGATATCCAGTGGTTTGTCGCGATGCGCGGGTTCCTGACGATTGATCATCTTCACCGCCCAGTCGATGATGGTCAGTGTTCTCAAGCCCAGGAAGTCAAACTTCACCAGACCTGCGGTTTCCACATCATTCTTGTCAAACTGGGTGACCAGACCCTCACCGTTCTCATCGCAATACAACGGAGAAAAATCGGTCAGGCGTGTTGGTGCAATCACCACACCACCTGCATGTTTGCCGACGTTGCGGGTGATGCCCTCTAGTTTGAGCGCCATCTCCATGATTTCCTGCGCATCTTCGTCGGAGTCGATAAACTCCTTCAGCGCGGGTTCGTCTTCCATGGCTTTTTCAAGGGTGATACCAACTTCAAACGGAATCAACTTGGATAGTTTGTCAGCCAGACCGTACGATTTGCCTTGCACACGTGCCACATCGCGCACTACCGCCTTTGCCGCCAAGGTGCCAAACGTGATGATCTGAGACACAGCTTCCTTGCCGTACAACTCCGCCACATGCTGAATCACCCGATCACGGCCTTCCATACAGAAGTCCACGTCAAAGTCAGGCATAGACACCCGCTCAGGATTCAGAAAGCGCTCAAACAGCAGGTCATATCGAAGTGGGTCCAGATCAGTAATTCCCAACGAATAGGCGACAATGGAACCCGCACCGGATCCGCGGCCCGGGCCTACCGGAATGTCGTTGTTCCTGGCCCACTGGATAAACTCCATGACGATCAGGAAATAGCCCGGAAATCCCATCTGGATAATCACATTAAGCTCAAAGTCCAGCCGCTCAAAATACGGCTGGGAGAATTCTTTAAACTCAGGCACCCGACTGGCGTCGATGATTTCGGGTAATCCATGGCTTTCGCTGATGATTCTGGGCAGTCGTCGCTGAAGTCCCTGCAGGCTGACTTCCCGAAAGAACTCATCCATGGTCATGCCGGCAGGCACCGGGTAATTAGGCAGATACGGCTTGCCAAGTTCCAGAGGCAGAGAACAGCGCATGGCGATGTGCACAGTATTGTCGAGGGCCTCCGGAATATCCTCAAACAGCGCAATCATCTCGTCAGCAGTGCGCAGGTACTGCTGATCCGTGTAATGCCGTGGCCGCCGCGGATCGTCGAGGGTGCGACGATCATGGATACACACACGTACCTCATGAGCTTCAAAGTCCTCGGGGGCAATAAAGCGCACATCATTAACCGCCACCAAAGGACAGTCGGTATCGGCGGATAACAACACTGCTGCCTGAATGTAGGTTTCCTCGCCAGGTCGGCCTATACGCGAGACTGACAGGTAAAAACTGTGCGGGAACAGGTTCATCCACCAAGCCAGTGCCTTCAATGCTGCCGGACGGTCTCCGTCGACAAGTGCGCGGCCAATATCACCATGGATTCCACCCGACAATACAATCAGACCATCAGCGTGCTGCTGCAGCCATTGCCGGCGCAGCGTGGGTTCCCCATGACCAACTTTATCGGTATATGACATGGAGATCAGGCGTGTCAGATTCCGATAACCCTCAAGGTTTCTGACCAGCAAGGTAATGGCATGTGGACGATCAGGACGTTCGGGATTTTCGATTAATACATCGCAGCCACAGATGGGTTTGATGCCCTGGCTCAGCGCTTCTGAGTAAAACTTGATCATGGCAAACAGGTTGGCATGATCGGTTACGGCAACTGCTGGCATTTCCAGCGTTCGGACCGTTTTAATCAGCTCTTCCACACGGACCAGTCCGTCCACAATCGAAAACTCAGTGTGTACGTTCAAATGGACAAATTGTACGGAGGAGACGGTCATGCAAATTTCCTGAATAAGTTCACTTCAATCGGAGTCAAACCCATGTCAGCGATGCGCCAGACACTTTGCGACAGGCGCATAACTGCGCCGATGTTCCTCGCAGGGTCCATACTGCTCCAACGCCGCCAGATGCACCGGGGTCGGATAACCTTTGTGCCGGTCAAATCCGTACACCGGAAACTCAGCGTGTAAACGCAGCATGTCGCGGTCACGCGCCACTTTGGCCAGTACTGAGGCAGCGGCGATGCAATCCAGACGACTGTCGCCCTTGACCAGTGCAGCACCGGGTCTGCTCCAGGGCGGACAATGCGTGCCATCGACATACACAAAATCAGCTTCAACACCAAGCGCATCCACAGCCCGGTGCATCGCCAGCAGAGAAGCCCTGAAGATATTGATCTGGTCTATTTCTGCAGCAGAAACCTGTGTGATCGCCCAGGCCAGCGCCTGCTGCTGAATCAGATCGTACAACAGAGCACGACGTGCAGCACTGAGTTTTTTGGAGTCGGTCAATCCGGGTAAATCATAACGCACGGGCAATATAACAGCCGCTGCAAACACGGCACCGGCGAGCGGACCGCGTCCGGCCTCGTCGGTTCCGGCAACGCGCTGATGAGTATGCTGCGGCCAGTCCGACACGTTTTTGGACAGATCAGCAAACAGGGAGCGTTCAGCTCGGGCAGGCTTGTCTGTCACGGCTGTGCACCACCAGCAGGACTGGAAGGGGGACCGGGGTTATTGATTAAGGCACTGACTGCGGCCGCCGCCTGCTGATCGGCATCAAGTCGGATGCTGCAATGGATGCGGGTAAAATCTCCCAGCAATGCGTGGCGCCTGACCGGATCTGCAAGCCAGACCAACAACTCAGTCGACAGGGCCGGGGCGCTGACCGCCTGTTGCAGATACTCCGGCACCAGGCGTCGGCCCGCTAACAGATTAGGCAGGGCAATGTTGGGGATTTTGACCAGCCGCGACGCCATCCACCAGGTCATGGCTGACAGCTTGTAACACACAATCATCGGGCGTTTCAGCAACATGGCTTCCAGCGTCGCCGTCCCTGAAGCAAGAAGCACCATGTCTGCTGCCCGCATGGCTTCAAAGGACTGGCCATCGAGCACACTGAAGTGTTGATGCAAGGACTGAGTGGCAAGCGCATTTCCCGCTGCCATCGACAAGGTGTGCTGAAGAAGCTGATTTACTTGCGCAAGGCGTGTTTTATTGGCACAGGGGATCACAAAGTGCAGGTCCGGGCGACTCTGCAAACAGATTAATGCGGTCTGCAGAAAAACCGGCGCCAGACGCGCAACTTCGTCATGACGGCTGCCAGGCATCAGACACACAACTTGCTGCGCTCCGGAAGGATTCAGACCCAATATCTGCTGCGCCTGCTGCCGTGCCTGAGCTTGATGCTCATCCGGATCAACCCGATCAGCCATGGGATGACCCACGCAGTGCACCGCTATTCCATGCTGCTGGTAGATATCGGTCTCAAACGGAAACAGGGTGAGCATCAGATCAATAGCTTTGGCTATTTTGAAAATGCGCTTCTGACCCCAGGCCCACACGCTGGGGCTGACGTAGTGAACAGTTTTGATACCAAGATCATGCAGCGATTGAGCAAGGCGCAGATTAAAACCCGGAGAATCGATACCGATGAAGACTGCCGGTTTTTCATCGGTAAAGCGTTTGATCAGGTCCGACTTGAGCCGAAGTAACTCCGGAAGACGCCCAAGAGGTTCAATAAAACCCATCACCGACAAACGTTCCATCGGCGTGATGCTGTCGAACCCGCACGCCAGCATTGCCGGACCGCCAACACCCACAAACCGGGCTTCGGGATAACGCTGACGCAACGCTTGAATCAGACCGGCACCGAGTATGTCACCGGACGGTTCTCCTGCGACCATGGCTATCAGCATAAATCCGGCACCTGTCTTTTTATTCTGTGGCTATTCGGTGGCAGCAAGGCACCTGCCTTAGCGATGAATACCTTTTACTGACCCGGAGATCGAGTTCAGCAACACGGTCAATGCAGACAGCTGCGCTGCATTTTGACCAGCCAGTTGCGCAATCTGTTGCTGCGCCTCCTGCAGGCTTAGCCCCCGTTTATAAATGATCTTGAACGCTTCGCGGATCAGTTTGACGGTAACTTCGTCAAAACCGCGCCGCTCAAGGCCGACCGTGTTAACAGTGCGGACCGCTGGAGGACTGCCACTGACAATGACGTAAGCCGGCACATCATGGGAAACATGGGTCATGCCCCCGACCATGGCATGCGCGCCTATCCGCAGGAATTGATTAACGCCGGCATAACCACCGAGGATCGCCCAATCATCCACCAATACATGACCCGACAATCCGGCATTATTGGCAAATACGGTATTGTTACCAACCATGCAGTCATGCGCGATATGCACATAGGCCATCAGCAGATTACCGTTGCCGATACGGGTTAATCCCCCGCCGGCGCCAGTACCACGGTGCAATGTCGCGCCCTCACGGATGATATTGTTATCACCAATCTCCAGCCAGGTATCCTCGCCAGCGAATTTTTTGTCAGCCGGATCTTCTCCAACGGAAGCAAACTGATAAATGCTGTTGCCTTTACCAATACGGGTGTTGGCTTTGATCACCACATGCGAGCCAATGTCACTGCCCTCGCCAATGGTGACATTCGGACCAATGATACTCCAAGGTCCTATGCGGACGCCCTCTGCGATGCTGGCCGAGGGGTGTATGATTGCAAGCGCATCAATCACTTTTCCTTCTTCCTCTCTGCGCAAATGATGATCGCTTCGCCCACCAACTCGTTATCAACGGAGGCGCGACACTGAAATTTGTAAATACCGCGTTTGCTGGTGAGGATAGTCGCCTCCAGCGTGAGCCGGTCACCCGGCAATACCGGGCGCTTGAGACGAACTTCATCAGCACCCACAAAATAATACACGTAACCGTCTTTGGGTTTCTTCTCTTGGCTCTTGAAACCAAGCACACCCGCCGCTTGCGCCAGAGCTTCGATAATCAATACGCCCGGCATGATCGGGAAATCTGGAAAATGGCCTTCAAAAAATGGCTCATTCACGCTGACATTTTTGTAGGCAACAATCGACTTGCCCAGCTCTATGCTGACCACCCTGTCAACCAGTAAAAAAGGATAACGCTGTGGCAGATATTCCTTTATTTCTTCAATGTTCATCATAATCATGTCCTGGCGGCGGCAACCCGGTTTGGTCCAGTTGCCTTTTTATGTTCCTGACAGTTCGGGACAACTCGGACAGCTTGCCGAGAGTCACCACGTTTCGTTTCCAGATGCTGGATTCCTGCAACAAAGTGCCAGAGGAATACAAGCCGGGCTTGGTAATCGACTGCGTCACCATTGACATCGCACTGACCGTCACACGATCCGTGATACTCAGATGTCCGGTGATGCCCACGCCACCACCTATCACGCAGTAACGACCTATCCGCGTACTGCCAGCCAACGCCGTACAGCCACAAATCACTGTGTGGTCCCCAACTATACAGTTATGGCCTATTTGTACCTGGTTATCAATTTTGACGCCGTCTCCGATCACGGTGTCATCAAGCGCACCCCTGTCGATACTGGTGGCTGCGCCGATCTCTACATCCGAGCCAATACGCACCGAACCTAACTGTGCAATCTTGACAGAGCGCTGACCATCAAAGGCAAAGCCGAAGCCATCAGCTCCCAGCACTGCGCCGGCGTGCACCATAACGCGGTCTCCCATCACCACATCGTGATACACAGTTACATTAGCGTAGATCACACAGTCAACACCCAGACTGACGCCGCTGCCGATGTAAGTTCCTGCTCCGATATCACAACCTGCTCCTATGCGGGCACCGGCTTCGATGACCGCATGCGGGCCCACACACACATCGGCACCGATAACGGCATCAACACTCACAACTGCGGAAGGATGGATGCCTGTTTGCAGGGCAGTTCGCGGGCGTTGTTGAGCGATGGCGGCGGCAAACAGTTGCGAGGCCTTTGCATAGGTAACATAGGGTGACGTTGATAGCAGACAGGGAAGGTGAGTTGCGCCAGCCATCTCTGGATGAACAATCACAGCACTGGCCTGACAAACCGTTAACTGCTGGCTGTAGCGAGGATTACTGAGAAAACTCAATTTTCCCTGCCGGGCATTTTCCAGTGTCGCCAGACCGTCTATGATCAATCGATCTGCGGGGCGGTCATGCTGCGAACCAATACCCGCACGGACAGGCACGTCCAGCTTCGCTGACAACTCTGCCAGCGTGAACGATACCTTCATTGCTGATTACCCGACACTTGAGAGAGCCGTTACCGGGCGCTGGGTTTCAGCGCGCCAGCTCGTTCAATTTGGCGGTGACAAGCGCTGTGATGTCATAGCTGTTGTTAAAAAACGCCACGGCTTCTGCATTGAGTACCAGATCGTAACTGCCTTCCTGAACAACAGTTTCAATCGCCTGACCCAAAGGTTCACGCATGGTTTCAACAAATTGTTGTTGACGCTCTTGCCAGGCGGTTTGCAGACGCTCACTGATCAATTGCATCTGAACCTGCTTTTCCTGTGCTTCAGAGTTCAGCGCACGCAGTTCTGACTCGCTCATAATTGACTCATCGCGCTGTGCTCGTTCAATCAGGGTGCGCAGTTCAGTATTGAGCTGCTCAAGACGGCCTTCATCAGCCGCAAACTCGCTGCGGGTGCCGGTCTCTAACTCTCGCGCTGCGTCAGTGTTAAACAACGCCTGTTCAAGATTGATGATACCAATGACAGGAGCAGTCTGGGCAACAGCAGAATTCACCGTTAAAAACAGAGCTGCAACCAGTATCATTATTTTTTTCATGTTAATCACCTTGGTCATATGTGTTTGAGTTTTATGCAATATTTGCTGGTTTGCGACAGCGCGGGATTATAACACTGAGTTTCATCCCCGCTGCGCGTTTTTTACCGGATCAAAATCCGGCGCCAATCGTAAAGTCAAAAGACTTGGTCTGGTCATTCGGGTTCTTGGTAAACGGTTTGGCTAAATAAAATGTCAAGGGCCCGAATGGCGACAAATAGGTCACGCCCACTCCGACAGAGTAGCGCAGATCACCCGTATCAAACTGACCACAGGTATTCAATGCAGTCTGCCTGACTGAGCAATTATTAGAGAACACACTTCCCACATCAAAAAACAGGCTGGAGCGCACGCGTCCACGATCTTCAACCATGGGCAGCGGGAACAACAACTCAACAGACGCCGTGGTCAGAATGTTGCCACCAAAACTGTTTCGATCACCATAAATGTCGTAAGGCTGGGCGGCCAACTGCAGCTGCTGATTGCCATTGGCATCGAGTACTGGTTGACCGTTGGCGTTAATCACCGGTACCGACAGATACCCCAGTGAGCCATCATAACCTTCCGCAAAACCGCCAGCAGTGACTTTGACGTTACCATTTTCATCCTTGATCAGTCCGGCCAGATTGGTCTGATACGTTAATGGTGGAGTACTGCGTGGGCCAAGACTATTCTCTTCGAAGCCACGCACGACACCGTTGTAAGCCAGACCGCCCGCAAAGTAATTCTGAAAAAACGGCAGCTCGCCAGTATCGCCATAACCATCGCCATAACCAAGATTGGTGCGCACGTGGAATACCCAGTCTTCACCAAACAACGGGCGGTAATACTGGGTGTTATAACTGGCGCGATAATACTCGAGGTCGCTGCCCGGCACTGTCACTTCAAACGACAGTTGCTGGAAGGAACCGGCGGTTGGTAACTGACCACGGTTGAGCGTGGTGCGCACCCAATTAGTTGTAAAAGTCAGGTTGTCAAATATCCTGCCATTACGGTCAATAAAGCCAGGATCAGGATTGCGATTGAGATACTCAATTGGCAATTCACTCACCAGACCGGTAACGGCATCCCTCACCGGGCCATCCCATGGGTTGAGATTCGCCGGCGTAATAACGTAGCGATCAACACCGGGCGTCAGTACGGGTGTGGCCTCGATCTCCTGCACGGATAATCCGCCGGAACTGAGTTCTGTATGTGAATAACCAATGTTATAACCGATCTGCTGTATCTCGCTGATCGGGTAACTGAAATTCAGAGTGGCGCCATAGGAGGTGGTGGAAAAACTGGCAATGTTAAAGGGTGAATCCTGCTTCTGTGCAAACACGCTGAAACCGCGGCTCACACCATCAGGGGTGAAGTATGGGTCCATGTAAGAGAAGTTGGCGCTGCTGCTGAAATAACTGCGGTTAAGGCCTACAGCAACGGTGCGACCGGTACCCAAAAAGTTCTCAGCCTGCAGATCTGTAGCCACAAACCAGTTACCGCCACCGCCTGAGCCTATGCTGAAAGACACGCTGCCGAAACTTTGTTCTTCTACCTCAAACTCGACGTCCACCTGATCCGAGGTGCCGGGGACTTCTACGGTATCAACTTCGACCGTGGAGAAATAACCCAGTCGCTCCAGACGAACCTTGGATAACTCAATCTGCTGACTGGACGCGGGAGCGCTTTCCAGCTGGCGCATTTCGCGGCGTAGCACGTCATCCGCCGTGGTGACGTTGCCACTGTAATTGATTCGGTTTACATAGGTACGCGCGCCGGGCTCAACGTAAAAAATAACTTCGACGGTGTTGTCTTCATCGTTGATATTGGGGACACCCTCCACTTCTGCAAACGCGTAGCCGAGGTTACCCAGAATCTGCGTCATGTACTCTTCACTGGCGGTGATCAAGGCCTGTGAGAATGTCTGGCCAGGGCCTACAAGCGTGTAGGCTCGCAGCAAGGGTTCAGCATTGACAAGATCACCAACCAAATCGACTTTGCTGATCTGATACTGCTGTCCTTCGCTGACATTGATGGTGATGTAAATCTGTTCATTATCCGGCGTAATCGATACCGGGGTATTGTCAACGTTAAAACGCGCAAAACCACGGTCAAGGTACCAGGAATTCAGCCGTTCAATATCACCTTCCAGCTGCTCACGAGAGTAACGGTCACGGCGGCTCAACGGCAGATACCAGGGACGAACCCCCAGATCAAAGATATTGGTCAGTTCTTCGTTTTCGTACGTGGTGTTGCCAACAATATTGATATCACGAATACGGCTTTCTTCACCCTCATTGACCGTCATATCAATCGCCACACGGTTGCGGGGTAACTCCTCTACTTCGATGTCCACGGTTGTGCCGTAACGTCCGCGGCCCGAATACACCTCCTGTATGCCCTGACGAATCGCTTCAAGTGTAGAGCGGGTAAAAATACCGCCTTCCACAATTTCAGCCTGCTCCATGTTGCGCAGAATATCTTCTGACTTCAGAACCCGGTTACCCTCGATATTGATCTCACTGACCGAGGGCCGTTCAAGCACTGTAATCAACAAAACATCGCCGTCGCGGGCAACTTCCACTTCTTCAAAGTACTGCGATTCTGTGATGGCGCGAATGATGGCGGCAGCCGTGCCCGCTTCCATCTGATCGCCTACGCCCACCGGCAGCAGACTGAACATTACACCCGGAGAAATCCGCTGCAGACCGTCAATGCGGATGTCAGAGATTCTGAAATTCTGTGCTTGCGCCTGCGCTGTAGCAGCAATGCCAAGGGTCAGGAGAGCACTGAGACACGACTTTCTTATCATGGAGTTCTTACAAATCCGGACGTTTTTATGAATTTTTTGTCAAGCGGCTCAGCGGAATCATCAGGTTAGTAATGATCACAACAACCGACTGACGTCGTTATAAATCGCCAGCATCATGATGCCGCCGATAATCAGCAATCCAAGTTGCAGGCCCATGGCCTGAATTCGCTCGGGTACCGGGCGGCGTATGATAGCCTCAATGGTGTAATACAACAAATGCCCCCCATCCAGCACCGGAATTGGCAATAAATTCATCACACCAAGACTGATACTCAGAATTGCCAGAAAACCCAGATAAACTTCCAGACCATAACTGGCTGTTTCACCGGCGACCTGAGCAATAGTGATTGGTCCGTTGATATTCTTGACAGAGATCAGTCCGATCACCATTTTCTGAATTGATTCCAGCACAAACACTGACTTGTCCCAGGTTTCCTGCAGCGCAGGTACCACGGCACTGATCGGGTTAAAACTGACCTCACGGCGCTGATCTGCGGGCATACTGGCATACACGTCAAACGGCGCGACACTGGCGCCGATGACGCCTGTCAGCGATCCATCCTCAGCGCGATTGCCAGCCGGAGTCAGGGTCAGCTGTTGCCGCTCCGCACTTACCGCTCGTTCGACAACAACTTCCAGAGGCAGTTCCGGACTGGCGCGCACAATACTGACCCATTGCACCCAGCCCGATATATCTTGACCATCGGCGCTGATGATCCTGTCGCCACTCATCAGACCAGCTTGCTCTGCAGCGCCCCCTGCCACAATTGTGTCCAGCACCGGCGGAATATCAAACTGCACAATACCCAGCGAACCCAGAGGATCAGGCGCCGCGCTGGAGGACTGCCAGCTGTTCAGGGGGATGGTGTAGTCACGGGTATCCAGTTGTCCTGCAGGGATGGCCGTAATCTGCAGTTGACCGGTCTCTCCCAGGCGATCGAGCATTGCCATGGTGACGTGCTGCCACAGCGTGGTGTCATTACCATCAACAGAAACAATTTCATCACCCGCGCGCAACCCCACCTGCCAAGCGGGTGATTCCGGCAGAATACTGCCAATCACTGGTGCCACACCACGCTGCCCGTAGGTGATGTTGATCAGCCAGAACACCAGAATTGCCAATAGAAAATTAGCCAGCGGACCAGCCGCTACAATCGCAAAGCGCTGCCACAACGGTTTGTAGTTGAATGCCATGTGACGTTCATCATCGTGTATGTTACTGCCAGCGCCGGTGCGGGTATCGTCCTGACCCAGCATTTTGACGTAACCCCCGAGAGGAATGGGTGCGATGACGTATTCACAACCGTCTTTGCCAACCCAGGTCTTAACTGCTTTGCCAAATCCTATGGAAAAGCGCAGCACTTTCACGCCACAGCGACGTGCGACCCAGAAGTGACCAAATTCATGAATAGTAACGAGGATGCCCAGGGTGACGATCAGGGCCAAGATATTTACAACCAAGGTCTGCAACATAAGTCCTGTCCAGTACTACTGCGGAAAATGCTCCCGGCGACAACCGGTTGCCCTCTTACCAGAAACCACCACCGTTGCTCTGGAGCAGAAAATCCAGTGCCTAAGCTGTTTTCAAGCGACTAAGCGCAGCCACCAATTCGCTGGCGATTGCCCGGGCTTGCCCGTCAACTGCCTGAATCATAGCGATAGACAACGGCTGGCGACAAGTTATTTGCGCCAGTGTGCCTGAAATCACCCCCGTAATCTCGGTAAAGCGGATATGTCCGTCAAGAAACGCCGCAACTGCGATTTCGTTGGCAGCATTCAGAATACAGGGCGAGTAGCCGCCCTGGCTTGCCGCCTCGATGCCCAAGGCCAACGCCGGGAAACGCTCCAGATCCGGCGCCATAAACTGCAGGTCCGGACTTTTCACCAGATCCAGAAAACTGGCGCCGGAGTCCATGCGCCAAGGCCAGGCTAATGCATGAGCGATAGGCACTCGCATGTCAGGGCTACCCAGTTGGGCGAGCACTGAACCATCCCGGTATTCAACCATGGAATGCACAATACTCTGCGGATGTATCAATACATCCACCTGTGATGGCGGCAAATCAAACAGGACACAGGCCTCAATAAACTCAAGACCTTTGTTCATCATGGTGGCGGAATCAACAGAAATTTTTCGCCCCATTGACCAATTCGGATGTTTGCAGGCCTGAGCTGGCGTGACCCATTCAAGCTCAGACAGCGGGATCTTTAAAAACGGGCCGCCCGAAGCAGTTAACACCACGCGCCGAACACCGTGCTCTGCCAGGCGACCACGCCGCTGCTGGGCTGACAAAGGCAAACACTGAAAAATAGCGTTGTGTTCACTGTCTATAGGCAATACGACAGCGCCACTGTCCTCCGCTGCTTTCATAAACAAAGCACCGGCGGTGACCAGCGCTTCTTTGTTGGCCAGTAACACTTTTTTGCCACTGGAGACCGCCGCAAGTGCCGGCGGCAATCCGGCCGCGCCAACAATTGCTGCCATCACTGTGTCAACATCGGGTGACGATGCGATATCGCATAGGGCCTGAGACCCGTAACGCACCTCGGTTTCGCTACCCGCCTGTTTTAACTGCAGGCGCAGCAGATCAGCGTGCTGCTCTGCGAGTATCACCGCCACCCGCGGCTTGAAGCGCAAACACTGCTCAAACAGCAACTCTGCATTACTGCCTGCACTGAGTGCGTAAACGGACAGTTGCGGATAGCGGGAAATCACATCCAGCGTGCTGGTGCCAACAGACCCAGTAGAACCCAATACCGAAATGCACTGCGCCTGGACATGGGATGTTTCAGTCATCGTCAAAGTACCGCCAGACCTTGGCTGAGTACCAACAAGGCCAGAACATAAATAGGTGTGGCCGCCATCAGACTGTCGATGCGATCAAGAAAACCGCCATGACCGGGGAGCAGTCGCCCGCTATCCTTCACACCTCGATGGCGCTTTAGCATGCTTTCAAACAAGTCACCAACCACAGAAAACACCGCCATCAACATGGCGGCGGCCAATAACAGAATCCATAAATCCACCGACAACGGCTGATATCGGGTGTGTACCCACCACAGAATCAGTGTGGCCAAAGCAGCGCAGCTCGCCATGCCACCCCAGAACCCGGCCCATGACTTCTTAGGACTCAGTGCCAAAGCCAGTTTCTTGTTACCCCAGGCCCGACCACTGAAATAGGCACCAATATCTACGATACTGACCAGCCCGATCAGGATAAACACCAGCATGCCTGTCGGATCGAGCACCTTCAGATAAAACAGGCCTAGCCAAGTCGGCAGCAGACAGGCAATGCCCATCGCTCCCAATTTCCAGGTCGCCTCCCAGTAGTGCTGGCCAGCTGGATACACGCTGATCGCCAGAAACACTAAAAACCAGAATATGATCGCCAGCGCACTGACCACCGCTACGCCGATGGTAGACGGCACCGCACCAGGAAACACCAGCATAATCAGCACAGGCACAATAATGGTGGTGACCAAGAGTATCCACAGCGCTTTGTCTCTGGAGCGGTGAAGCCCCATCAACTCAGCCCATTCCATGAGTGCTGGCAACATGATAAGGCTGAGAAAGCCCGCATACCAGGTTGGAGAGAGCCAGGCTGTCCCGGCATACAAGACCAGTAACATGACCAGAGCTGTCACTACACGCTGGCGCAGCACCTCAGGCACCCTGTCCGGATAACACGCGAGGTGAAGTCGCTGTGGATGAAACCGTCAATTCGTCACTTTCAGAGTGCCCGCCATAACGACGCTTGCGTTGACTGAAATCATCCAGTGCCAGTTGCAATTCGGCGTTGTTGAAGTCAGGCCAGTAGCAGTCGGTAAAGTACAGCTCTGTATAGGCCATTTGCCAAAGCAGGAAGTTGCTGATGCGCCGCTCGCCGCCGGTTCTGATACACAGATCAGGCGCTGGCACCTGACCAAGGCTGATGGTTCGCTGAACGTGGTCAGTATCAATATCCGCGGCGTTGATCAGACCGTCTTGCACGTCCAGGGCGATGGCACGACAGGCCTGAGCGATGTCCCATTGCCCGCCGTAATCGGCAGCCACGGTAACGACCATACCGGTGTTATTGCGGGTCAATTGCTCGACTTCAACCATATTGTTAAGAAGGCGCGGGGCAAAGTTGGCACGATTGCCAATAAATTGTAAACGCACATTGCGCTCGTGCATCTGACGAATTTCTTTACGCCGCAACACACTGAGAAACAACGCCATCAAGCCTTTGACTTCTTTATTGGGACGCAGCCAGTTCTCACTGCTGAACACAAACAGTGTCAGAAACTCTATGTCCCGGTCGGCGCAGGAAAATACCAGTTCGCGCGCTGCTTCCGCACCCGCCCGATGCCCAGCGCCGCTGCCGTCAAGCCCCTGGATTTTAGCCCAGCGATTATTGCCATCCATAATCACCGCCACATGGCGGGGTTGGCTGCTTTGGTGTTTATTGCGGTCCTTGTCCAGCACCGTTTGTCCTTCTGAAATTCAGTGTTTTCTGGGATAACTCTGGCCGGATAACGCTGACCAGTCAGCTTTAACCGGCAAGAATCAGATGGACAACAAATCCTTTTCCTTGACGCCGAAAGCAACGTCAACAGCAGCAATGAATTTATCCGTCAATTTTTGAATACGCTCTTCAGCGCGACGCTGATCATCCTCACTGATTTCCTTATTTTTGAGCAGGTCCTTGATATGCGCATTGGCATCACGCCGAATATTACGAATCGCCACCCGTGCACCTTCTGCTTCGTTTTTAGCTTGTTTTGTATACTCGCGGCGGGTCTCTTCAGTCAATGCCGGCATCGGTAAACGAATACTTTCGCCGTTATTGGAGGGGTTCAGACCCAAGTCTGCTCGCAGAATGGCCTTTTCAACCTCGGTAATCAACTTGCGCTCCCACGGCGCAATCACCAGCAAACGGCCTTCTTCAACGGTGATGTTGGCCAACTGGCTAAGCGGGGTATCAGAGCCATAGTAAGACACCATCACGCTGTCAAGCAGACTTGGGTGAGCGCGGCCGGTACGAATTTTATTAAATGCGATTTCCAGCGAGTGCAGGGACTTTTCCATGCGCTCATTAGCATCTTTTATGGTTTGTTCGATCATGGTAGTCCCCTGTTAATTCTTATTCACGACGCCGCCGTTATGGACGCGAAACTCCGATCAAGGTTCCGTCAGCCAACCCCATGACATTGTTCAGCAATGAACCCGGTTTCTGCATGTTAAACACACACACGGGAATATCGTGATCACGCACCAGACAGATGGCGGTCAGATCCATTACACCAAGTTTGCGGTCCAGCACTTCGTCGTAAGTCAGATAATCGTATTTGACGGCGTCCGGCACCTTCATCGGATCGGCGGAGTATACACCATCAACTTTGGTTGCTTTCAGAATGAGTTCAGCATCGATCTCGATACCGCGCAGGCAGGCTGCTGAGTCAGTGGTAAAAAACGGATTGCCGGTACCCGCCGCAAAAATCACCACATCCCCATTGCGGATGTGACGAATGGCGGCGCGACGGTCATAGTGCTCTACCACCCCGCTCATGGGAATGGCAGACATTACCCGGGTGCTGATGCCGGCACGTTCCATGGCATCACGCATGGCAAGGGCATTCATCACCGTAGCCAGCATACCCATGTGATCGCCGGTTACCCGCTCCATTCCTGCTGCGTTTAATGCAGCACCGCGGAACAAATTGCCACCACCAATCACCATGCCGATCTGGATTCCAAGCCCCACCAGTTGACCGACTTCAACAGCCATACGATCAAGCACTTTCGGGTCGATTCCAAAATCGGCTTCGCCCATCAGCGCCTCACCACTCAGCTTTAATAGTATGCGTTTATACTTTTTCTCAGCTTTAGGCATGATGTTCCCGCTTGATGAATCTCATTTTAAATAGAGTGTTTTAGAGCTTATCTGCACAGAAGCGACGTGTCACAAAGATTGACACGTCACATCCGATGCCCATCGCAACAATCAATGCTTGGCTGCAGCCGCCTGTGCTTTGACTTCTTCGGCAAAATCAACCACTTCTTTCTCGATACCTTCGCCTACTTCATAACGTACAAAACTCACCACGTCAGCACCGGCCTTTTTTAGCAACGCAGAGATGGTCAGCTCAGGATCCTTCACAAACTGCTGCTCAAGCAATGACACTTCGGCAACGTACTTTCGTACACGACCTTCGACCATTTTTGCAACGATGTCTGCGGGTTTCCCACTCTCAGCTGCCTGTGCAGTGTAAATCTCACGCTCTTTGTCGAGCAACGCTTGCGACAGATCGCCAGAGCGCACAACGAGAGGGTTAGCGGCTGCAATATGCATGGCGATATCACGCGCCAGTACCGCGTCGCCGCCTTTCAAAGCAACAACAACGGAGATGCGGTTATTGCTGTGCACGTAACTGCCAGCGACACCTTCAGGAGCATCAACGATCTGAATGCGACGCACACTGATATTCTCGCCAATTTTCTGCACCAGCGCTTCACGCGCTGATTCCAGCTCGCCGGCCATCAACACTTCAACGGATGACTGTTTGCTGGCAAATGCCTTGTCGACGATGTTGTGAGCAAAACCAAGGAAGTTCTGGTCACGGGCAACAAAGTCAGTCTCACTGTTAATTTCCACCATCATGGCGTAGCTGCCATCTTCTGCAACACGCGACATAACCACGCCTTCAGCTGCAGTACGACCGGCTTTTTTTGCAGCCTTCAGGCCACTGGCCTTACGCAGATCTTCGATCGCCTTTTCCAGATCACCATTGGATTCAACCAGCGCTTTTTTACAGTCCATCATTCCCAGACCAGTGCGCTCACGCAATTCCTTAACCATACCTGCGGTAATTTCTGCCATGTTAAATAGCCTCTTTAATAGTTCTGAAAATTTGAATTCTTGAATTAAATCCGGCAGACATGCAGCACGTTTTAATTCGGCCATATAAAAATTCTTGTTAAAAAAAAGGGGCTAAGCCCCTTTTTTGACATTCTAGTGTACCAACATATCCACAACGGTCGCTTGCCAATGATCATTCCGATCAGCAAGCCCGGGATGCCGGGGAGGCACCCCGGTCCTGTCAGGCAGATGCCTCGGCAGTACCAGCAGCATCTGCCGTAATCGGTGCTTGAACCACTTCCACGAACTCGCTGTCATTTACCAAGTTGCCGGTTGAACGACCAGCGATACAGGCGTCAGCGATCGCTGAGGCGTACAGCTCAATTGCGCGCATCGCGTCATCGTTGCCGGGAATCGGGTAGTCAACGCCATCGGGGTTAGAATTGGTATCGACGATACCAATCACTGGGATACGCAGGCTGTTAGCTTCAGTTATAGAGATCCGCTCATGATCCACATCGATCACAAACAGCGCATCTGGCAAACCAGCCATATCCTTGATTCCGCCGATGCTGCGCTCGAGTTTCTCTTTGTCGCGACGACGCATCAGTGCTTCTTTCTTGGTCAGACGATCCAGCGTGCCATCAGTTTCCTGGGCTTCCAGATCGCGCAGACGCTTGATAGAACCACGAATGGTTTTGTAGTTGGTCAGCATGCCACCCAACCAACGGTGGTCAACGTAAGGCATACCGCAACGCTCGGCTTGCGCCTTAATCACAGGACCTGCCGCACGCTTGGTGCCAACAAACAGGATTTTTTTGTTACGAGCCGCGAGGCTTTGTGCAGCTGCCAGCGCTTCGTTCATTGCAGGAACGGTGTGTTCCAGGTTGATGATGTGGATCTTGTTACGTGCGCCGAAGATGAACTGCTTCATCTTGGGATTCCAGTAACGAGTCTGGTGTCCGAAGTGGACGCCAGCTTTAAGCATGTCTTTCATTGACACAGTAGTCATATTAATTACCTTGGCTATTTTCCGGGTTAGGCCTCCATACATCCCATGTCCCAACTGCATTTCTGCAGCACCCAGGGTACATGTGTCGACGTATGTGTGACGTTATATCGGTGACAGGCAGTCACCGGTCTGTTGAGCGCGCGGATTTATACCACAAAGCCCGCAATGTTTGCCAGTTAAAAAGTCTTTAGGCACTCCCATCCACAGCTTAGACCCCCCAAAAAAAACCTCGGTGCGCGATGACTGCTGACATCAGGCACTGAGGCTAACACTGACTACTGACGGGTGGGAGAGCGAGGTCAGTCTTACTCCGCCGCCACAGGGAGGGGACGAGCTACTGGGGACACCAGTTCGGTAATATCCGGCGCCGCCCGCTGAAAAGAGCAGACAACACGGGATGATGATCAAAAGGATTGGGTACATCAGAAGTAGATGAATGATAGCTAGCCAAGGGATAGTGCGTTGGCCGAGCACTAGCGATTTTTTTAAAAAGGCAAAATAAACGCGCGGTTTTTCCTTTCATTTTTCTTACTCCGCTTCTGTTGTTTTTGTGTCGGAGATTCCTAGAACGTCTTCCGCGTTCTGATTGCGAACCAAAGTATTGCCACTAAGCCTAAAAAATTTACCCTCGTTGCGCTATCAGTCATGAATTGATGGGAACCGTGAATTGGTTCACAATCTTGTATCTATGTTTTTACTCAATCCCAACAGGCTTGTCTATCCTTATGAATGAATTAATTTTTGTCGATCACGTGCTCAGTATTGCAAGATACTGCAGAACGCGATTACTGGTCGCCGCGCTGATAATGGCCTCAGGAGGCCAAACGAGCCTGGCGCAAACAGCTCCCGCACCCGAAGGACATGCGGTGATAACCATATATCATCATGTTTCCGATACAACACCCCGCTCCACGAGCCTGACTGCCGAGGAGCTGCGCATTCAGATGGAGTACCTGCGCGACAACCATTTTGAAGTCTGGCCTCTGGATCGACTGATCAACGCACTGCAGAACAAAGATCCCCTGCCTGAACGCACGGCAGCCCTGACCTTCGATGATGCCTATATTTCAATCTACGATACCGGCTGGCCGCTGCTTAAGGAATTTGGTTTTCCGATGACCTTGTTTGTCACAACACAACCGGTCAATGACAACCAACGTGGTTATATGACCTGGGATCAGATCCGTGAGATGTCCGACGCTGGCGTTATTATTGCTAACCACATGGTGAATCACCCGCACATGGTGGACGCGCTGCCCGGCGAAACCAATGCTGACAGGCTTGCCAGACTTCGTGTTGAGTTGCTGGAGGCCCAGACTCGAATCAAGACAGAAACGGGCCAAGATCACAAAATCATGGCTTATCCTTACGGCGAGTTTGATGATGACATCACGGCCATGATTGCAGAGATGGGCTTTGTGGCTTTGGCGCAGAATTCCGGTGCCGTAGGATATTACTCTGACTTCACCGCCCTGCCCCGTTATCCGCTGGCCGCCTCATTCGCTGACATTGAGTCAGCACGCACCAAGCTAGACAGCCTTGCCTTTCAGGTGCTTGAGCACTCGCCACGGTCGCCGGTTACTGATAGCAAAAACCCGCCAGTGACCTTGCAACTTGCAGGTGATTTTAACGTGTCGCAGCTAGGTTGTTACGCCAATGGCAAGCCTCTGACACTGCAGTGGATTGACCGCGATGCGGTGCACTTCACTATTCAGGCAGAGGAAGAATTCCAGATGCGCCGTTATGGATATATATGCACGGCGCCAAAACGCGGGACCAATCGGTATTATTGGTTTAACAAGCTGTGGATTCGATCTGTGCCGGGGAATGCGGATTGATGTTGTTTAGTCTTTGTGCCCTTAGTCGCCCTTTGAAAGGCTGCGCAGTCGCACCGCCGTCCCTCTCCCGGGCGGGTAAGTGAGCAAACAACAATACAATAAACACGCCGCAGGCGTCGTTGTGAGGAACTTGCCCGCTCCGGGAGCGGGACGGTGCTGAGAAGTACAGTCAGCGGAAGTGGCCAGGAAGTCAGGACTTGTCCAGCGCACCAAGACGATTCACACGAATGATATCCTGCAACTCACTGACGTACGCCATCCCACGCTGAGAATAACGAGTTAAACCTCGAGCCAGCACCATGGAGTCGAGCGGGCGACTCTGAGCACGCATTTGCGCACGCATCTCTCGCATCTCCTGATAGCTGCTGTTGGTATTAAGATTGAGAAAATAGGCGTTGACTGATTCTTCAATCGACGCAAACGCCTTTACCTCGTGAGTCGCATTCGCACCGCGGCGCGCAGGGACCAGACCACAACCGGAATCGAAGCACCACTGCCCGAATATATTGTTCGCTTCACGGGCAAAACGTGACATACCCCAGGCAGATTCGTTAGCAGCCTGCGCGAGCACCAGAGATGTAGGGATAACATCCACACGTTTCATCAATTCCTGCAATACCTGACGCTCACTGAGTTCCGCGGCATCAAGACGGTACTGCTCTGCGACATCCAGCATGGTGAGATATTCAACGTCACTCAAGCGCTGTCCATTGCTGACAACCTGCCACATGGGTTCAAGCAAGGCTCGGGTCTTAATAATGTTAAGGTTCTCGTGCTCTATATAATCAGTAAGGAAGTTAAAAAAGGCTTGCTTGCGATCCTGGGTATCAACAAATGATTCAAAATCCGGCAGTACGCTGATCGCAGGTTTTTGTTCAACAATCTCTGAAACAAAATCCGGTAACTCAATGATTAGTAGGGATTGTCGGTACTGAGCCCAAGCCGTAAAAGTGAAGGCGCCAAGGGCCGCCACTAGTGCCCCGCGGGCAAGCCATGACAATATAGAGTGTCGTAAAGAATCATTCATAATCAAATCTCTTGCTTTCAGCTATGTTGTCTTGTGTAGAGAACACACAGCCTGAGCCTCTCTACAGAAAACCATGTCTCGATCAGTTTCATCTGACATTGACGACATTAATACAGGCTGAGATACAGCCGACACAGTCAGCCAAAAGGTACTTGTGACCAGCTTGATTGGCGCTGAATTCACGCCAGAAATTGCCAGAGTTCAAAGTAACAACTAAATGTACCTTAGCCCAAAAGGTTGGCCAACGCAACGTTGCCCCCTTTAAGCGGTCATTTTATTACCATCTTTTTGTCACAATTCAGAGATCAAAAGACCTATGGCGCGATGCTTCAGAAGCAGTGCAATCAAGCGTTTTTGCTGCCGCCACGGCAATCGGGCGAGGCAGGAGCCGCAGTTTGGCGCGCGCGCCACTCGCCAGGGCTGTAGAGATGCAACGCCAGCGCGTGCACCCCATCTCTGAGTTCACCAGCGAGCAGTGCGTACATAAGCTGATGGCGCTTGACAGCACCCAAGCCTTCGAAGCGCCCGGAAACCACTGTCAGCTTAAAGTGAGACTCTGTTGCCGACCCGCTATGCATATGACTTTCGTTAATTAATTCATAGTGCTGCAGATTTTCATCACTTCTCACTTTAACTTCTATCCGCGCCTGCAAAGACATAAGGCATGCCCCAAAAATTAAATACTGACGGGAGTATACCCCTATGGGGACGGAGGGATCAAAAAATGAACAGTTGTAAACCTGCGGAGAAAATTGCCACCTGTGCACTCGCAAGCTCGTGTTATGCTCCGCTCCCTATGACTATCTCCTGGTATCCCGGACACATGTTTAAGGCCAACAAAGAGTTGGCCAAACTCATGCAGCAAATCGACGTGGTAATCGAGGTGCTGGATGCGCGCATGCCCGGCGCAAGCAGTAACCCGCTGATGCACAAAATGCGACTGCGCCATCACAAGCCCTGTCTGCACATTCTCAATAAAGCTGACCTCGCTGATCCTGCGCGTACCCGCGCCTGGCTGCAGTATTTCAACAGCCAACCCGGCAGCCGGGCACTTGCCAATGGAAAAGAGAGTTTTCTCAGCACAGAGCTGATTATTGGCGCCTGTCAGCGTCTGGTTGATGATCAGGCACTGATGCCGGCGCCCAAGTTGGCAGACAAGGTCGACACAACAACAGATGACATCCCTCAGGATTCTGAGTTGGCAGAGATTGCCGACCTCACTGACACTGAGCTCAAGAGTGATGGTGACTGGCATCAAGACGAGGAAGAGCCAGCATCGCAGGAGCGTTATCGCAAGCGTAAATTCAACGCGGTGATTGCAGGCATTCCCAACGTTGGCAAATCCACCCTGATGAATCAGATCATTGGCCGCAAGCTAGCCAAAACTGGCAATGAGCCGGCAGTGACTAAATCGCAACAAAGAGTCAAGCTTAACGATCAGTGGTATCTTTTTGATACTCCTGGCGTTTTATGGCCAAGGCTTGAGGATCAGCAGGCGGCTTACCGGTTGGCAGCAGCAGGTGCAATTCGCAATACGGCAATTGTGTTTGAAGACGTTGCCATGGTCGCTGCCGAGTTTCTGATGCGCGATTTCCCTGATTCTCTGAAGGCGCGTTATAAATTTAGTGAGCTGCCGGGTTCAGCGGAAGAATTTATGGAGCAACTGGCAAGCAAGCGCGCCTGCCGAAACAAAGCAGGCCGGACGGACTGGCACCGTGTGTCTGAAATACTGCTGCATGATTTTCGTGAAGGCAGTCTCGGGCGCCTGACACTGGAATTACCCCCAAGCTCCTGAATACAATTACCTGTTTTAATTTCCCCTGCTGCTGTGACAACGATCTTGATAAGCCGCTATCACCCATGCAACATTCAACCATCAATGGATTGATCATTTTTTGATCTCTCCGTCCCCAATTGAAGAGAAGATATGAGTCAACAGCGAGAATTTGTAGTAGGCCAGCGCTGGCTGAGCGACAGTGAACCGGATCTGGGCTTGGGCCAGGTGACGGACGTAGATTTCAGAACCGTCAGCATTGATTTTGGAGCTGTGGAGGAAACCCGACGTTATGCACGCCAGCAAGCGCCGTTGACGCGTCTGGTGCTGAAGCCAGGCGACACGGTGACGGTGGCAGAACTGTCGCTGGAAATTCTGGATCTGTTACACACGCCGTCAGGGCTGATCATTTATGAAACACAGGATGATCAGGGCAAGCGCCATCCGCTGCCGGAGAGCCTGTTGCCCGATACGCTGAGTATGAATCGCCCGCTTGACCGTTTGCTGTCCGGCCAGTTTGAGCCTTGCCAGTGGTTTTATCTCAAGCAGCAAACCCTGCAACTGATGGGCGATGCCGAGCGCAGCGGGCTGATGGGTTTGTGTAGCGCACGCGCCGAACTGATTCCACATCAGCTGTACATCGCCAATGAAGTCGCGGGCCGCTATGCGCCGCGCGTCATGCTTGCGGATGAGGTCGGATTGGGCAAAACCATCGAAGCCGGTTTGATTTTGCAACAACAACTGGTCAGTGGCCTTAGTGCCCGCATATTAATAGTGGTACCAGAACCCCTCCTGCATCAGTGGCTGGTGGAGATGCTGCGTCGTTTTAATCTGTCGTTCACTCTGCTGGATCAGGAACGTTGTGAGGCTCTGCAGGAAAGCGGTGAGGACAATCCGTTTACGACCGCGCAATTGATACTGAGCCCTCTGAGCCTGTTTACCCGCAAACCGCAGTGGACCGAAGCAGCTCAGTCCGCAGGCTGGGATTTGTGTATTGTGGATGAGGCGCACCACGTCACGCTCGGCGAACTGACCACACCCGATACCCGCAAACTGGGCGAGGAAATTACCAGCGCCTACAAAACCCTGGAAACGCTCGCGGCTTCGACCAAGGGTTTGCTGTTGCTGACCGCCACTCCCGAACAACTGGGGCAGGAAAACCACTTTGCCCTGCTGCGTCTGCTGGATCCGGCGCGCTTTACCGACTTTGCTGCGTTTGTGGCGGAACAGGCCAATTACCAGCAGATCGCCACACGAATCAAAACCATGGCCGACGATGACCCGCAGATGCGCGAGCTGCTTGACCAGCACGGCACCGGCCGCATCCTGTTCCGCAACACCCGCCGCCAACTCACCGGCTTTCCCAAGCGCATGCTGCGCCCGTGGCCGCTGGCTGAATTGGCATCATTGGGGACGGCATCATTGGGGACGGAGAGATCAAAAAATGATCTCTCCGTCCCCAATGACTACGCCAATGACTCCAATGACCCCGACGACCTGATCTCAGACGACCCGCGTGTACGCTGGCTGGCAGACTGGCTCACTGGAGCGGGCAGCAAGAAGCGGGAGGGCAAAACGCTGCTGATCTGTGCACATGACGCGCTGGCGATCGCACTGGAGAAGCACTTGCGTCTCAAAGTTGGGGTGCGCAGTAGCGTTTTCCATCGCCATATGAGTCTGCTGGAACGTGATCGCGCGGCAGCGTACTTTGCCGGCGAGGAAAACGCCGCCAGTATTCTGGTGTGTTCGGAAATCGGCAGCGAAGGCCGAAACTTCCAGTTCTGCCGCCACCTGATACTGTTTGATTTGCCCGTCAATCCAGACCTGCTGGAGCAACGCATCGGCCGACTCGACCGCATCGGCCAGCGGCACGATGTGCAGATACACGTACCCTATGTGACCGGCAGCCGCCAGGAGCGCCTGTTCCAGTGGTACCACCACGGCATAAACGCCTTTGAACAGGTTGCGCCCGGCGCGTTCCGTTTGTGGCAAGAGTTCAAACCCGAGCTGGAAGATTACCTAGAAAATCTCGGGACGGCGGATTTACTGGGCGATTTACTGGGGACGGAGAGATCAAAAAATGATCTCTCCGTCCCCAATGTATCCTATGCCTCCGACTTCATAGTGCGCGTTCAGGCGCGTAACGCGCTGCTGCAAAAGGAGCTGGAACAGGGCCGCGATCAGCTACTGGAGCGCAACTCCTTTAATGCGCACGACGCTGATCAACTGCTGGCGCGCATAGCTGAGTTTGAGCAGAACTACACGCCCGAGCAGTGGTTACTGAACGTGCTCGACAGTTACAGCGTGTTTTATGACAGGAACAGCGACGGCAGCATCAGCATTGTGCCGGGTCAGGATATGCTGTTGCCCTCCTTCCCCGGGCTGCCGGACGAAGGGTTTGAAGCGTGCTTCAAACGCGAACAGGCGCTGCGCCGCGAAGACCGTGCCTATCTCACTTGGCAGCACCCCACCGTGACCGGCGCTATGGATCTGGTGATGAACAGCCATCAGGGCAAAGCCTCGATGAGTGTGTTTTACCCCGAACTGGCAGTCAGCCGCAGCAAATCCGGCGCCAGCATCAGCACCGAAGCTGAATGGCCCGCGCCCGGCTGTGCCATGGTCGTCGAGTGTCAGTACCGCCTGAAGGTCAGCGCGCCGGCTCATCTGCAATTGGCCAAACATCTGCCAGCGACTGGCTTCACGTTTAACATGACGCTGGATCACAACAACAATGTGACTGCTCTTGAGCAATCCTTGGAGACTCAGCGCCAGCACCTGCGCTTCCCGGACAAAGCCATGGCGCTGGAAGCGTTGCAGACACACCAGAAACTATTGTTGAAACTGACCGCCAGCGCAGACAAAATGGCCCTTGCAGCTTGCAAACAGGTGGCCGATCAGGCGGGCAAAGCGATGCTTACCACTCAGACACTGGAGATAAAACGCCTACTTGCATTAAAGCAACGTAATCCCAATATCCGACAGGAAGAACTGGATTACCTTAAAGAACAAACGCTGGATCTTCACCAGTGCCTGGCTCAAGCCACACCGGAGTTGATGGCAATCCATGTCATACTCAGCGCACAGTAGCACCTGAATGGTTCTTTAATGGGGACGGAGAGATCAAAAAATGATCTCTCCGTCCCCAATCGATCACCAATCGACCCCCATTCAACAATCAAACCTCAACAGGAACCACGCTCTATGATCCAAACGCCAGCGCCTCGTGATCCGCACACCAGTTCAGACAACCTGCAGTCAAACTCGCATCATCCGGCGTTTCGATGGTTGCGCAGCCAGGCGATCCCATCGCTGCAACTGGAGATGCAGGAATACGAACACATCACTACCGGCGCGCGTCATTATCATCTGGCCGCGGATAACCCCGAAAATGTGTTTCTGGTGGCGCTGCGCACACTGCCGATGGATTCCACAGGCGTGGCACACATTCTGGAGCACACCGCGCTGTGCGGCAGCAAAAGGTACCCGGTCCGCGATCCGTTTTTTATGATGATCCGCCGCTCGCTTAATACCTTTATGAACGCGTTTACCAGCAGCGATTGCACCGCATATCCGTTTGCCAGCCGAAACAGAAAAGACTTTAACAACCTTCTGCATGTCTATATGGATGCAGTATTTTTCTCAAATCTTAATGAGCTTGATTTTGCCCAGGAAGGTCACCGGCTGGATTTTGCGGAAGACGGCAACATCCACAGCGACCTGCAGTATAAAGGCGTGGTGTTCAACGAAATGAAAGGTGCCATGAGCTCAGAAAACTCGCGGCTCTGGCAAACGCTGACCAACTATTTATTCCCTACCAGCACCTATCATTACAACAGCGGCGGCGAACCCTCACACATCCCGGATCTGAGTTACGCGGATTTAAAAGCGTTTTATGAAACGCACTACCACCCCAGCAATGCCATTTTTATGACCTACGGCGACATCCCCGCCATAGAACATCAGGAAAAGTTTGAAGAGCTGGCGTTAAAACACTTTGAGCGCATTGATGTCTCCCACATCACTGCCAATCAGGAGAAGCGCTATCTGGCGCCGATGCGTGTGCAGGAGTCCTACGCGGCCGATGCCAGTGAAGGTACCGAGGACAAAACCCATGTGGTGGTGGCTTGGCTGCTCAGTCAGAGCATCGATCTGGAGGCGGCATTCAAAGCGCAGCTGATGAGTTCCGTGTTGCTGGACAACAGCGCAAGCCCGTTGATGGAGGTGCTGGAAACCACCGATCTTGGCAAGTCGCCCTCCCCACTGTGCGGCCTGGAAGACAGCAACCGTGAAATGAGTTTCATCTGCGGCCTCGAAGGTTGTGCTGAAGACTCCACCGTCAAGGTAGAAAAACTCATACTGGAGACCCTGCAGCGCATCGCCGATGAAGGCGTTGATCAGGAACAAGTGGAAGCCGCCTTGCACCAACTCGAACTGCATCAGCGTGAAATCTCCGGCGACAGCTACCCTTACGGCCTGCAACTGATGATGGCGGGCATGTCAACGGCCGTGCACCGTGGTGATCCGATTGAGCTGCTGGACATTGAGCCGGCGCTCAAAAAGCTGCACGAAGACATCAAGAACCCTGACTTTATCCCCGGCCTGATCCGCGAACTGCTGCAATCCAATATGCACCGGGTCACGCTGACCATGACGCCGGATGCAGGCATCCCTGAGCGTGAAGCGCAAGCGGAAAAAGCACGCCTGGCCGCGATCAAAGCGTCCATGAGTGAACAGCAAAAGCTGCAGATCGTAGAATTGAACAAACGGCTCGCCGAGCGTCAGGCACAGGAAGATGATCCGGATGTGCTGCCAAAGGTTGGCCTAGAAGATGTGCCGGCAGAACTGCCAGTGATTGCGTCTGAGACCCTCACCGCACCGCAACAAGGCCAGACTGACGCGCCGCTGAGCTGGTACGCGCAAGGCACCAACGGCCTGGTGTATCAACAGGTGATTGTGGACCTGCCTGCTCTGGAGCCTGAACTGCTTGACGTGCTGCCGCTGTACACCAGCTGTTACACCGAGCTTGGTGTTGGCAAACGCAGTTACGGGGACGTTGCCGTCTGGCAATCCAGTATCAGCGGCGGTCTGAACTGCTACGCCAGCATTCGCAGCGAGTTGCATAACGAGCAAAACAGTAAAGCCATTGTGGTGTTGTCTTCCAAAGCGCTGGTGGCCAATCATGCGGCGCAGACCGAATTACTTTACGAGACCTTCTTTAATGTGCGCTTTGATGAGAACAAGCGCGTCAAAGAGCTGATCGAGCAGATTAACTCGCGCCAGCTCAGCAGTGTCACCGGTCGTGGTCATTCATTGGCTATTGCATTGGCGGCTAGCGGCATGAGTCCCACCGCTCACCTGAGCCATCAGTTCAGCGGGCTGGCGGCTATTCAATCGGTTAAACAACTGAGCAAAGACATCGGCGACAAAAAACAACTGGCTGCGCTGATGGGTAAATTTAAGCGCATCCATCAGGCGCTTGTCACTGCACCACGACGTTTCCTGCTGGTGGGCGAAGCGGCACATCGCGACGCTCTGGTGGCAGGACTGATCTCTGCCTGGGCAGCAGCGCCTGCAGTCAAAGCTGAGTTCCATGCAACGGACCTGCCTGTGGTGCGCGCTCCGGTGCGAGAATTATGGACTACCAACTCGCAAGTGCATTTCTGCGCCAAAGCCTACCCGACCGTGCCGGGCGGCCATGCCGACCATCCGGTGCTGACCGTTCTGGCCGGGTTCCTGCGCAACGCCTACCTGCACCGTGCTATCCGTGAACAAGGTGGCGCTTACGGAGCTGGCGCAGATCAGGACTCCGGTTCAGCATCTTTCCGTTTCTACTCCTACCGCGACCCGCGACTGGCTGACACCTTGGCCGACTTCGATGCCTCAGTGAACTTTATACTCAATGAGGAACACGCGGACCGACTGGTCGAAGAAGCCATTCTGGGTGTGATCAGCGGAATGGACAGATCAACCTCACCGGCAGGCGCTGCCAAGCAGGACTATTTCAACGAGCTTTTTGGGCGCACGCGCGAATCACGCATGGAGTTTCGCCGCGCCGTGCTCGCCGTCACGCTTGCCGACCTCAAGCGCGTCGCCCGCCAGTACCTCAAGCCTGAACTGGCCAGCATCGGCGTGGTCTCCAACCCCGGCAGCAGCGACGTCGCCGCCCGCCTCGGCCTGACGGTGGTGGCTTTGTAGGTGTTGTATTGGTGTATTGGTGTATTGGGGACGGAGAGATCATTTTTTGATCTCTCCGTCCCCAAATTAAAAAAAAATGAATTAGTTCGGAACTTAGTGCGATTTAGCGAGTCAGATTGGTTGTAGGTAGATTGCAGACAAAATGTGGGTTTTGTTTCATTTATCTCTCCCTTGATAGTAGTAACTTTAAAACCCGGCCCCAAAAGCCGGGTTTTTTTTATTCCTTGTTATTGGCCCACTGCCTGCTTTTGCTGCGCCGGTACCACCAGTAACCCATCAGCACGCCGAAGGCATCGGCAAGAAAATCCAGCAAATTACCGCTGCGACCCGGGATCAACATCTGCAGAAACTCAGTCAGGCCTGCAAACATCATCAGCGCGAGCAGCACAATCATTACGCCAAAATGCACACCCCATGCGCGGAAACTCAAAAATGAACATGCTGCAAACATCAGGCAATGCACCACTTTATCAGTTGGAAACTCAGACTCGGAAGGCGGCATCACCGGCATCGCAAACCAGGCGCTGATCGCCTCAATCACCGGCCCTGGCGTCATTAGCATCAGCAACACCAACACCCATGCAACGACCGCTTGCAGTGATGGCGGTACCGATGGGGACGGAGAGATCATTTTTTGATCACTTGTATGTCTAACATTGTTTTCTGGTTTATGACTGTTCATATTTTGATCTCTCCGTCCCCAATTTATAAGTCGCAATAAGTTTGTTACAGTCCGTAATGTCACTATGCGGAACGGCACCCATGTCCATTTTTGTCTGGTTTGTTGCGGCCCTTAAGCTGGGTCTTCCTGTTGCTGTCATGAGTTGGTTGATGTTTAACTGGCTCTACGGTGCTGGCCAATTGTCGAGAAATGCTGGGCACAAGGCTATCCGTGAGCAGCTTGAGCAAATCAAAAAAACCCATAAAACCAACAAGGCCAAAAGCGGCAACTACCTTTACCGGCAGTGGCTGATGTTCGGTGGCGGGTTTTATGGTCTGGCGGTGTTGTGGACCTTGCTCAGCATAGAAGTGGCGGAAATCATCGGATTTTTGTTCAACTTTGACCCTCAGGCACTGATGCCTGACGGCCTTGTTGCCATGTTACTGAATTTTCTTGCCGCGCAGGTCAATAACATTGTGACGGCAGCGGTCTGGTTTGCGTATTGGCCCGAAGGCAATCAGCCCGTTCTGCCGTGGGTACTGATGGCGT
>CALQJO020000022.1 GCA_943330915.2 Rhodoferax sp. OV413 | reverse complement strand
TTCCTGAACAAAGTGCCTGCCGTAGTCGGCGGTGGCACCGTGTTATACGTGACCCCCGAAGATCATGTGTATGTAAGCGATGTTGAGCGTAGGGAAGAGGGTGGCACCCCCGCAATTATTGAATCAATCCGCGCAGGGCTGGTGTTCTCACTTCAGCAGCAAGTGGGCACTGATGTCATTCAAGCGCGCGAAAGTGCCATGTGTCAGCAGGCGATGAGCAGACTGATGCTCTGCAAAAACATTGAAGTCCTGGGCGGTGATTCCTGCGAGCGGCTGCCAATCTTCTCCATGAGAATCCGACACAAGGGCCAGGAACTGCATTACGGGTTTGTGGTATCTCTGTTAAATGATCTATTTGGCATACAGGTCAGAGGTGGATGTTCGTGTGCCGGGCCTTATGCTCATACATTACTGAAAATGGACATGGACTACAGCCGGAAAATTGAATCTGCCGTGGTTAAAGGCGTGTCGGTGTTAAGACCCGGTTGGATACGGCTTAACTTTAACTACTTTATTTCTGATGAAGAGTTTGCCTACCTGCTTGGGGCATTGGAACTGGTTGCTGAATTTGGCTGGCGAATGCTGCCTGAGTACCAGTACGACCCGGTTTCAGGGGTCTGGCGACACCAATCGCGGGTCTCTGGCGGGCATCATGCCGGCATCACAAGACCATCGGTTGAAAACATTGACTGGCATACACAGATGGCTACACGATTGTCGGCTTCAGACCAACAAGCGTTAGTGCTGGACTGTGACAAGGCACTGGCCGAGGCCAGGCGCACCCTGTTATCAACAACTGGCCACGCCAACGCGATTGATGTCCAGTTACCTGATTCGCTAAAGTCCTTGCGATGGTTTATGCAGCCCGGTGAAGCGCGGGATTTGTTACGCCAGATGGGGTAACAGGATATTAAGTACCCCCTCATGTTGGTCGTGCAATTGCAACTAATTGTAGCCCTAGGGAAGTATTTCAGGGTTTGACGGTTATATTCCCCTGTCTGCATCACAATATAACAGGCGGTTGCTCCGAAGCCGTCCTGCACAATGAGCAAGGGATCATGGTAAAAAATAGAAACATCAGTCAATTGTATCTCGCGATTACCACGTCCGCTTGTGTGCTGGGTGCGCTGGCGCCACTGTCCTCACTGCAGTCCCAGGAAGTCATTCCCCAACTGACTCGCATCGATGAAACTGCTGCCAATATCACGCTGGACGGGCGCCTTGATGAAGGTGTCTGGCAACAGATTCCGGCGATAGATGGTATGCAGGTTATTTTGCCTGATACCTTGGAAGAAGCGTCCCTCAGAACCGAAACCAAGATTTTTTATACTGAACGCGGCATTTATGTTGGCGTGATGAATCACCAGGATACCAATACGCTGGTCGCGCGGATGACGCCGCGGGACACTCGCCTTGAACGTGATGGTGTGGTGATCAGTATTGATGCCTCTGGCGAAGGTCTCTACGGCTATATGATGCGTGTGAATCTGGGCGGTTCCAAAACCGATGGCACCATCTTGCCGGAACGTTCGATGAATATGCAGTGGGATGGTTCGTGGAACGCTGAAACCAGTGTGGTTGATGGCGGCTGGGTTGCCGAATACTTCATCCCTTGGTCGATGATGGCCTTGCCGCAAGTCGCTGGTGACGTGCGAAGAATAGGCGTTTATACCGAACGACAGGTGGGTTCCATGAACGAGACCTGGTCATTTCCACCGCTGCCGACCACTGTGAATGAGTTTCTGTCAGCATTTCAGAAATTCGAACTTGAAGATATCGAACCACGTCGGCAAATCACCTTTTACCCGTACCTGTCATCTGAATACGACGCCATTCGCAATGATAATGAAGTCCGGGCCGGCGCTGAGTTATTTTGGCGGCCGACAACCAATTCACAGCTCTCAGCGAGTCTGAATCCTGACTTCGGAAATGTAGAAACCGACGACGTGATTGTTAATCTCACGGCTTTTGAAGTGTTTTACCCGGAAAAACGTGCATTCTTTCTCGAAGGTCAGGATGTGTTTGCAACCTCGCCAAGAAACCAGAGCCCGCGGGGGCCGGGCGGGCCAACCACCATGCTGAACACCCGTCGAATTGGCAGCGCGGCCCTGTATGACATACCAGCAGGGGTCAGGACCGTTGCAACGGATGTCAGTGCACAATCCGATTTAACAGGCGCAGTGAAATTTACCGGCCAAAATGGTTCATGGCGTTACGGTACCTTGGTCGCTGCTGAAGCCGATATGGACATTCTGGGCACACGAACTGACGGCACGGCTGTCAAACTGGATGCAGAAGGGCGCGATTTCACGGTGGGTCGTCTGTTATATGAAGACACGGTTGGGGGCGGGCGCCGGTCAATCGGGTGGATGGGCACGTCAGTTGATCATTCCAAAGTAGACGCTACCGTAAACGGTATCGATATGCATTATTTCTCAGCGGATGCGCGCTGGGTGTTTGACGGTCAGTTGCTGCACAGCGACGTGAATGGTGAGCAAGGTAAGGGCGCGATCGCCGATCTGATTTTTCAGCCACAACGTGGACGGCAGCACAGGATTGCTGCCGGGTATCATGACGACAAACTTGAATTAAATACGCTAGGGTTTTTGACACGAAATGACTTGAGTCATTTTGACTACTTCTACACACGTAATGAGTCCAATGTCGAAGGCTTGTTATCGCGCAGCAGCAGCATCTCCTTTTTTAATCATTGGAACGGCAATAATGACTGGGTGCGTCAAGGCATATTTGTAGGTAGAAACTACACTTACCTGAACAATCATTCATCCATGCTCAGTTTGCGTTATTACCACCGCCGTGTTGACGACAGACTTGGCAGAGGCACGGGTGATTATTCTGTGCCTGGCCGTTGGCAGTTTGTCGCCAACTGGGAAACCGATCCCTCCAAAGTGATTCGATATACCCTGGGCGTAGATGCCAATACTGAGGACCTGGGCGAAAAGTGGTTGACCACAACCGCAGGTATTAATTATCGGCCGGTTGATAATTTTTCAGTCAGTGCCGAACTGGCTTACGCCGAACGCGATGGTTTGCTCGTGCATCGTGGCAATGGTCGTTACACCAGTTACATCGCCACACAATGGTCACCAAAATTCACGCTGGACTACTTCATTGATGCGCGCCAGCAACTGCGCTTTGGTATGCAGTGGACAGGCCTGAAAGCCTACGAAAACAAATTCCTGCAGGTCAATCGTAGCCGTATTGAACAACTGCGAGAAGTTCCGAAACCTAACCTGACCAGCGACGACTTTACCATCAGTCGTATGACTTTCCAGGCGCGGTATCGCTGGGAAATTGCCCCGCTGTCAGACTTGTTTATCGTCTATACCCGCGGAGGCAATCTGCCAGGCAATACCTTTGATGACTACACTGGACTGTTGACTGAAGCCTGGTCGGAGCCCGTTGTGGATACGCTGGTCATCAAACTGCGTTATCGACTGGGCTCCTGAGCCCGATCGGGATCACTAAACACCGCTGCGCGTTTTTCGAAATGTGCAGCCACGGCTTCTTTCTGGTTGGGAGATCCCATCAACGCAAAAATCTGTTGCCTTTCCGCGGCAAATTGGTCCGCGGCGCCGGCATTGGCCTGCAAGTTCAACAGGTGTTTAGCCGCACGCACGGCATGTGGATTGCGACTGGCAATGTCGGCCGCTAATCCCATGGCCGCCATGTAAGGTTCATCTGACAGATGTGTCGCCAGGCCAATCGCAAATGCTTCACGACCATCGATAATTTTTCCAGTGAACACCAGTTCTTTAGCAATGTCCGGGCGCACAAGCCGCGACAGAGTCAGAGTGCCGGTCATATCGGGGATGATGCCCCAGTAGATCTCGCGCACAGACATTTGTGTATCCGGATGTACAAAACGAATATCACTGGCTAGTGCTAATTGAATACCACCGCCCAAGGCATGACCGTGAATCGCTGCAATCACCGGCACAGGAATTTGTTGCCAGATCCAGCAGATTTTTTGCGCAAGATGCGTTAAACCATCGTCACTGAGCGAGCCGGCGTTAAACTGCCCATCTTTCTTAAATCCTGTGGCTGAGCCACCCGCTGCCATGGTGTGGAAAGAAGCAAAGTCCAGGCCGGCGCAAAACGATGCACCCTTGCCTGACAACACCACTACCCGGACATTGTTCAGTGTTCTGATGTGTTCACCCATCGCTGCGATTGAGCTGAACATCTCGCTGTCCAATGCGTTACGTTTGTCCTCGCGTGTTAACCGGACATCTGCGATCCCGTCTTTCACGGTTAATACGATGCGGTCAGGGTTGGTGCCCGGAACGTTCATGTGTGCTCTCTCCATGTGTGTTCTCTCCATGTGTGTAAAAGGCCGACTATACAGCCTGATCTGAAGGCTTGGATACCCGGTCAACATCTGGCCAATACCATGGTTTTCTGATTTACTGCGGCAATAACCATAAGATCACGAGATATCCGATGCGTACTATTTCTCGAGCCCCCGCACGATTAACCGCTTGTGTTGTTAGCCTGCTGATTTCCTCCTCTCTGATGGCCCAGGCACCTTCCGCTGTTGATTCCCCAACATCAACACCAGCTCTGACGGAGACTGCACTCACTGCGCATCCGGGTGAACTGGTTTATCAGACCTACTGCGCTGCCTGCCATGCCGGCGGTGATGCACGTGCTGCCAGTCTGCGCACCTTGCAGAACATGACGGCTGAGGCATTGAACTACACGCTGACCGAGGGACTGATGTCCGCACAGGCCAGCGCGCTAAGTGACGAGCAGCGTGCGGATGTTATTGAGTATTTGGCCGCTACCCGTCCGGATGATCGCTGGATAACCAGTAACCTGTGCAGTGATGAACAGCGAGCGGTGTCGTTACAGACTATTGACTTTGCGGGCGCGGGTGTTGACCGGGCTTTTTCTCGCAATATGAGCGCGCAACAGGCAGGGCTGGACAAAGCTGATCTGGAAAACCTCGAACTGGCGTGGGCCATGGGTTTCCCCAATGTGTCAGGACTAAGATCATCACCCGTCATTAGCGATAACACCTTGTTTTATCCGGCTGCGTCAACCGGGTATGTGCTGGCACTGGACACCGCGAGTGGCTGCGTTAAATGGTCATATGACGCCGGTGCGGCATTGAGGGCGCCGGCCTCTATTTCTGACCAACAGGAAGATGGGCAGCGATATCTGATTGTCACCGATGAACAAGCCAGGCTGCACGCCTTGGATCCTGTGTCGGGCGAGTTGTTATGGCAGGTGTCCGGTGAGGTTGATCAAGGCGTTGCAACACGTCTCACGGGAGCCCCCGTGCACTTCGAAGACCGGATTTATGTACCGGTATCGGCCTCGGGCGTGGCGCGCGGTGCCGATCCAGATCACGAGTGCTGTGACGGACGCGGCGCTGTGATTGCGCTGGATGTCACAACCGGGGAATTGTTGTGGACGTATGTGACTATGCCTCCGGCAAGCTATACGGGCGCTGTAAACTCCGCAGGCGCACGTTTAAGAGGCCCCTCTGGGGCTCCCATCTGGTCAAGTCCGAGTCTGGATGAAAAACGTCGATTGTTGTATGTCACCACGGGGGAGAACACCTCACTGCCCGCGACTGATACCAGCAACGCAATTATTGCGCTAGAGATTGATAGCGGTAAGGTACGTTGGCAATTTCAGGCTATTGCTGACGATGTCTGGAATATGGCCTGTTCCGGCCGTAATCCTGGCCCCAATTGCCCTGCAGCAGAAGACAGTATTCGTAAAGACTGGGACTTTGGAAGTGCCGCGACCTTGGTGACCCTGGCTGATGGAACTGACAGATTGCTGGCAGGCCAGAAATCAGGTCATCTGTGGGCACTGAATCCTGACGATGGCGCTGTTGTCTGGCAGCAACGGGTCGGCGAGGGTGGGGCACTCGGCGGCAATCACTGGGGTATCGCAGTGGACGGAAACACAGTGTTGTTACCCATCAGTGACCCGAATGGTGGCAACCGCTCTGACGATGTCATTCACTCTGGCATCTATGCATTTAACATCAGTAACGGCGAACCAGACTGGGAGTATCGATCCCGACCAGATTGCGAGAATGGACGCTCTGACAGGGTAGCAGGCTGCGCCCAACGTTACGGCTTTTCAGCTGTGCCTCTTGTGATTGACAACGCGCTGGTCGCCGGCAACATTGACGGTCGTCTGTTTGTGTTTGATAACGCCGATGGTCGTATCTTGTTTGAATTTGATACGGCTGATTATTTTGAAACCCTTAACGGCACACAAGCGCGGGGAGGATCCATCGACGCCCATTCACTGGCGGCCGGCGCCGGGATGATTTTTGTCGGCTCTGGTTATGAACGCTTCAACCAACAAGCGGGTAATGTGCTGCTGGCTTTCAGAGTCAGGCAAGCAGCTCAGTAGTGGCACATGATTGACGCATGAGTCATGCACTAGCGGCTTTAATGCCGCTGTGCTCTTTTGATCGCAAAAATCAGTGCCATTTGCGCAACAATCAATGGGCCGAGTACCCAGGCTGACGACAGTGTTCCTGCCACCAAAAAACCTGCAATACAAAGCGCGCCATTACTCAGCGCGTAAGGCAGTTGCGTCTGAAAGTGTTCAAACTGATCACACCCTGCTCCGGTTGCTGCAAGAATGGTGGTTTCTGAAATCGGTGAGCAGTGATCACCAAACAAACCACCGGACAGAATTGCGCCAATACAAACATCCAGTGGCGCGCCCACGGCAACTGCGGCCGGCAACGATAGCGGAATCATAATGGCGTAAGTGCCCCAAGACGAACCGGTAGCAAATGAAATCAGACAGGACACCATAAAAATCATCACGGGCAAAAATACAGGATTGATCGTTTGCACAGCGATCTGGGCGACATAGGCATCCGTTCCCAGCACTGTCAACAGATCTCCCAATGCCCACGCCAGCAGCAGCATGATGGCGACTTGTGTCATACGTCCAACGCCATCAAGGTATTGACGGACACTGTCCATGATTTTCCGCGATCCATAGTAGGCCATCAGTGCTACCAGGCTAAGACCTGCCGCGATGTAAGCCGTGGATAAGCCAGCCCTGAAGTCTGAACCGCTGACGCGTCCAAATGGGAAACCCAATGGCACCAGCATCCATGCCAGCACCGCGCCCAGCACCAACAAAGGCAGCCACACATAAGCAGCACGCGCGTGGGGTACGTCATTTAAAGCGCTAGCAGGTTCATCAATAAGTTCATTGACGGCCTTGCCTTCCTGAGCGCGCATCTCAGCCTTGCGCATGGGTCCGAAATCAACCTTCATGATCGCCATCAGCGGAATACAAAGCACGGCAAGCCAAGCATAAAATTGGAAAGGTAGAGCGGATATCAGCGCACCGTAATCAGTTGTATCGATTTCCAGCGCCTGAACCTGCTGTTCCAGCAAACTCATGATGTAGACCCCCCAGCCGATAAACGGCACGAGGACAGCAACCGGAGAGGCGGTAGAGTCAATGATAAAGGCAAGTTTTGCGCGAGACAGTTTCATGGTGTCTGCCAGAGGTCTGAACGCCGGGCCGACAATCAGCGGCGTACCAAGATCCGAGAAAAAGATCATCACGCCGCCAGTCCAGATTGACAGCTGTAATTTGATTCGATTGGTGATGTAGCGGGTCACTTTGTGTGCAAAGGCAGCGCCGCCGCCAGATCCTTCCATCAGCGCAACAAACCCGCCTATAAATCCCAGCAATACCAGCACACCAGCGTTATAGCTGTCGGTTACCTGAGGTACCAGATGATCCTTGACCAGGATTCCGGCCGCCGCAAAAGGGGAGAGGCCGTTTATCTGCAGCACACCCACAAACAAACCAATAAAAAGTCCTACGATCACGTTGCGCAGGGTAATAGAGATCACCAGCGCTGTCAGAATCGGGATCAAACTGGTGACATCAGGGGATATTTCAGGCATGAGTTTATTGTCCTTGTTAGTGTGCGAGCATTCTTGCTGTGTTCGGATAAAAGGTAAAGCGAGTCGGTAGATTTTAGACAATAACCAGAACCGAGTTTACTTGCTTGTCATCAACTGTCCTTGCACACTACCCATCCCCCAAGGTGCACAGTCTTAAACACAGCCATGATTCATAACGGCAATCTCTACACCAATCTGTCAGCCTACTACGATTTGTTCTGCGCAGACGTTGACTATGCAGGGCAATGTGCATTTACCAGTCGGATATTTGAGTGTTTTGCGCAAACTGACGGGCGTCAGTACCTTGATCTTGCCTGTGGTACCGGCGCGCACATACAAATCATGCAGTCTCTGGGATTCACGGCAACCGGTCTGGATAACAGTGCAGAAATGCTGGCGCAAGCGGCGAAGCGTTGCCCTGATGCTGCCTTTATCCTCAGTGATATGTCAGCGTTTGAAACTGCAGATCGCTATGACCTCATCACTTGTTTTTTGTATTCCTTACATTACAGCCACCCGGTCAGCGCATTAAAACAAACATTAAAACGCGTCTATGATGCACTTCAACCCGGGGGCGTGTTCATTTTTAACGCCGTCGATATCAAAGGCATTACCAATCGCCATGTTGTGACCTCACATTCAGTTGCAGAGAGCAGCCAGCTGACTTTTGTCTCAGGCTGGAGCTACCAAGGGGAGGGGGAAACGATGGATCTGCATTTGTCTATCACCCGCGAGCCAGCGCAAGAGCCGGGTATCACTGTCCAGAAAGATAGTTGGCAGGATCAACATGTCATGACCGCACTTGAATTCAGTAGTTTAAGCGCATGGTTGCTGTCCATCGGCTTTGAGTCTACTTTCCTCGAACATGATTATGATTGTTTGCAGCCATGGAATGGCAGCAGTTTTAATGTGCTGGTGGTCGCCTGCAAGCCACGTTGATTTGCTGGCTGCTTTTAAATCCGCTAGAGTCGAACCTCGTTTTTTTTCACTGTCAGACCGGATCATTTATGTGCTCAATCGGAACACCTTTATCACCTCACGCAACCCGGATTATGTTGCTAGGCAGTGGTGAACTAGGCAAAGAAGTTGTTATTGAACTTATGCGCCTCGGTTGCGAAGTCATTGCCGTGGATCGTTATGAGAATGCGCCCGCCATGCAGGTGGCACATCGCAGTCATGTGATCAACATGCTTGACGGTGCAGCGCTCAGAGCGCTCATTGAGAGTGAACAACCAGCCTTTATTAGTCCGGAAAGTGAGGCTATTGCCACCGACGAACTGGTGGCTTTGGAATCCGAAGGCTGGCACGTGATACCCACGGCGCGTGCAGCACGCCTGACTATGAATCGCGAAGGCATCCGCCGTCTGGCTGCCGAAGAACTTGGGTTAGCGACCTCGCCCTATCAATTTTCTGAAACGCTCGAGCAGTATCTGGAGGCCGTAAAACAGATCGGCATGCCCTGTGTTGTTAAACCCATCATGTCATCCTCAGGCAAAGGTCAAAGCACCGTGCGAACCGACGCTGAGGCGCTTCTGGCGTGGGATTACGCTCAGTCTGGCGGCCGCTCGGGCAAAGGCAAAGTGATTGTTGAAGGGTTTATCCATTTTGATTACGAAATCACCTTGTTGACGGTTCGCCACCGTGATGGCACCAGTTTCTGTGCACCTATTGGTCACCGTCAGGAACGTGGCGACTATCGCGAATCATGGCAACCACAGCGTATGTCAGACGCTGCGTTGGCTGAGGCGCAGCGCATTGCCACTGCTGTCACTGAATCCCTGGGCGGACGCGGGCTGTTTGGTGTCGAGTTGTTTGTTAAAGGTGATGAGGTTTATTTCAGCGAAGTCTCTCCGCGGCCCCACGATACCGGGTTGGTAACGCTGATATCGCAGAACCTGTCCGAGTTTGCGCTCCATGCACGCGCCATACTCGGCTTGCCAGTACCGGTGATCAGACAAACTGGCCCATCTGCTTCTGCTGTGCTGTTGGTGGCAGGCACGTCGCGCGACATGCAATACGGAAATCTTCACGAGGCGCTGACTGAACCTGACACAGAACTGCGCCTGTTTGGCAAGCCAGAGGTGAACGGTGAGCGTCGACTCGGTGTTGCGCTTGCCAAAGACAACAATACTGAACTGGCGGTTCAAAAAGCACTGAGAGTGATCAGTAAAATCTCTGTCACCTTATGACTCAAGGTATGTCAGTAAGCAACTCGGTGATGTTTAATTCGCCACTGATGAACTCGCCCTGAGAATAGGAACCCACCCAGATATCGTATCGGCCAGCAACCGGGTTGTTGATGGTGACTCCCGGATTCAAAGAGACTGGTGAGTCATCGTTGCATAACCACGTTCCATCCGGGTTGTTAACAATCAGGGTGGCGTCATCTGTTATGTTCGCTGCTACAAAATAAAGTTGCAGGGAAGCCGTGTCTCCACTCCAGTTCAATTGATAGTCTGGGGCGCTGGAAGCATAACCGTTGCACTCGCTGCCATACTGCGCCGCACTGACGTCAAAAGAACCTCCCGCACTGATCTTGACCGTGTGTGGATCTGGAGTGAATCCTGCGCTGAGTTCTGTGGAACCATAATAGGGAGATGCTGCAAAATCGAGTCCACCCGCAAGGCCTGTGATCTCTGACGCCGCCAAATCAACGCCCGCACCATCAATAAGGGCTAGCACACCTGACACAGAATCATCACGGTCATAGCTGCCTACCCAGACATCATACTGTCCGGCTGGTGCAGCAGAGAACATCATGCCAGGATTACGGGAATCCATACTAAGGTCATCATTACAATGCCATTCACCGTCTGGTGAATTAACAATTAAAGTGGTGTCGGAGTTCTCATCACCCGCAAAAAACAGGACATTCAAACCTGTCATATCGTCACTGAGCTGAATTCGGAAATCCGGGTTGGTTGCCGCATAACCGACACAGTTTTCACCAAGATAGGCGACATCGACACTGCCACCAGAAATGAGTTCAGAAAAGTACGGCTCACTCAATTCATCCGGGGTCAATGTCACAGAACCAAAGCCTGGCTCCTGCAAAAAATTCAATTCGAGATCGGCCCGATCAGAGTTTAGATCAGTCCAGGATGCTACCAGTCCGTTCTCGTCCTCAAGAATTGCCAGCACAAAAGGGACCGCCAACAGGCTTCCCAGACGTCCTCCGGTCAGATTCTCGGTCGTCACACTGGTGGGAATGCCAATAAATTCACCATTACCGCCCAGCGCCATACCACCACTGTTTCCCGGTGACATTTCTGCGGTAGTGCGATACCACATTGGCAATCTTTGGCCTTTGTATTCACCGTACTGCACAGAGGAAATGATGCCGGTGGTGTACACCAGTTCATCTTCACCGATGCCGGGGTACCCAAAAATACCTACGCTGTCACCCCGACGGACATCGCTGTCTTTGTCATTGGTGTCCTGAACGCTAATGTCGGGGATCTGTATACCAAAAGTGCCATCGCGCAACTGATCCACTGAAATCGAGTTGCCTTGCAGATCAGAAGTCAGTGTGTAGACTGCAAAGTCATATTCCTGAGAGAAGCCAACCAAGTCAGCGATAAACATGGCCTGAGCGGGCGCATTCGGGTCAGACAATACAGCGATCGTGGCTTGGTCGAAACCCTCTACCACATGGCGGTTGGTAAACACCGTGGGCGTGCCGTCAACAATAATCAATGTGCCAGATCCCGTTGCGTTATCAACAATGACCTGGACAGCCGCACGAGACATCTGATCGATATCGTACAACGCTGACCGAACTGAGGAGGTCGGGCTTACCATACAGCTTGTGAAACACAGGCATAAAAGAAAACAGAAACAGCGAACTGTTGTGTGCATTTAATTGTTTCCGGTGTCAGGTAGTTAATGGCATTATCCTGAAGCGTTTTCGAAAAGCAAACAGCCCGCAGGTGGATCAAAAATAATAAAAAGGAAAAATCTCATGAAAGCATTACATCCGAGAAATGCGCTTGTCACCATGTTCCTGCTGTGTGGTGTTATTGTCCCGGCAATCCTCAACGCTCAGCCTCAACCCACTGTTGAAACAGACAACAGCGAGGCCGGATTTGACCGTATCCGCACAGTCAATATTCTGCAGGAGCCGCGGCACAGAACGGTGCACACAGATGGTGATCTGCGGCTGCTTGACGTGCAAATCAATCCCGGAGACACCACCTTACCGCACACACATGACTCTGCGATCCTGTACACCTTTATCAGTAACGGCGAGGGGCCCTTAAATGGCCGGGTGTCGAGTGTGATCACCTACGTTGATGAACAGTTTACTCACCGCGTAACCAACGAAGGACCGGGCTTATTCAGAATTATTGCCATGGCCAGTTATGCGGCGCCTTATGAGAAAACAGCCACTCCGGTCACAGGGCTGGCCTTGGAACCACAACTTGAAAATGCATGGTTTCGCTCTTTCAGGCTAGAGATAGCTGCCGGGGAATCCTCTGCCGATATCACACATGGTTATCCCGTTGCCATTGTGCAGGTATCTGAAGGTTTGCTGCATGTGAGTCGTGCTGACGGAATTACCAGCGAGTTGAAGGCGGCTGGAGACTGGGCATGGCGCACAGCGGGGCAGGCGTACCAGATCCACAACAAAGCTGCCAGTCCTGTCGTGGTGGTTATCAACGAAGCGTTACGATGAGAACCTGATCGCGCAGGCACTTATTCGTCAGCAAATTTCATGTTGCGATCTACTTTGAGCGGGCCCCAGGCCTGACACAATGGCATAACTTCCAGCGTGTTGATGTTGACATGCGCGGGTGTGTTGCACACCCAGTGGATAATGTCCGCAATATCCTCAGCACTCAGCGGCGTGGTGCCTTCGTAAACTTTGTCAGCCTTGTCCTGTGCCTGGTTAAACCTCACCAGTGAAAATTCAGTCTCGGCCATACCGGGATCGATATTGCTGACTTTTATGTTTTTACCCAACAGATCCGCGCGCAGTTCGCGGCTGAACATCTGCACAAACGCTTTACTCGCGCCATAAACGTTACCGCCAGGGTAAGGCCAGTGTCCGGCGGTAGACCCTATGTTGATGATGTGACCAGAATTCTGCGCAACCATACCCGGCAGTATCAAGCGTGTCATGGTCACCAAGGCAGTCACATTGGTGGCAATCATGGTTTGCCAATCTGACAGTTCAGCCTCATCGGCTGATGAAAGTCCCAACGCCAGCCCGGCGTTATTGATCAGAATGTCTACGTTGTTAAAAGGCTTATTCAAAGATTTCAGAGAATGTTCCAAGGCAGGGGTATCGGTGATATCCACAGCAAGCACGCAGACTTCACACTGCGCAGCCAGTTGCGAGGCAAGCTCGTCTAATCTGTCAGCGCGGCGCGCCAATAAAATCAGACGATGTCCACTTTGCGCAAAACGCTGCGCGCACGCTTTTCCGAACCCCGAGGAAGCTCCTGTAATCAACACCGTTTTTGTCATCATTAAACAGTCCACACTTTTGGCTAATAAGGTTGACGTAATCATGCCATTACCCTGCGCCAAAAAGAACGGTAAAAAAAAGGGGGCATTGTATGCCCCCGAAAAAACCGGACCAGCAGGAAGCAGTGATGATCCGGCGCCTACCTTCCATGGCAGGAAACAAAGGTGCTTGCTAACTGGTGTGTGACGTCAGCAAGCCTGTGGAATCGTCCTGATGCCAAAATTTTTATAGATCACCTGCTGTCAAAATGCAAAAAATTTGCCACAAGTATCAAATTTTTATGTGTTGAAACTTGAAACCATTCTTTCTGGCCTTAGTAAGGGCTGTAGGACAAACGCTCTTTTGGAGGCTTGTTCGATTTGCCCGATCATATTGATGGGCACTAAAACTTGTTGTTAATCTAATTGCTCTACGAGGATTCGATCATGAGAAATTTTGACTTTGCACCACTGTACCGCTCAACTATTGGCTTCGACCATTTGAGCCACTTGTTGGATTCGATTGCCCAACGCGAACAGAACCAGCCCAGTTATCCACCTTACAACATCGAGCGTCTGGGACAGGATGATTACCGTATCACCATGGCTGTTGCCGGTTTTACCCAAGATGAACTGAGTTTGCATTCCGAGCACCAGACCCTGAAAGTGCGAGCTGAAAAATCCCCGGACACTGCAGAGCGTCAATACCTGCACCAAGGAATTGCCGCGCGCAATTTTGAGCGTACATTTCAACTGGCAGACCATATCAAAGTCGTCAATGCACATCTGGAAAACGGATTGCTTAACATCGAACTGCGCCGGGAAGTGCCAGAGGCCATGAAACCACGACAAATTCCGATACAGGGCAGCCGTGACCTGTTGATGGCATCAAAGTAAACCCGCGAGGAAGGTTTTAGACGGTTATTGGCCGTTAAGGCAGCCTCTCTGGCTGCCTTTTTTTGCAAAAACAGTGCTCTGCCGACCGTTGTTTTCTGAAGTATACTCAGACTCTGAAAACCAAAACGGAGTCGTCATGAAAGCAATTGGATACACCTCGGGACCGCTGTTTATCTTCGACAAACCCACGCCGTCTCCCGAACCTCATGATCTGCTTGTGCGGGTCAGCGCTATTGCAGTGAATCCTGTAGATACCAAAATTCGTGCCCGCATCACAGCACCCGCTGATCAACCCAAAGTTTTGGGCTGGGATGCTGTTGGCATTGTTGAATCTGTTGGCGCAGAGGTATCGCGATTTAAGGCGGGTGACCGCGTCTGGTACGCCGGTGACCTCACCCGGTCCGGTTGTAACGCTGAATTTCAATGTGTGGACGAGCGCATCGCGGCACTGGCACCGGCCAGTCTGTCTGATGCTCAGGCTGCCGCTTTGCCATTAACAGCAATCACCGCGTGGGAAATGCTCTTTGAGCGTTTGCAGGTACCGCGGGGAACTGCCGCATCTGATCGGATTGTGCTGGTGGTTGGTGCTGCTGGCGGCGTTGGATCAGTACTGGTACAACTGGCAAGACAACTGACATCTGCTACGGTAGTGGCCACCGCTTCACGAGCGGAAAGTAAAGCCTGGGTAAAATCCTTGGGTGCGCATCATGTACTGGATCACTCACAAAAACTCTCAGCAGAACTAGAGTCGACAGGGCTGACTGACGTCACTGATGTGGCGGGCATCAATCGCACGGGTGAGCACTATGCGGATTTGGTTGCCATGTTACGTCCTCAGGGCCGCTTGGCACTCATTGATGATCCGGCCGAACCGTTGGATATCAAACTGATGAAACAAAAAAGTCTCTCGCTGCACTGGGAGTTTATGTTTACGCGCGCCATGTTTAAAACCAGCGATATGGATCAGCAACACAAGCTGCTGACGGAGGTCGCCAGGTTGGTTGACAAAGGCATCATCAAAACAACCGTAGGCCAGCACCTTGGCAGGATTAGTCCAGAGAATCTGCAGACCGCACATCAGCTTCTCAAGTCCGAACATACCTTGGGCAAACTGGTGCTGGAAGGATTTTAAATTTTAACAACACAGAGTTCAGCAACTTGATTGCGCTGAATACCTGAATTACTGATGGGAGTACTTATGTCTCGCTTGCCTCCAATTCTTGCAAACCTGCCGTTCCCGGTGATTGGCTCACCGCTGTTTATCATCAGCAACCCAAAGCTGGTCATCGCGCAATGTATTAATGGCGTTGTAGGGTCGATGCCAGCTTTAAATGCCCGACCTGCAGAGCAGCTCGAAGACTGGCTGGCAGAGATCACTGAAACGCTGGCCGCGTGGGATAAAGCCAATCCCGACAAACCAGCTGCTCCCTTTGCTATCAATCAGATTGTGCATCGCAGCAACGACAGACTGGAACATGATATGGCGATGTGTGAGAAGTTTAAGGTACCCATCATTATTACCAGTCTCGGTGCCCGCGAAGATGTCAATCAAGGTGTTCACCGTTGGGGTGGTGTTGTTCTGCATGATGTCATCAACAATGTGTTTGCGCACAAGGCGATTGAAAAAGGCGCTGACGGCCTGATCTGTGTAGCGGCAGGCGCGGGTGGTCATGCCAGCGTCAAGAGCCCGTTTGCGATGATCCAGGAAGTCAGAGACTGGTTTGATGGCCCGGTGTTGCTGTCAGGATCCATCGCCACGGGTGGCGCAATTCTCGCGGCACAGGCCATGGGGGCTGACTTTGCTTATATTGGCTCACCATTTATTGCAACAGAAGAGGCCAGGGCTGTTGATGACTACAAGAAGATGATTGTTGCCAGCAATTCCGACGATATTGTGTACAGCAATTTCTACACAGGTATTCATGGGAATTACCTGAAGGGCAGCATCGTTAATGCAGGCATGGACCCTGACCAACTGCCCGAGTCAGATCCCAGCAAAATGAATTTTGGTGGCGGTGGCGACAAAAAAGCCTGGCGCGATATTTGGGGATGTGGACAGGGCATTGGTGTTATTAAGGAGATTGCACCGGCATCGGTCTACATCGATCGGCTTAAGCGTGAATACGCTCAGGCCCGCGCTCGTCTGTGCCAGATCAATTGATACACAACTCGCTAACAGACTGGATCAGGTTCTGGACAGAATGATCCAGTTTGTTTAAGCGGAGCAATTTTTCCGCAAATTTTTCGCACCTGAATGGTGCAAATTTATATTTTTTGTTATGACTCAAAAAAAGGTCAGCCATCGCAGTGTTTTGGCACTTTTTACTTTGTTCACAATCTGCTAAATAGGCTATGTAAAAACAGCATTGTTGAAATTGATCTGATTTCAAATGTGCTTTTTACAACGCAATCACGTCAGTTTTATTGAACGCTATTTGGGTGTCGTGCACGAGCCAGCTATCTTTAACAAAGCTGCTGGGGGGCTGTGCCATTATTTTGGCTGCAACTTATAGGACAAAAATCAAGGGGAGAGAGACTACGTTATGAACAACAAAAAACAAAAGCGTTATCTGAGTTACCTTATCCAGACATGTATGGCTGGATCGCTCGTGTTGCCTGCAGTTGCAATTGCACAGCAGGAAGCACCAGAACTGGAAGAAGTTGTTGTTACGGGCTCTTTCATCCGCAACAGCGCATTTGCACAGAATAACCCGGTAGACACCGTCAGCCAGGCAGATATCAAGGCTGCTGGCGCACCTAACATGGGCAACTACATCCGGGATCTGAGTTACACACAAAATACCAATACGGTTAACAGCGTTAATGCCGGTGGCGCCGGCCCCCAGTCCAGCGTAGGGACTACGTTTAACTTACGTGGCTTGGGAGAAAACAGTACACTGACTCTGATGGATGGCATGCGCTCCGTCGACTCCGCAATTAATACCCTGCTGCCTGAAATTGCCATCGAACGCATGGAAGTCGTGCTCGATGGTGGTTCCGCTCTTTACGGCTCCGACGCAGTAGCGGGTGTAGTTAACCTGATCCCTATTAAGAGTTTTGATGGTCTGCGCGTACGCATGAACTATCAGCGCGATCAGCCCGGTGACTTCGAAGACAGCCGTCTGGGCTTATTGTGGGGCAAAACCTTTAGCAATGGCATTGAGTACGTGGCGGCAGTTGAACATTCAGAAACCACTCCCCTGATGAATCCGGAGCGGCCGAAGTTACTCAGATCTTCATTTGGTTGGGCCACCTCCGGTAACCCAGGTGTTTATCGCCGCGTAAACAACGCAAAACCGGTACCTGGTCAACTGCATGGTGGCACGGTGACGGGAGGCAATCTGCTCGACCCCAGTTGCGGAACATTTAATCAGGGTGCTACTGATTTTGGTGGAGCGAATAATAACCCCAGCGGAATAGTTCGCCCGGGTAATAACTGCTTCTTCAACTACTCACAGCAGTGGCCATTGGCCTCAGGCAAACGAGAGTCTACTTTTTTCCAGAATGTTGACTATGAATTGTCCAGTGGCGTGCGCCTGAATGCACAGATGTCCCTCGCTAACCGCGAACAAGACGGCCATGCCACACTGTCTTTTCAGCTGAACAGTAATAATCGTGATGGTCTTGTGGTACCTGCCAACCACCCGGCGAACCCTTTTGCTGCAGATCTTGTCCCGTTTGAGTGGCGACCATTTGCCAACGCTGGCACCTTGCCGTCCTACACTGATAAGACCACCGGCGCCCGTTTGAACACAAGCAATACATTGATTCAACGGTACAAAGTTGGTGCCATGTTTGATCTGAGCAGCAGCTGGACTGCTAATTCATCGTTCAGTTACCAACGCTCTCACACAAATACTTTGAATAATTCTATCCACATGACGAACCTGCAGTCAGCGCTGATCGGCAGGGGTGGTCCCGCGGGTAACGAGTGGTTTAACCCGTTCGGCTCTGCTGATTCGCGTTCGCCGTTTTTCCGACAGGGTGTCACCAGCAACTCACAAGCTCTTGTGGACTGGATAGCGCCCTCGATCAGATATCGCTCTGGCAAAACTGAATTGACGGTGTTTGAACTAAACACCACGGGTGACCTTTTCGAAATGCCGGCCGGCATGTCACAAATGGCGGTTGGCTACCAGATGCGTGATATTGCCGATTCCGACAATGCGCATCCTCTGTCCGAGATTCGCCAGAATTATAATGCGAGTATTCGCGACAGCGTTCCTGTAGACCGTCGTTATGGCAGCCGCGTTCAGGCCGCTTATCTCGAACTTGAATTGCCTTTGTTCGAAACTGTTGATGCCCAGATCGCGATAAGACACGAGCGATTCACGACTTATGATCTGGCAACAACCACACCCAAGGTCGCCTTGCGTTGGGAAGTTCTGCCTACGTTGGCTCTACGTGGTTCGGTTGGTGAAAGTTTCCTCGCACCAACACCGGCCAGTGCACGCCCATTTGATCCAAACGAAAACTGTGGCGAAATATTCTTTGGATCAGATCCTCTGACAGGCGGCCTGCTGAATGGTGGTGCAACCTGTTCTTCCGGTAACCCGGACTTGAGGCCAGAAACATCGGATATATGGAACGTTGGCTTTACCTGGGAGCCGATGGATAGCTTCTCCTTGAGCATGGACTATCAGTCAATTGAGTACATTGACAGGATACGTACCCTGGGAACCCTGGATATCGTCGATATCGAGTATACGGAGATGTTAAAAGCAATCGGTTCCACACGTGCAACTTATAGCAGCGCACTTGGATCTGCGACTCGTAACGCGGCGAATGCCTGGATTGCGGCAGGCGGTACACCGTTGGCCCGCGTCACACGTGAGTCAGCGACTCAACGGGTGAACCGCGTCGTCAGTCAGTCTAAAAACGTCAGTAGTGTGTGGGTAGATTTGTTTGATGCACGGGCTCGGTACTCAATCGACACCAGCAATCTCGGTACGTTTACAACCACTTTGAGCGCAACTTACAACACCGACTATAAGTACGACGGTGGTCAGGGAATCATTGTGGACGCGCTTGGTTTACAAAATGACAGAACCGGCATCGTCGGCCCTGTTCCCAAGCTAAAAGCTCAGGCGCGTTTGGCATGGTTCCGCGACAACCATAGCGCATCACTCAGTTACAACCACCAAGACAGTGTTGCCTTTGATGCCATTATCCAAAATGCATTAACCGGTACACCAGCGCCCAGTGATGGACGTGTGCGAGCATGGACAATTACCAACCTACAGTACAGCTACCTGTTTGATAGCTACCTCGACAGCAATATCAATCTCAGCGTTGGTGTAAATAACCTGTTTGACCGCGAAGCACAGCGTCTGCCAATGCTGGCGGGTTTCGCCAGCCGGCTGCACACACCCTGGGGACGTCAGTTCTATATGAGCGTGGAGTGGGAACCACAATCTTGATGACAAATCCCGCTGCAATTGTGGCGGGAATTTAAAAATAAAAAGGCCCGGTTCATCACTGAACCGGGCCTTTTTTTGCTGTAAAACTCTTACTTCACAACAGAACACAAGAGGGCAGGCCGCCCACTTTCTGCCAGCAAGGCTTAGCGTGTTGTTGCTGTAATGACTTCCACTTCAACAAACATCAGCGGGCCCACCAAACCGGCAACCTGCACGGTTGAACGCGCGGGAAGTCGTGGCTGCTCAGCAGTACCCCAATACATGCGGTAAGCTTCCATAAAACCATCAAAATCCATCTGGCCGCCCATGGCCGGGTCGCCCACCAGGAACACGGTCATCTTGACAACATCACCCATGCTCAGGCCGTGACGCTCCAGATCCGCGCGCATGCGCTCAAACACACTGATGGCCTGAGTTTTGGTATCGCCATAATACTCGGGAGTGCCACGCTGCGCGTCAGGATTAGCCGCAGCCGGTGTCACACCGCTGTGGAAAACAATGGTAGCGCCTGGGCCTACTTCAACCGCGTTGGCGATCGGAAAGGTGCCTGCATTAGGATGAATAATCACATCCTGTGCACTCACGCTGGCAGCTGCCATCGCAAAACCACACGCCACAACTGCGCCGGTGATAACCTTTTTTACGGGGGATAGGGACATCGCTTTCTCCTTGAAAGATCTGATGAAAAAGGCAGTTGTTATCAACGGCCTAAGGTATTGATATAGCTGACAATATCCGTAATGGCCTGATCATCTGGTATTGCTTGTGCCATCAGGCGCATCTGTGTTCCCTGCTGATCGCGTGGGTCAAAACCACGCCAGCCTGCTTTAAAACTCTTCAGTTGGTTAACAAGATAAAAGTCGTTCTGCCCTCTGAGGGCCGGTGCTTTCATCACTTCGTTGCCTTCGCCGTCGGCGCCATGGCAGGAAGCGCATGACTGATACAACGTTTTGCCACGCTGCGTGTCGCCACCCGTTAATGTAATCTCCGCGGGTTTGTATTCCCAGGTTTCAACCCAATTCAGTACATCCTGGATACTGTTGTCGGTGAGTATCGCAGCCATCGGCTGCATCTCCTGACCCACAAGATCTTCCGGATGCGTGCCACGCAGGCCATCCCTGAAGATTTCCAATTGTCGCTGCAAATACCAGCGTTCCATCCCGGCTATGCGCGGGGCATCAATTCCAATATTGCCTTGGCCATCAGTGCCATGGCAAGTCAGACAGAACCGGTCACTGACTTCCACGCCGTCAACGGTTGCGGCCTGTGTTGTAGTACACAAAGCGGCACCCAGCGCCAGATTTAACCAGAACCCTGCTTGTTTCATACAAAAAACCTTTAATGTAGACCGAAAAAACTGCATTTAAATACTTAACTTAACTTGCACTTCACTTAACTTGCACTTCAGTTAAAAAGAGGGGCGAAATAAATTCCGCCCCTCCTGTTCTTACACTTGCTAATAAGAGTGCTTACTCAAATCAGAAGCTGACCTGCACACGGCCATACAGGAAGCGACCATTCGGGCTGAAACCTGAAGACGTCAGGTAGGCATTGGAAGTGCCTGATCCGATATCTTGCGGACGAATACGCTCAGGTGAGGTATTGCCGATGTTGTCTGCCCCAATGATAAAGGTGTAGCTGTCGTTCCAAGTATAGGCAACTTCGCCACTGCCAATAATCGCTGATTCCGCCCAGTAATCAAAAGCTGGGTTGGCAGTGTTCGGCACCATCAGATATTTATCATAGTAGTTGGCCTGCAGTGTGAAGCGCCAGTCACCGATCAGGTGGTTGGCACGGAAGTTACCACGGTTAGCTGGGATCTGGTCTGTCAAGCCAAGCTGTGCAGCGCGGTTCAGCAGTGCAGGTGTGAAGCTGTCAAGCGTCTGATCCGTGTATGCCCACGATCCGTTAAACTGGGTACGGCCGATGTCACCCCAATCCTGAGTGTAAGACGCTACAATTTCCACGCCCTCGTTAGTGGTGCTCATGTCGTTGGTGTAGTAGGAGAACTCAGCGATTGTAGACGCCCCAAGAACACCCGACGCTTCAAGCTGCGCTGCCTTGGCAGGCGTCAGAATAAAGTTGCTGGAGTTCAGGATACGATCCTTCATCTTGATGTTGTAGTAGTCAACTGTCAGGTCAACTCCACCCACTTCCAATGCCAGACCGATAGAGAAGTTCTCTGCTGTCTCCGGCTTCAGCTCCAGACCACCAAATTCAGCAGCAATCGGGTTGGTTGGTGGAATCTGTCCGAAGTTGACTGTGATACCAGCATTCGTACCAGTACGAATGTTGGAGATATTGGCCTGTCCTGGAGACGGGGCACGGAAACCAGTGCTGTACGTAGAACGGATGTTCATCGTATCAGTCAGACGGTAACGGGCTGACAGTTTACCTTCAGTAGTTCCACCAAAGGTGTTGTAGAAGTCTTCGTGACGAACCGCAGCACCCAGCAGCAGATTCTCAGTCACGTCAGCTTCTACGTCTACGTAAAACGCCCAGTTCTTGCGATCCCAGGTACCCTGTGCAGAAGGTCCGAAACCGGGGAAGCCATCGGAACCGATGTTAGCGCCCTGACGTGCATAAGGGCCCGGTCTCCAAGCCGCTTCATCCTGGTTGGAAACCTGGAATATTTCACGGCGCCACTCTGCACCGTAAGCGAAACTCAAGGGGCCGGCAAAACCATCAACTTCAATGGGTTTTACAAAATCAACGTTGAGGTTGTTTTCAATCGTAGTGTACATGCCCGGTCTGAATGAGGTCGGGGACTGTGGACCCATGGATGGGTTAGTGGTGTTGTAGATGAAGAAATCCACTTCAGAGAAACCGTTGTTGATACTGACGTCATAACGGGTACCGTCAGACAGTTCACCACGGACACCGGTCACGTTAGAAAAATCAACAATCTCGCCACCAAACTCAGGTGTGTATCCGCCCGGGTACCATTCAAGGAAACTGAAGCAGTTGGGGTTTGCGCCGACCTGTCGCAGTACTTCCAGCGAGCTACCTGCATTAGGGTAAACACTGCGTGGAACGCGCGGGCAGTTGCCTGTGCCATTCGCCGTGGTGTCCAGAATCAGCTGGTTAGCACCGGAAGTGAACAAGCCAGCGCGGTTTTCGGCAGGACGGTAGAAGAATCCAAGCTCGTTACGCTTTTCACTGTAACCGCCAAAGGAGTACAACTCTTGGTTGGCAGACAGCTGAATACCTGTGTTCATAAACAGGTTAAAGTTTTCTACATCAGGAAGGCCTTGTTTCTGAGCGGGAACAGGTACTGCTCTGTTACCAGCATTGATAATAGCCTGTGCATCCAAACGCTGAACAGAGCGGTCACTCTTCATCTGGTTGGTGACATCAAAGCTCAAACTGGCAAAACCATCAGCGCCAAGTGGCAGGCCAACGTTACCAGCCACATACTGCAAGGTGCCGTCTTTGGTACGTGTGTATTGTCCGGTTTTATACTCCAGAGAAATACCTTCAGTGTTTTCTTTCAGACGGAAGTTGAATACACCGGCTACCGCATCAGAGCCGTACTGTGCAGATGCGCCGTCTCGCAGTACTTCAACTTGCTGCAAGGCAACTGCTGGGATCATCTGAATATCGGGGAAGTGAGTGCCTGAACGACCGTATTGGATGACAGCTGAACGGTGACGACGCTTGCCGTTGATCAGAACCAGTGTGTTGTCAGCTGGCAGACCACGTAAGGTGGTTGGGCGAACCAGAGAAGAACCGTCGTTAATATCCTGAGTCTGTACGTTGAACGTTGGTACCAGGTTACGCATCAGATCGTTGATATCAGAGGTACCCTGATCCTGAAAGTCCTGAGCTGAAAAGACATCGACTGGTGCAGCAGAATCGAGCGCGGTACGTGGCGCAGCGCGAGAACCTACAACAACAACTTCTTCAAGCTCTGGTGCGGCTCCGCCTTGTTGTGCGTATGCACCCGGAGCAACTGCCGCCATAGACCCGAGCAATACGAGTGCTGACGAGAGTGTGCAGAGTTTTGGAGTTCTATTCATTGATTTATCCTTTTACTGTAGTAAGTGCGTCTTGTTCATGAACCGATTAAGAGCTGGCCGTTGTTATCTGTATTCTAAAAATCTCAGCTATACGGCTAGCCCGATTATGTGAACATGGCCTCGTCAAAGTCCTCCCTGAAACCTTCTTAATACCTACTAAATAGTCCTGAAGGTCAGGTAATACGCGAGGTCTGTTCGTTTTTGTATTACACCATGCCCGGTTTATGCATGACTGAGGCGAGCATAACCGAGTTTGCACGGGATTAGAATAGTAAGGGTTTGATCTGGCACATGATTGTCGCTTTTAAGGCCAAAAGTCATCGCGGAGGCCGTGAAAAGCAACCTGTCAGTGAATCCGATTGGCACTCAGCGTTGATGCCTGGTTGGTACGCTGAGTCTTGTGATGGTTAAATTCGGCCCACTGCTGCTCGGACCAGAGGTTATTCTGAGTCATTAATTCGCCGCGTTCATAGGCTTCGCTGGACTGGCGACTCAAGGCAACACCCGTTATCTCTTCCATTTGCATAACACCTTCCATCAATCGGTGTTGCCAACTCACGCCAGCACCTAAGGCTTCAAGCAGCCGCTGATAATCTGCAGAGGCGAGCACATGGTCGGGGAAGTATTTTTCAGCGTCATGCGTCACATTAAACAACCTGCGTAACTGCTCCGGTTGCAAGTTCTGCCAGTATTCGATGCCGCGCTCAATGTCCCCGGTCATAAAAGACAACATGCCGTTATTGTAAAAAAAATCCGGATGCTCCCGCAGCGCCGCAAAAAACTGCGCAGATCCCGGCTGTATATCACCTGCCAGAAAACTCATGGTAATCTCGGTGTAATGCTCGAGAATACCTTCGATATCCACTTCACGCTGTTGATTAAGATAAATATGAGCCTGCCTGAAATCACCCAGCATGGCGAGGTTTGCCGCCACTGAGCCAAGGAAGCCGACATGATATGGTCGCTGTTGCAGCTGGTTCTTGCGGGCAAGAATAGCGTCAGAAGGGGTGAGTACACTAATCCGGTAACTCCACACTTCGTCTGGTGAAATCTCATAGGGCCCGGTCTCTGACGTCAGGTTCAGAAATTCTGCTGCTTCTTTATACATGCGCGCACCAATCAACAATAAGGCGTAGTGCGCCATGGCAAATTGAGGCGGGTTGCCAGACAAAATTTGCTCGCGAAGCTGGATTTCCTGTTGGATGTAACTGGAGCCCTGCATCCGCAACTTGATCGCGTGAATCGAGTCGAGGATAGAGCTGTCTGGATCTATGCGGGATACTTCACGATGCACCCCCAGCACCAGCTCGTACATTTGGTTGATTTTTTCAGTCCCGCTGTACACAGCCAGATTGTTGGCTGCTGTGGCAAGGCCGTGATAGGCGTTCATAAAATTGGGATCAAGCTCAATCGCCGCCTGATGATCACTGATGGCGCGCTCCCAGTCGGCCGGATTAAACTGGTTGTTGTAGAACTCGCCGCGCAAAAATCGCTCGTAGGCCAGTGGATTGGTGGTACCCCAATCCAGCATCTGCGAACGCTCTGCATCGTTCAGATAAATACTGAGCGCACTGACCACATTACTGGCGATTTGATCCTGAACAGCAAATATGTCGTTCATCGGCAGATCAAACTGTTCGGAATATTCACTCAATCCATCGCCAGACCTGGCCATCTGCACGATGACACGCAGCTTACCGTCAGCAATCATTACACTGCCTTGCAGAATATGATCCGCTTCAGAAAGGTTTGCGCTTTCTGCGGCTGTCCCAGCAGGTGTCATGTGACTAGCGTTGGCCGCCGACAAGACCTGGAGGTGACCTATTTTGGAGAGCCCATGTATCAGCGAGTCTCTGATGCCTTCAGCAAGAATTTGATTCTCATCAGTAAAATCACGCGATTCGAAAGGCAGTACCGCCAGCTTTACCACCCCTTCGGCCTCAGGCGTATTAACGGGTGATCGCCATGTCAGCGGAACGATCACAACCAGCGCAGACAGTGCTGCTGCCAGAAGCCCACGGCGCCAAAACGATTGCGGTAATGGTTTTAGGCCGAGACTGTCAGGAGCCTGTGCAATCGGAACAGGTTGCATCGCATCCGTTTTATCTGAAGCGCCATTTACATCTCCGCGCACAACACTGCGACTGAGTTCCGCGATCAGCGTGTAGCCTCGTTTGGGGACTGTTTTAATGTACACAGGGTGATGAGCATCGTCTTCCAACGCGCTACGTAATTCAGCAATTGCCTTGTGCACGGCATGGTCAGTTGCAATGGGCGAGCGCCAGATGGTATCCAGAAAATCCGCAGGACTTACAACAGTACCTGCGTTTTCGATGAGCAGAAGCAGCACGTCCATGCTGCGTGGAGTGATCTTGGTCTCCCGGTCATTTTTGATGATCGTGCAGGTTGCCGGACTGACAATCCATTGACCAATTGTGACCGGACTGTTGTCGAGCTTAATATTTGATTGGTTTGTCATATTGCTGGCTTCTTGTTTGAGGACATGCAACCAAAATCACTGCCAAAGGTCAAGCGTGTTGAGGTTTGTTCAGACGCAGTCAACAGCAAACCGCTCCGTTCAGACGCTTCAGGTAATGATCGAGCATGCAAAATAGAGGCCAGTGCTTTTTTGTAATTTTTATGATGTAAGCGGGTAGGATGCATACTTTTTTGGCGCTATGCTGGTGCCCACATGAACATGGCGCACCAAGCAGGTGCTTGTTTATCGCCTGTTTTAGCAGTTTTAGTAGGTTTCGGGGATGATTCCGGCAGGACTTTTTTGTGGTTCTCGTTAGATAATGACACTACATGAGCAGTCCGGGAGTTAGAGCCGGTTTATACGAAAGAGTGATTGCAGAGGATTATGTCCGTGTCAAAACCAGTAACCCGTCGTGAATTTATGAATTTGATCGCTGCTACCGGCGGAACCGCAGCTGTGCTGGGAGTCGGTGGGGCGCTTGGTCTAATCCCGGCCAGTTCGGCCGCCAGCGTTCCTGCGTTGATGCCGCTTGCTGGTCAGCAACGCCGAATTGTAGTGCTGGGTGGTGGTATATCCGGGTTAACAGCCGCCTACGAACTAACTAAAGCCGGCTATAACTGCACAGTATTGGAATCCTCACATCGATGTGGTGGTCGCATCATGACCGTGCGTCATGGCACGCTGATTGATGAAATCGGCAATCCCCAGGTCTGCAAATTCGATGATGAGCCACACCTGTATTTCAATTGCGGCGCAGCTCGTATCCCAAGTTCGCATAAGAATCTTCTGCATTACTGTAAAGAATTGCAGATTCCCCTCGAATTTTTCATCAACGAAAATAAACATGCACTGGTACACGACCCTGAATTGAACGGTGGCAAACCCATGCGCAATATTGACATCAGCACCAACCTGAAAGGGTTTATGGCGGAGCTGATGTTTAAAGGTTTCAACAACGCTGAACTGGATGAGCCTTTCACAGAGGCAGAAGCCGAAAAAATGCTGACCACTATCCGCATGTTCGGAGACCTGGATCAGGCAGGCAAGTATACCGGTAGCATGCGCAATGGACCGGCTTCAGGCGGGTTTATTGATGAGCCTGTGCAGAAAGAAATGATCAAAGTGCGTGACCTGCTCAAAGCCAGTGTTGGCGCTCTGCGCGCGGTTCTCACCGAAAACGAGGGTGAAACCGGTCCGATGCTGATGCAACCTATCGGCGGTATGGACCAGATTACGGCCGGTTTTATTCGTCAGCTGGAAGGCAAGATTGAATACCATGCGATGGTCATGGCAGTTCATGATCATGGCGACAGTATTGATGTGACCTATGACCAGAATGGCCAACGCCATACGATTACTGCTGACTACGTCTTTAACTGTATACCTTCACACCTGATGGTGGGAATCGAAGCTAATTTCCCCGCCGAATACCGGGCTGCCATGAAAGTCATCCGTCGCGGTGTCGCTTACAAAGGCGCCTTCCAGATGAAAGAGCGTTTTTGGGAAAACGAAGAAATCTATGGTGGAATCACCTGGACCAATCAGCCCATTCGGCAGATCTGGTATCCATTCCACGGCCTGTTGCGCCAGAAGGGCGTGATGCTCGCGGCGTACGAGTATGGCAATGGCATGGACTTCACCCGTATGACCCAGGAAGAGCGTATTGAATCGATGCTCTCACAGGGTGAAAAAATCCATCCGCAATACAGAGCCATGGCGGAACATGGTGTCACCATCGCCTGGCATCGCATGAACCACATGCTTGGGTGTTCAGCTCGATGGGGCGCATCAACGCCCGAGAATGAGCAACATTACAACACCTTGCAGCAACCCAGTGGCCGTCATTACATGATTGGCGATCAGATCAGCAAAAAATCCGCGTGGATGGAAAGCGCGATATTGTCCGCCCATTGGGCCATCGCACACATGGACCAGCGGGTTCGTACCGAAGTGTAAGACCGCTGAATCTCTGGCTAAGCGAATCAAGAAGGGTCGTTCAGATGAACTCTGAATGACCCTTTTTTTTCCTGGCAGCGAGCAGTTTTCCCTCTGATTGCCCACCTCTGATTGCCCACCTCTGATTGCCCACCTCTGATTGCCCCCTTCTGATTGCCCCCTTCTGTCCGATTGCATCCTTGATCTGAATCAAAGCCTTTCCCAATGGCTGAATTAGTATTGCCGCAGCAGGACAAGGATTAACGCCCTAGCAGTTGGGTCATAACAATCGAGGCATTCATGTTTACAAAAAATCGTTTATCAAAACTTCTTGGAGTAGGTGGCCTGGCAACAGGTCTGTTGCTGGCTGGCCAGTCGGCATTCGCTCAGATCGATGGGGTATACAAATCGGATCAGGATGATGAATGTGTTTTGACTGTATCCTCAATCAATATTCCTGTACCGAAATTTGCTGAAGCCTACTGGCGAATCGAATCGCGTGGTGTGGCAGCCTGTATGTGGGATGGTGTGGGCATTTCCATGTCAACAAATCTTGCCGGCTCGTACATTACGCTACCGCCCGTCCATAACCGCGTGTACTTCAATGTCAAGTGGATGTTCGGACCAACCAGCCCCAAGATCGAAATGGTTCAGCGGAACGAAGCCGGCGAACAAATTCTTGCAATGACGTATACCCGCCAGTGAGGTATTAAAACCTTTTGACGCGCAGCAGGCTTGTGTGGGGCCAACCGCACGTTGCCAACCCGCTGCGCGTATTTTTTTACTCTCCTTTTCCTGCATCGTACTGCGCCGCACAAATCTTCGTCATCCGCTACCTCAGAAGTTGAATCGGTTCACAATCTGTTGAACTGCAACTGGAGCTGGTTTAGTCTTCGTGGCTTGCCTGATGCCGCGTGGCATCACCCGAAGAACCATGCCAGGAGAACAATAAATGACCATGCAAAAGACGCCCCTTTTGATGCACAGGCTGATGGATCGGGGGGCCATGCTGCAACCCGACGTCGAGGTACTGACTGCGACGGCCGATGGCGCCCGCAGCCAGACCATGCTGGAAACGCGTAATCGTGCACACCAGCTGGCGCATGCTTTGAACGAGGCAGGCGTCAAGATAGGCGACCGGGTTGCTACCTTCATGTGGAATGGCGCACGACATCTTGAGGCCTATCATGCAATCGCTTGTATGGGGGCAGTGGTTCACACTCTTAACATCCGACTATCACCCGTTGACCTTGAGTACATCATCAATCATGCACAGGACAAGGTTGTCATTGTTGACGCCGACATACTGCCGCTGTTTGAGAAACTCGCCGGAAAAATACCCAGCATTGAAAGAATAATTGTGGCCGCTGAGCCCGGGTTCGAAAACTGGTCGACCAGTCTGCCAAACTCAGTTGACTACGAAGCGTTTATTGCTGGTAAGCCCACTCGCTACCAATGGCCGGAAATTGATGAAAATTCAGCCATGGGCTTGTGTTACACCAGCGGGACCACTGGCAAACCAAAAGGGGTGATGTATACCCACCGCGCGAACTACCTGCACACCATTTCAATTGCAATGACTGATGTGATGGGCTTGTCTGCTACTGATACCTTGCTCGGCATAGTGCCTATGTTCCACGCCAATGCGTGGGGATTGCCGTGGGTAGCCACCATGCTGGGCATGAAGCAGGTGTATCCGCACCGCTTTATGGTGCCCGACCACCTGGCGCGTATGTTAATGGACTACGACATCACTATTTCGGCGGGTGTCCCAACCATCTGGCAGGGTGTCAAAGGCTTGATGGAAGCCAATCCCGGCAAGTACCAGTTCAAGAGTTTGACCCGTCTGACCTGCGGCGGATCTGCACCGCCCCCATCGTTGATCGAATGGTACTGGGATGCGTTGAATGTAGAGATGGTGCAAGGCTGGGGTATGACAGAGACCAGCCCTCTGGCGACCATCAGCCGTCGCACGGGCAAACGCAAACACCTGTCGATGTCCGATGCTGAACGCGCTCACAATCAAGCCAAAGCTGGTCTGCCAATACCGGGACTTGAAATCGAAATCTTTGATGACAAATGGAACGTGCTTCCACACGATGGTCAGTCGTTTGGCGAATTGTTGATACGCGGCCCATGGATATGCTCTGAATACTTTAACAATCCGCAGCCAGACAAATTTCATGATGGCTGGCTGATTACCGGTGATGTTGCGAAAATTGATGCTGATGGCTACGTCATCATCACTGACCGCTCTAAAGATCTCATCAAATCCGGTGGAGAGTGGATTTCATCGGTTGATCTTGAAAATCACATCGTGGGTCTTGCCGGCGTGGCGCAGGCCTGTGTCGTTGCGCACCCGCACCCGAAGTGGGATGAGCGTCCGGTGGCGCTGGTCATAAAAAAACCAGGGGCAGAACTTACCGCTAAACACGTTATTGGTTTCTGCGAGAGCAAGTTTGCGAAGTGGCAGTTACCAGATGATGTGTTGTTTGTTGATGCGATTCCGCTAACCGCAACAGGCAAGATGGACAAAAAAGTAGTGCGCGCCAAGTTGGAAGCTGATGGTTACAAATTACCCGATCAGCGTTAAACCATGATCGTCCGTTGAAAAATAACAGGGTGATCAGCAGCCGTTAACAGCCATACACAACTGGCAGTTTCGGATGCTGATCACCCTGTTTTTTTAGTCAATCTGCCCAGATGCCAATAACGGCTGTTTTGGTTTGCCCAGCGTCAGACGGCATACCGCAGGCACAACTAACAAGGTCTGAATGGTAGATGCTAACAGTCCGGAGATAATGGCCCAGGCCATGGGCGGCCATAAGGTTGATGACGACAGCGCCAGCGGCAGTAACCCCGCTACCGTGGTTGCAGTTGTCAACACGATAGGGCGGAAACGTCGTGTCACGGCCTCGTTAACAGCTGTCTGAATATCAACACCTGACTTAAGACGAGTATCTATTAAGTCCAGCAACACAATTGCGTTGTTAACAACAATACCCACCAACGCAATGATGCCTAGCAAAGGCTGGAAACCAAACGGAGAGCCACTCAACACCAACCCGGGGAAAATGCCGGCCGCCGCAAGCGGTACTGTCAGCAGAATAATGCCAACCCGGCTATAAGAGTTGAACTGCAGTAGAAGAAAAAACAGCAATAACAAAATACCGATGGGAGCAGTGTTCAGAATGGCCTGATTGGCATCACCAGCACTTTCCAGATCACCACCCAGCTCGATGCGCGTACCAGCCGGCAAGGGCTGCTCGTCAAGTTTTACATTAAGCACATCAAGAATCTGACTGAAGCTGTAGCCCTGATCCAGACCTGCTGTGACGCTGTACAGCCGCATGCCGTTACGGTGCTGAATGCTCGCAGCCTGCCAGTCTGCTTCCACCTGCGCCACCAGACTTAAGGGAATTGCGTCGCCTGAAGCGTTGTAGACATAACTCGACAACAACGCTGATAGATCACTGCGTGTTCCATCCGCTGATCGCAGGACAATGGGTACTGGCTCACGTTCCTGTCGGTACTGCTGGGTTGGTAAACCAAAACTGCGGGCAAATAATGTGTTGGCGACGTCTGCACGCGTTAGCCCATATCGGGCAGCTGAGGCATCATCGACGATGACCCTCACAACAGGCGTGCCCAGATCCATATCATGGCGCACATCAACTGCGCCAGGTATCGCTTTGATATATTGAAATATCTGCTCAGTGGCCGCCAGACGGGTCTGGTCATTTTCATGTTGTATTCTGACCTCAACAGGTGCTGTTCGCGGAGGGCCTTGGGCAAGGGTGCCTGCAACAATATCAACCTCTGGCATAGAGGAAGCGGCGTGTTCACGAACCCACTGCATCAGCGGACCGGTTTGATCCAGTGATTGCAGATTGACCACCAGCCTCGCCCGATTAGGGGATCGTGTTGAGTTGGGAAGGTTGTAATAAAACCCGGGGCCCGTAGCACCTACAAAGCGGTGCACTGACACAACATTGTCCTGCTGACGAAGCAGTTGTTCAAAATCGGCAGATACACTCGTTGTGTGGGATTGATCAGTGCCCTCAGGCAAAAACATCTCGACAACAACCTGAGGTCTGTCAGCGTTTGGAAAGAACTGAATGCTCAGAAATCGAATTGTCATAGCACTGAGCACCACAATAACCAGGCCCGCCGCGATGATCATTTTTGGAAAGCGCTCACTCAATCGTGCTAGAAATCGCCCGCTATTTTCAAACCATACATCACGACGCGCTGGGGCAGGTTTTAGAAACAGTGCTGCCAGCAGCGGCGCAAAACTGATGGACAAGATATAGCTGACACTCAATGTCAGCATGATCATGACGGGTATACCGCGGGTAAAATCCGCCGTTCCGCCCGTTGATAACAACAACGGTGTAAAGGCAGCCAGTGTTGTCCCGGTGGAGGCACCCAGTGGGCCAGCAAGTTCTTTGACTCCCGCCGTCATCGCCTCATAAGAACTACTGCCCTGATTGAGTCTGTCTTGAATATTCTCGACCATCACGATGGCATTATCGATCAGAATGCCGAGTGATATGACCAGTCCGATCACGGCAATCTGGTGCAAGACCCCGCCCCCCATATCGTAGATACTCAGGCTGATCAGAGAGACCACGGGCAACATAACGGCCACCAGAATTCCCATGCGCCAACCCATGCCCAGGAAGACCACCACAGTAATGATTAACATACTGACCAACAGATTTGCCTGCAGCTCATTCAGTCTGGAGCTGACTTGATCTGGCTGAAAGAACAGCTCCCGAATTTCAAGCGGCGCAAACTCAGGCGCTATCTGAGCCACTCGCGCGCGCACATCTTCACCGAAACGAATCGCATCCACCTGATTGGCACGTGAGTAAACATTGACCGCAACAACACGTTCACCATCCTGCCAAATAGCTGGCTGCTCAGGTTCCGCTGCGCTCCGCCAAACCTCTGCAAACGCTAACAGCGGTACTGAGCCGCCAGCTGGGATCGGAATCTGTGTGCTGCGTAACTCGTCTATATCTGCAAACTCGGTATTGCCAATCAACGCGATGCGTTTGTTATCCAAAACAATAAAACCGCCCGGTCTTACCTGATTGCGCTGGGTTAATGTGTTGGCAATATGGCCCGGGGTTATCTGCAAACGCGAAAGCTCAGCATCATTAAAGGCGATGGTAATCTGTTCATCCGCATCGCCTTCGATTTCAACACGGGACAAACCCGGTAAGCCGGCAAGCCCGCGTTTGAGTCGTTCTGCGGCGTCACTGAGCACAACCACCGATGGATCTCCGGCCAGCGCAAGAACAACGGCTGGCAATCCGGTCAGCCGATCATCCAGAGACATCTCTGTAATACCGTCAGGAAACTCAAGCTCAGCTCTGTCCATGGCTTGCCTGACACGTTCCCATGCCGGGTCAGACTCATAGATATCCTCGTTTAACCCTACACTGACCAACGCAACACCGGTGCGGGCGATGGCGCTGTATTCGTTAACTTCCTCAACTTGAGAAATTTCGTCTTCCAAAGGCTCCAGCACCAGTCGTTCAAGCTGTTCTGCCGTCGCGCCCGGATAAAGTACTGTTATCAGACCATTCCTGGATGGAAACTGTGGATCTTCCTGTCTTGCCATGTTCCCGAAGGACGCAAGGCCCGACAGACACAGCATAAACATCACCAGAAACACTAACCTTGGTTTGTTCAACACCCATTCGATCATGGCAATACCTCGATCTGATCACCATCAGCCAATCGGGTAATGCCTGCATAAACAATCTGCGCACCTTCTTGCAAAACGCCGGGTTTGATCACCGCAAACTCACCCTGCAATTGCTCAACTTCGATGGAGACCCGGGTGACACGATTATTGATGCTCTGAAACACAGTTAAACCATCTGCAGAGCGCATGACGGCCGACATTGGAATAACCAACGCCGATTCACGGCGTCGTGGCACACCAATTTCCAGCGCTTCACCGGTGCGGATTTGTTGGGGCGGTAGCGATACTACAACGGGGTAAAGACTGTTCTGACCTGTACTGCTTTGCCCAATTTCAAGAATGACGGCGGTCAGGGCAGGGTCATTGGAGTCGGTTGCCCCCAAGCTGCGCCACGCGGTCAATTCCTGACCTGGCATCAAGGATTCTGTCAGATGCGCGGGAATGCGGATCTCAGCCTCCAGTTGATCCGCGGATGCAATCCGGAGCACCGCCTGACCCGGCTGAGCAAACTCGCCTGGCTCCAGCAAAATCTGCTCAACCGAACCACTGAACGGTGCAATCAGCTGTGCCTCGCGAAGCAGACTCGCGGCTTGCTCTGCAATAGCACGAGCATTGTTAACAGCAGAGACCCGAGATTCCGCGCGCGTGGCCTGTTGTTCAAGTTCTTGCATGGGGATAACACCCCGCTCATAAAGCGTCTTTAATCGTTCAAGCTCTCTGTCCGCCTGGGTCTTGTCAGCCTGGAGTTGCTCCAGCCTGAATTGCGCAGCCTGTGCAGCGGGTTGCAGGGAAGGGCTGTACAGTGTCATCAGGGTCTGCCCAGCGCTGACCTGCTCACCAATTTCAACAGAGCGTGCTTCAATCACGCCACCGACTTGAAATGTCAGCGAAGCCCTTTGTCTGACCCGGGAAGTCGTTGAAAATCGTAACAACTCATCATCTGAACGGCGTTCCACGGTAGCTACACGCACGGGAATCGCAGTACTGGATTGTTCTGCTTCCACCTCTGCGACCTCAACCGATTCGGAGCAGGCGGATAGAACCACCGCTAACGCTAGCGCACATGCTGTCAGGGAATTTATGGACTTTGGAAGCACACCCAGAGGCAAAGTTCTGCGGCGCGGGTTTAAGCAACTTGCTGAATTTTTGACATTGGAAATCACAGGAAACTCTCTGATGACAAATAGGAAGTGATGGATGACGACGTTAAAACTCAATTTTTGACATAGTGTCAGAGAATGACATATTGTCAATATGTAATAAGTAGTGGTCTGATAAATCTGTATCAGGGACAATCAACGCGCTGAATTTCGTATAACGGACACGCTAGGTGATGCTGAAGAAAAGACGAGAAATGGAAAAACTGGAGCGTCACGAAGAAATTCTGGACGCGGCAGAAAAGATATTTTTTCTGAAGAGTTACGAGCAAAGCACAATGGATGATATAGCGCGTGAAGCGCACTTGAGTCGTGCATTGCTCTATGTCTATTTCAAAGATAAAGCGGCAATCATGCGCGCCATCATGCTCAGGGCAGGTCAATCACTTCAGGCCAGATTTGAAAATGCCTTGCACGCATGTGAGTGTGGCCTGACGCAGATCGAAGGTATTGGTCACGCCTATCATGCTTTTTCGGTTGAAGAGCCGCACTACTTTGATGTACTCACCAGTGTAACCACATTTCCTGGCCCGGAAACCGAAGATGCACAAGCACTAGCAATGGAGTTCTGCCGTGAACGCATAAACAGCGCAATGGTTCAGGCTCTTGCCAATGGCATCCACGATGGCAGCATCAGCACGGAACGGGTTCCAGACCCATTGCAGACGGCTTTTTATCTGCAAGGCGCTCTTCATGGAGTCATCATGCAGACGAGGGGACCAAAATCCGCTATGAGCACGTATCCTGATAGTTCCCAATTGATTCGCCATACCATCGCCATGCTGACTCTGTCAGTAAAGGCAAACTGAAAACAACAGGACTCATCAATGACCTCACTGATTCTTAATCGCCGTGACATCGACTTTATGCTGTACGAGTGGCTAGATGCAGAGCGACTGTGCGACATGCCCCGCTATATGGATCACTCAAAGGAGACTTTTGATGCCAGTCTGAATTTGTGTGAACAGATGGCGACCTTGCACTTTGCAACGCACAACAAAAAAAATGATGCGAATGAACCGTGGTTTGATGGTGAGAACGTTCATATGATTCCCGAGGTTAAACAGGCGCTTGATCTGTTTTCCCATGCTGGCTTGATCGCAGCCGGGCAGGACTATGAAATAGGTGGCATGCAGTTGCCCACCCTTGTTGAAAAGGCATGTTTCGCCTGGTTTCTTGCTGCCAATGTAGGAACAGCTGCTTATCCTTTTTTGACGATTGGCAACGCAAACCTGCTACTGGCCTACGGATCACAACAACAGATAGACACCTGGGTGTTACCAATGATGCAAGGCCGTTTTTTTGGCACCATGTGTCTTTCGGAACCACAGGCAGGATCGTCACTGGCGGACATCAAGACCCGTGCTGAACCGCAGATCGACGGCAGCTACCGCTTGTTCGGAAACAAAATGTGGATATCGGGGGGTGAGCATGCCTTGTCCGAAAACATCGTTCACCTTGTGTTGGCAAAGATTCCCGGTGCTCCAGCCGGAGTGAAAGGAATCTCTCTGTTTATTGTGCCAAGGCATCTGCTGGACGAACAGGGTAACAGTGCAGCTCACAACGATGTTGTTCTGGCTGGTCTTAATCACAAAATGGGCTACCGGGGCACAACAAACACGCTGCTGAATTTTGGTGAGGGCAAATTCAAACCTGCAGGTCAGGCTGGCGCGGTCGGCTGGTTAGTGGGGGAAGCAAACAAGGGCCTTTCATACATGTTCCATATGATGAATGAAGCCAGAATCGGCGTGGGACTGGGTGCTGCAGCCTTGGGTTACACCGGTTACCTGCACTCTCTGGAGTATGCTCGCCAACGCAAGCAGGGCAGACTTCCGGCCAGCAAGGATCCGGCCTCGGATCCGGTGGCACTGATTGAACATGCTGATATCAAACGCATGTTGCTGGCACAGAAGGCCTATGTTGAAGGAGGTCTTGCACTCAATCTTTACTGCGCGCGCCTGATTGATGAAGAGCGCAACGCACTTGATGAAGAACGCGATCGTCTGACAAACCTGTTGGATATTCTGACACCGGTGGCCAAGAGCTGGCCTTCACAGTGGTGTCTTGAAGCAAATAATCTTGCCATACAGGTTCATGGTGGTTACGGCTATACCCGTGACTACAGTGTCGAACAGTTCTACAGAGACAATCGCCTGAATCCGATTCATGAAGGCACTCATGGTATTCAGGCACTCGATCTGCTGGCGCGCAAGGTGGTGATGAATGACGGAGCCAATCTTGAGCTGTTGATGACAACCATATTGCACACGTCCTCTATCGCAGCGAAAGATGCACATCTTTCTGAGTATGCCTCTATGCTGGATGCCGCACTTTATAAACTGGTCGATGTGACCCGCCAGTTACACAGCAGCGGACATCCGCAGCTGACACTGGCTAACGCAACGGTTTATCTGGAGGCGGCAGGCCATATTGTTGTTGCGTGGATATGGCTTGAACAAATGATAGTTGCCAGCGGAAAGGCCGAGGATTTTTATCTCGGAAAAATGCAGGCCGGCAGGTACTTCTTTTTTTGGGAGTTACCCAAAACCGGACCTTGGCTGGACCTTCTGGCGTCGCTGGACGATACGTGCCTGATGATGAATGATCGGTGGTTTGATTGATGAACTCAGGAAGATGATGCCTCAGGTAGTACGTTTGATTTCCTGCTCAAGTTGATCAGACCTTGAAGAAGAAATGTTAGAGAAAGTGCGTTAGTCCGACAAAATATACAGGCAAAAAAAAGCCCCGGCATTCAAAATGCCGGGGCCTTGTTTTGTTGTCAGGTTGTGATTACAGACCTACAACGTTTTCCGCCTGCAGGCCTTGAGCGCCTTTGGTGACGGTGAATTCTACGCGCTGACCTTCAGCCAGGGTTTTGAAACCGCTAGACTTGATTGCGCTGTAGTGTACGAATACATCTGCGCCGCCGTCCTGCTGGATGAAACCAAAACCTTTTGATTCGTTGAAAAATTTAACCTGACCGGTCACTGTATTTGACATATTGCCATTCCTTAAAAAAAATAAATTACTAAAAAGTTACCATCACGTCGTAGTAGTTTTACGGCGACGTCAAGCAAAAAGTCGATTACAAATATGATATACAGGACGAGGGACTGATTGCGGCGCTTCGTATTGCAGACATAAATATAGCCGGTTTTTTGGCTTGCCGGCGAGTCTATATCACAAACGGCATAAGTCAACTTTTTTTTCTGAAAAATCAGACAGATCCATTTAATTCTGTGCCAAACGCAGAAAGATGTCACTACAAACCCTGACAATCACTCCTAAAAAAAACTATGCGTTCATTCCCGGGTTTGCTCTTTAAAACATACGCTTAGCGTCACCACTTTGCAGTATTACAATATCAAGTGGGCTGGGTTATTATCCCGACATCGACACAATGTAAGTACTTTGAGGTTACCACAGCAATGAAAACAGCTTTCAAGCGTTCTGTGTTTTTAGCGACGATAGTGTTTGGCTTAGGCTCAGCACAGGCATGGGCAGATAATCTTTCTTACGCAACACCAGAATCAGTGGGTATGTCCTCCGAACGACTTGAGCGCATAGCGCCGGTACTCAACCGATACGTAGACGAAGGCCAACTGACAGGCGTCGTCAGCATGATCGCCCGCAAAGGCGAGATAGTCCACTTCGAAGAGTATGGCGTTCTCGACGCAGAGTCCGGAACACCGATACAAAAAGACAGCATTTTCCGTATCTACTCAATGACCAAACCCATTACCACGCTCGCAGTCATGATGCTGTATGAAGAAGGCAAGCTTCAGCTGACTGATCCGGTTGAGCGTTATCTGCCGGCCTTTACGAACGTCCGCGTTGCAGGTCCCGGCGGGGCACTGGTAGCGCCTATGCGCCCCATGACTGTGCAGATGTTAATGACACATACCTCTGGCCTGACTTACGGGGTATTCGGAGACACACTGGTGGATCGTCAATACCGAGACGCCGGTGTAATGACCAGCCCGGACAACACAATATTTATCGAAAGACTCGGGATAATTCCGCTCCAGTTTCAACCAGGTAGCCGCTTTCACTACAGTGTTTCAACCGATGTGTTAGGTGCACTTGTTGAAGCTGTGTCAGGGCAGACACTGGGCGAATTTTTTCAACAGCGAATTTTTGATCCATTACAGATGGAAGACACATTTTTTCAAGTTCCCCCAGAAAAGTTAGAGCGCTTTGGTACCAATCATACTTTTAACCCCGAAACAAAACTGCTTGAAGTCAGTGACCGCGTAGCTGACAGCAATTTTGTGAACCGCCGCACATTCGAGTCAGGTGGTGGCGGCTTGTTATCAACCACAGAAGACTACATGCGTTTCAGCCAAATGCTGATTAACGGCGGAGAGCTGGATGGCACGCGTATTATTGGACGCAAAACATTGGATTACATGACCCAAAACCATTTAGGGGGAATATTTGGTACAACGGGTCAACATAGCCCTGACGAGTTACCGGGGATGGCTCGCGGCACAGGTTTTGGTCTTGGGTTCGCAGTGGTCGAAGATCCGACAGCGGTGGGAGGAAACACATCTGCGGGCGAGTATTATTGGGGTGGCGCTGCCGGCACAATTTTCTGGGTTGATCCTGTTGAAGAACTGGTTGGTATCGTGATGATTCAACACATGAACGTACAGGTGCCGCTACGGGCTGTTTTTAAAGCCTTAACATATGGCGCAATTGTTGAGTAAATGAATTTGCACACAACACATCAGCAATGAATATAACAGCGTTGATGTGTTGATACGCCAGCCGGCTAACATAGACCGGATGGATCTATAAATCAGGGAGAAGGTACATAACAATGCGCTTGCATCAGGCAAGTGGTCGGGTAGTTATTAGCGGGCTTGGCCTGTGGACTCCGGATCATATAATTTCGAATGAAGAGTTAGTTTCAGCGTTAAATGCCTATGCTGATAAATTTAACACAGAGCACCAGGCAGCGATTGAATCAGGCGAGATCAAAGCAGTAGGCAAATCCGACGCTGAATTTATTGAGAAAGCAAGCGGCATAAAACAGCGCCATGTCTACGTTAAAGAGGGCATTTGCGATGTAAACCGTATGCGCCCGCTGATTCCTGAGCGCAAAGAACAGGAATTGAGCCATCAGGCGGAAATTGCGCTTTACGCAGCTCGCAGTGCAATGCAGGCTGCAGGAAAAAGCGCAGAAGATATTGACGCAGTCATTGTGAGTTGTGCCTATACCGAGCGGGCATATCCGGCAATCGCCATTGAAGTCCAGGAAGCACTGGGCATTGATGGATTTGGTTTTGACATGCTGGTTGCATGCTCTGCCGCCACGTTTGCATTGCAGCGCGCATGGGAAATGGTCAGTACTGGCAGCGCTCGGGCGGTGCTGGTTATCAACCCTGAATTAGTCTCGCCTCAGATCAATTATACCGACCGTGACAGCCACTTTATTTTTGGAGATGTTGCGACTGCGATTATTGTTGAGTCACTCAGCACGGCGACCAGCGATCAACAATTTGAAATTCTGGGTACACAAGCAAAGACGCTGTACTCCAATAATATCCGCTCAGGCTTTGGATACATGTCTCGCGCCTTTGACTCTGATCCGTTTGGACCAGACAAACTTTTCCACCAGGAAGGACGTTCAGTTTTTAAAGAAGTCTGTCCGATGGCTGCAGAGCATTTGTTAAACCACCTCGCCTTGCATGGAAAAACGCCACAGGATGTCAGACGCTGGTGGTTGCACCAGGCCAACATCAACATGAATCATTTAATCTCAAAAAAATTACTAGGGCACGTTCCTGATCAAGACCAAGCGCCGATTGTATTGGATAGATACGCGAACACAGCTTCTGCGGGGTCGATTATCGCCTTCAGCTTGCACCACAAAGATATGAAGGCCGGAGATATTGGAATGCTGTGTTCATTTGGAGCAGGGTATTCAATTGGCAGTCTGGTGCTGCGTAAACTCTGAGGGCCATTTGATGGTGACGTTAATTGGTAGCAAAAAATCTATTGCAGCCGCAGTGGCATTAACAGCTACTTTCAGTTTCGGCATGCCCGAGTACTCATGGTCAGCAACGCCTCAGGTACGAGGGCAATGGGCCGGTACTATGGGCGAATCAACACTGCGCAGATTTTATTCTGCCGGTGGTGATATGGGCGAAGTGATTAATCGTGTTGTCAGTTATCAGACAGCCAACCGGGTCTGGCAGTTGCAACAAGGGCGCCCAAACCCGCCAGCAGCCTCTGATATTCGCTCACGTACTGACAGCTGGGCAGCACAGAATGATTCCTTGATACCCATAGCTCCCGCGATGGAAAGGCCGCTATATTTCAGAGTAATGGCGCGTTTGGCCGGACGAGAAGAAGAAAACCTGATTCGCAGCCGCAGTGACAGACTGGATCTGGGTTTGTTATACGCACCAACTAGCGGTTCTTATCTGGGTCTGGGGTTATCAGCGGAGGAGAGCAGTTCGGATGTCCTTTATGCCGACGGCAGATCGCGGGGACAGACTTTTGGACCGCGCTTTGATGCGGGACTGGTAATCAACTCCACCTGGGCGGTTGGCGTACGTTATGACTATCTTGTTTACAAGGGCGACAGTGACGTCAATGTCCAAACACCGGCTGGACGACTGAACATTACGCGTGATACCCGTTATACCCGGCAGTATCTGCAGGCGGGGCTGATGGCACGCATCACGTCTGAGCAACTCCCCTGGTTACCCGAGGGTGGCGCGCTGCGTTGGAGTAATGGACTACAGGTCATTCAGAATTATTACAAACCCGGTATTGATAGCCGGGGGCAGGCCACAACAGAACCTTTTGGCAGGACTGAGCATTTGTCGCTTGTGCGTACAGGGCTTAACTACACACAGAACATCACAGCAGATGGCCTGTGGAGTGTGTTTGGTGAAGTGGGGCTGGACTATGAAATCGAAACCAATATGGCGTTTCCGATCAATGATCGCAGTTCACTTGTTTACAGTGCAGCGCTGGTCCGTCAAATCGCACGCGGAAAGCGCGTCCAGGTGCTTGTTGACCGATTCCAACATGTGAATGATGACCGTAGCCGCAACAGCATCACACTGATTGGCGTCATTGATTTTTAACTGAGCGGAGTCGTTACTGATAGGCCCCCGGTTTAGCACCGAGTTATTGTTGTGCGGCTGAATTGTTGATCTGTTTATATCGTTTTCCCAGCCATAGGGCCAGAAACATCCAGATCAAAGAGAGTGGCAGCATAGTCAATGCAAGACCAGTTAACCCGAGACCAAAGTACATCATGGCCGTGTATGACCAGGCTCCCAGCTGATCGCCTACCCGATACACAAACGTGTCATTGAAGTTTTTGGCTTTGTATTTGTCAGTTCGTGACACCACCGTGTACAAGGACTCGCGTGCCGGGCGCTGAATCGCAAAATTGGCCGCCCTGCGCAGCACATCGAACCCGATGACTACCATCAATACTGGCGCCACCGCCAACAGTCCAAAGCCTACAAAACTGATTACTGGGAGCAGGGCGAGACTGACACCCATCCCCAGCCAACGCAAAATACGGCCTGTCAGAAACATTTGAACAATCAGGGTAATGGCATTTACGATCAAATCACGGTTAGCAAACAGTTGTGTGCGAGCATCGCGATGTTCTCCGATAGCCTCAGTGACGATTGCGATCTGCATAAAATACAGGTAGGTCGAAACCACTGTGAAAAAAAGCATCAGTGCCGCGATACCCAACAAATAAGGGGAACTCATGACATGACGGACACCATCAAAAACCCCGCCACCGATGACTTCAGTCTGTTTGGCGCGGACCTGATCTGTAACGATCGATGCGTCCGGAACTTCAAGATCTCTGATGTCCGAGTCTTTTTTCAGAGCCTCATCAGCAATTGCTGTCATCGCCAGAGTCTGTTCAACGTCGCTAAGGTATCGTGATACCCTGGCGGCAACTTCCAACAATAAAGCCGATACCAACAGCAAAGTAATAGCGCCCAGTCCCGCGGCCAGAAATGAGGTGATAGCAGAACCAGTCAGCGCACCGGCAGTGCCGCCTACTGCAATGACACCGAACAAACGTTTACTCTGCGAAGGACGAAAAACATCATTCACCAGTGACCAGAAAACTGAAATAACAAACAGGTTGAATACGCTGGTCCAGATAAAAAATACCCGTCCAGCCCACACTTCGCTGACACCCTCTAAAACCTGAAACAAGGCGTAAAACATCAGCAGTTGAACTATAAAAAAACGATATACAACGGCTATGAACTGGCGACGGGGCATACGACTGACTATTGCGGAATAAATCGGGTGCAGGATCATCATGCCAACAAGGGTGCCGGTAAACAGCCATGCCAGATTCTCGACGCCGCCCTCTGCGCCCATGTCATCACGTATGGGTCTGATAATGTAATAGGCACACAGCAGCAAAAAATAGTAGAGTCCTGACAGGAATAACGGCGCTCCTTCGCCTTGTCTGATATCGACAGAGCGGTTTATCAAAGCCTGAAGCGTGTTAAACATAAAGCAGCCTCTTGTTGATATTAAAGGCGTCGAATTGCACAGCAACAAAGGCTGGCAGTCATCAGATTATTACAATCAGAGCCAGCCTTTGAGCTTGAAAAACACATAAGGCGCAACACCAGACAGGAACATCAGCACAAGCGCAAACGGATAACCGAACTGCCATTGTAATTCGGGCATCAGACCAAAATTCATGCCGTAGATGCTGGCAATAACTGTGGGCGGCAGAAAAACAACCGCCGCAATTGAAAACGTCTTGATGATCTGACTTTGCTTGATGCTGATAAATCCCTGAGCGGCATCCATCAAAAAGTTGATCTTGTCGAAAACAAAACTGTTATGGGGTAACAGAGAGTCAATATCGCGCAGTAATTCCCTTGCAGTTTCCGCATGGATGGCCGACATTTTTCCACGGCGCAACAAGAAACTCAGCGCCCGTTGTGTATCCATCAAACAAAGCCGCACCTTGCCATTGGTGTCTTCCTGACGGGCCAGTTCATCCAGTGCATCCTCAATTGGGCTCTCGTTGTCTTCCAGCACCAGATTGCTGGTCTCTTCAAGTTGCGTGTAAACCTCTTCAAGGGTGTCTGCAAGATCGTCAATCTTTATCTCAAACAATGCCAACAGGATTGCAACAGGATCCTCCACCAGACCGCGCTGACGTCGGGCCTGCATTCGCAGCAATCTGAAGGCAGGAATTTCGCGCTCCCGCAAGGTAATCAATTGTGTATCGGAGAGGGTGAACGCGACACTGGTATTGCGATGTCGCTCATCAACTTTATGCAGGAACATGGAGTGCACATGCAGACCTGCTTCATCCTGATACGATCTGGCAGAAGCCTCAAGTTCCTCAACATCTTCTGTGTCTAGTAA
>CALQJO020000021.1 GCA_943330915.2 Rhodoferax sp. OV413 | reverse complement strand
CAAGTGCTGCACTTTGCCACGGAAACTGTTTATGAGCCTTATCAGCTACCCGAGGCGATTGCAGCACTGGTCCAGCCGGCATCAAGTCTGCTGCCGGGCGATGGGGTAGTCGATGGGGTAGTCAGCGATGTGCAGGAGAACATCTCCACAATTTCACAGATGCTGAACACAATTCAGGAGATCACACAATAATGCGTGGCAGACTCCCCCAGCGGCAGGACGGGGTTGCTTTGTTATTGATTGTTCTTGTGCTTTTTACAAGTTCGGCAGCGGTGTTCCTGAGCGCTGTCAATAATACAAATGTTGACCTGACTGTTGCCAATAACGCGCAGCGGGAAATGGTGGAGGCCAAACAAACATTACTGGCCTTTGCGATGGCGTATGCAGAGCTCTTTCCCGACAATCCTCCCGGGCGCTTTCCGTGCCCGGACACCAATAATGATGCACAAGGATTACCCGATTTCCCTTGTTATAACAGCAATGTGCCGGGCAGATTGCCCCGGCGCATCAACACAGAGTCGGGCACCTCGTTTATGTTCAGCGACCACGGAATGGCAAATGATCAGCGCTTCTGGTTTGCCGTCAGCCCGGATTATGTGCAAGGCTCATCCGCGGTATTGAATAGCTCTACCCCGGGTATGCTGAGGCTGGACCGACAGGCCGATATTGTTGCCGTGTTGATTGCGCCGGGTAACTTACTCAACGGTAAAAGTGGCGGGGATAGTTCGCCCGCCAATTATCTCGAAAATGCCAATGCCCGCGGGACAAACTTTGTCAGCAACCGGGCAGCCAACCCATCAACCTTTAATGACCGCGTACTACCAATTTACCGGCATGAAGTCATGACGCTGGTGACCGCGCAGGTGGTAGAACTCGTGCGTGGCGTACTCACCACCTACTACATTAAACATGGCAATACGCTGCCCGAGGATGAAGATTTTTTCCGTGAAGCACTCGCAGCCGCTGCGCTACCTGCCTGGTTTGCAGAGAACCACTGGGACACAGTGATCAATTACGAATTGCCTGAAGAAAACAAGAACCGCGCTGACATCAGCTTTACCGGTTGCGCAATCACTTATACAGTCAGCTTTGAGCGACCCGATATTGAGCGTGACAAGGCCAGTTGCGAGGGGCACCCATGAAACACCTGTCAAACAAAACGATATATCGCGACGCCGGCTTTACGCTGATCGAAATTGCCATGGTTTTGGCAATTCTGGGTCTGGTACTGGGCGGGCTGATCACCGCCATCGGACAAAGCACTGAGAACACCCGGCGCAGTGAGGCACGCGCGCTGATCAATCGTGTGGAAGAGGCGCTCTATGGTTTTGCCCAGGTCCTCGGGCGCCTGCCCTGTCCCGCTTCCGATACCAGCAACGGCGAAGAGGATGTTGTCGACATCAACACTGGCGTCTGCAACTTTAATGGCGGGCACGGCTTTGTGCCTGCGGTAACACTGGGATTGCAGGGCCGGGTAAACGCCGATGGTTTGCTGTTGGATCCGTGGATGAACCCGCTGCGCTATTCGGTTTCCGCGCTGGCGCCAGGGGGAATTCCCGCTTTTACCTCGGAACCGGGCATGCAGTCACTGTTTGCAGCGCCTGGAATTTTAGTCGCAGGTCCAACCTTGCTGCGCGTCTGTAATGCCGCCGACTGCCCAACTGAGGACAGCGTTCTGGCCGACACGGTCCCTGCGGTGGTGATCTCCATGGGACCTAACTGGGCAACGTTTACCTCCGCGGATGAAGTCGACAATGCGGGCAATGTCACCGAGGGCGGATACCGTTTAACCAATACCAACACCTTTGTGTCACGTGACTATAACCCTGCCACCTACGATGACATCATTACCTGGTTGTCTCCTCATGTGCTATTAAGCCGCCAAGTGATGGCTGGCCGACTACCGTGAGCGACAACATGAACACGTCCATTCACCCTGCTGTATCAGACTTGCCGCTTACCCTGCTATTAGTCGAGGATGATGCGGCGCTGCGTTCCATCTTGCGTGACTCGCTAGAGATGCAGGGTTTGCGAGTGCTGGAAGCCGCCTCTCGCGCCGCGGCAATGAGCTGTCTGGCAGACAATCCAGAGATTGGCGTCATGCTGATCGACTTGGGACTGCCGCCTGAGGAACATTCCACCACAGAGGGTATCGCGTTGATCAACGCGATCCTCGTGAACAGCAACACAGCCAAAGTCATTGTGCTGACCGGGCAGGATGAAGAAAGCTCCGCCTTGGCAGCGATTCGGGAAGGCGCCTTTGATTTTCTCGCTAAACCCGCTCATTTTGCTGACATCCTGCGTGCCGTCAAACGGGCCTTGCTGTTTCAGCGCCAGGAAACACAAATGGCTGAAGAAGGACTGACGCGCCTGCAGATCAATGCTCGCATCTCCGACGGTTTAAAGGCTGTCCGCGAAGAAGCGGAGGAGCGCCTTGTGCGACAAGTGCTCAAAGAAACCGGCTTTAATGTCTACCAAAGTGCGGCGCGTCTGGGGCTGAAACGCGAAAGCATCTATTATTTTCTGAAAAAATTTGGCATCAACCGACAGGATTCCTGAGCCTTATGCTTGCCTTTCTTTACACATATCTGATTGTGATTGGCGGCACCATCCTGCTGGCTGTTGCCTGGCTACTTCACCAGGCACGGCAACAGAGTCGACGCGCACGCGAACTGATCCGGCTGAATGAAACACATGCGTTTGATCTGCCGGATTTTCTACGCGCCAGTTGGCCGGCCCTGTCTGCAGGTGGATTTACGGGAATATCCTGGCACTTGGTATGGTTTGGCACCGATATACGGGAAACACAGGGTTACCGTTCACCTGTATTTGTGAGTAAAGATTTTGATGTGGGTGATGTCCGTCTTCATGTAGAACTGTTTATGCCAAAACGCGGCTGGGAGCGCAGTTATTTTAGCCGCACACTGGCAGAACAGTTTTTACTGCTGCTACAGATGGACTTGTGGATCAAACTGGGATCGGTGCGCTCCACCTTTGAGCAGACAGCTCGCATGAATGTTTTTTTACAGCACGATATAAAAAATTTGCTGCAACTTACCAGCCTGGCGGCGGATCAATTGACGACCATTGTTCCCGGTCAGGAAACCCGCTTGCTGGAGATTCTCAAGCGCAGTTTGCCGGCTTTACAAGAGCGAGCTGATCAAATACTGAAACGGTTGGTGCAAAGCAGTGAAGCGCAACTGGGCACGCGTAATAAAGTGGCCGCTGTGCATCTGTCGGCATTTATGAACAATGCATTGGATTTGCATGGCTTACCCGCGCAATTACAAGGACCTGAATGCCACGTATTAATTGCACCTGATTCCTTTCAGAGCATCCTGGATAATTTGCTGGGCAACTACGTGCAGCAGATCCAGACCGGCAGCTCCAGCCAGATGCCACAACTGCGTGTGAACTGGCAGTTTTCCAAGAGCAACGCATACACATCAGTTTCTGATAGCTCAGCTGCTGACGACGACATCAGTTTTGTGACGATCCGTCTATATGACCTCCATGGAAAGCCCTGCCTTAACCCGGAACGCCTGTTTGAACCTTTCTGGAGCGAACATGGCAAAGGCCGGGGGATTGGTTTGTTCCAGTCGCGTCAGTTGTCCAATCAATGGGGCGGCACTATTCACATTGAAGCACCGGCCGATGGCCCGCTGGTGTTCATCATTCAACTGCCGGCTCAGCCCTGATGCCTATGTAGGGTGTAAAAAAAACCTACATCTTGTGCGGATTCCAAAACCCCCTAAACTTAGCCCTGTGTTGAATGATTAAGAAATAAATCAACCCAATTTAATTCACTGAGGCTACACAACATGAAAAACATATCCGGCGCTGCAAAAGGCCAGCGCGGCTTTACCCTGATCGAAATTGCAATTGTATTGGTGATCGTTGGATTGCTGTTGGGAGGTGTATTACAAGGTCAGCAACTGATCGAGAACTCTCGTGTGCGTGCTGCGATTAATGACTTCAGAGGCATATCGGCTGCCACTTTTTCCTACATGGACTCTTTCTCTCGACAGCCTGGCGATGATGGCGACCTCGCTGCCTTGGTCGCGCGCGGCCCAGATTGGGCAACCGTCCAGGAATTTGGAAACACAAATGGAGCGATAGATGCCACTGCGCCAAATACATACATCGCCCCAACGGGCTCTGAGTCGCTTGGTTTCTGGCACCACTTAAGAAGGGCAGGCTTTATCTCTGGCAGTGAAACTGCAGTTGGTGTTGGAGCTCTTCCAGGCAACCCCTTTGGTGGCGTAATCGGCATCACCAACGGTCTTGTTATGGGTATGCCCCTTGGTAGAACCAAACTGTGTATGAACGGTGTATCCGGTGCAGCAGCTCTTGCTCTCGACCTTCAGATGGATGACGGGATAACCAACACAGGGGTTTTGCGTGCGAGCCTAAATGGAGCCGCGCCCGGAGGGGCTGTAACCCCCCCTTACCTGTCAGACTCATTATACATTGTCTGCTACCGCATCTAATCGTTGTACCAGCACTCAAAAAAACCCCGCTTGGCGGGGTTTTTTTTTGCCAGAAATTTGTCAAAAAACTAACGGCACTGGATGGCGCAGTGACGATCCGGTAGCATCGCGGTTATGTGATTTTTCCACAAACCCAACACTGCAGAGACAGCCCCACGATGGATCCCTTAGGCACAATCATTGAATGGATCGCCGCCTATGGCATTGCAGGCCTGCTGGCGTTGGGCCTTGCCGAGCGATTTATTCCGCTGCTGCCGTCCTACGGTGTGCTGGTTGCCATTGGTATTGCTGCCGGCAATGGTGAGTGGTCGCTGCTGGCGGCCATTGCCGGAACCGTGACCGGCAGTGTCAGCGGGTGTCTGGTGTTTTACGGCTTGGCGGTGTCACTCAGTGAGGAGCGCAGTTATCGCTTTTTGTACTGGGTCGGGCGCATGGTGGGTTTGTCGCAGGCAAGAGTGGACCGCACCGTGCTGTCATTCCGGGCCAACCAACGCACGCTGGCATTTGTTATGCAGCTGATCCCGACCATCCGGCTGATATCACCGATTATTGCCGGATTATTTCATGCGCAAGCCAAAACCTTCAGCGTGGCTACGTTTCTGGGCATCCTGCTGTGGAACTGTTTGTTTATCGGTGTGGGGTATTTTGCGGTGAGCTTTGTGCCAGACGCCAATGCCTCTACTCTGGCCGTTCAGGTGCTGGTGGTGCTGATTTTTGTTGAACTCGGCGCGGCACTGATATGGCGATGGCGCCATGGCAATCAGCATTAATTACAGCGTGGCGTTGAGGCTGTGCCGGTAGCTCGCTGCGGCGATGTTATGGGCATCATCGAGTTCAAACACCACATCAGCGTGTAGCGGCAATGTCTGCCACATCATGCGCGTCAGGCGCTCGTAGTGCATGATAAACCTGCGCAGCTCAGCCTTGTCCATGATGGCTGCTGGCGCGCCGGGAAGAGAATGCTCCCGTTGTTGTTCCTCCTGCAGCTTTTCCTCCTGCAGCCATCGCCACTCCATAACGCTGTCCATTGACGGTGCTTTTAGCATGACCAACAGATCGATGTGCCGGAACAGGCGCTGATAGGCTTGTAACTGTTGTTCTACATAATCACGCCAGCGGCCATCCGCGTCATGTTGCTGCTCCAGCGCATTGATGGGTGCACCCGACAGCGATGCGGGCCGCGCGCCCACACACCAGCCTTCGAGAATAATCACATCCACTCGCCCTTCATGCAGTTGCCAATCCGCCAGCGCTCGCCTGTCATCCTGAGCTTTGTCAAAGCGCGGAATGTGGATGCGGGAATGAGTGTCAGCTGCCTTGAGTGTGTCGAGCAGCAACAGCCCCAACGCCAGATCATGCGTACCGGGTACCCCGCGTGTTTGCAGCAAAGGGTGGATGTCGCGCCCGAGGTCAGCGCGTTGGGCGCGCGTGAGATAAAGATCATCAATCGACAGCACCACGCATTCCAGCTGCTTTGCGTGTAACAGGCGTTTTAACAACCCGGACAGCGTGGATTTGCCGGTACCCTGAGCGCCATTGATGCCCACCACCTGTGTTTGCTGCTGCTGGAAATGGCGCTGGCCAATGTGGTCTGCCAGTGGCAAAAAATACTCCGTGGCCATGTTCGTAAACTCAGCCGGAAGCCGTTGATCAATCATGAACTGGTCGATGATTTGTTGAGTTGTTTGTGGCTTTGAACGGCCATCGTCGATTGTTCTGGTAGTTGTCACCAACGGCCTCTGATGATCGGGACTTGATAGCTGGCTTCTGACTAACGAGTCAAACTGCTGAACAGATCGAAATATCCCGGAAAAGTTTTTGCAGTGCAGCCGGGATCGTTGATGACGATCGGGCTGCCGCCAAACGCCGCCAAGGAAAAACACATAGCCATACGATGATCGTTGTAGGTATCGATAACCGCCGGCAACACGGAGGCTGGCGGGTGGATGACGATGAAGTCTTCGCCCTCCTCCACGTGTGCGCCCACCTTGCGAAGTTCCGTGGCCATGGCTGACAAGCGATCGGTTTCTTTGACGCGCCAGTTGTAAATGTTGCGGATGGCGGTGGGCCCTTTGGCAAACAAAGCTGTTGTGGCAATAGTCATCGCTGCATCCGGGATGTGATTTAAATCGACGTCGACCCCGATCAGATCACCTTTGCTGACCTCTATCCAGGTATCACCCCAGATAACGCTGGCCCCCATCTGCTCCAGTACCTCGGCAAATCGGGCATCGCCTTGCACACTGGCCTTGCCGGTGCCATGCACACGCACCGTGCCACCGGCAATCGCGGCTGCTGCCAGAAAATAGGACGCGGACGAGGCATCGCCTTCCACCATGATGTCACCGGGCGCCACATAGTGCTGACCGGCACGAATCACAAAGCGCTGGTCTTGATGATTTTCAACGTCCACACCAAAACGCTTCATGACATCCAGGGTAATGTGTATGTACGGTTTAGACACCAGTTCGCCTTCCACCGTAATGTCCAGACCGTCCCGGCAAAGCGGTCCTGCCATCAGCATGGCGGTCAGAAACTGACTGGAGATATTGCCGCGGATGCTGACTTGACCACCACGCAAACCAGCCGCATGAATGTGCAAGGGGGGAAAACCAAGAGGCCCGGTGTAGTCAATACTGGCACCGCAGGCCTTGAGTGAATCAACCAGGTCGGCAATCGGTCGCTCCGACATGCGTGGTTCACCGGTCAACTCAAACTCACCGGTTCCGGCAGCCAGAGCAGCCGTCAGCGGACGCATTGCGGTGCCGGCATTCCCCAGAAACAGTGTTAGAACGCCATCATGGTTGAGCGGGCCAGCATTGCCTTGCACCACACAAACGGTTTTGTCGGCACTGAGTTGGTAGGACACACCTAGCATACGCAGGGCTTGCAGCATGTACCGGACATCATCGCTGTCCAGCAAATTGCTGATGCGAGTTTCGCCCCGCGCCAGCGCTGCCAGCAACAGGATTCGATTGGACAGGCTTTTTGATCCGGGAAGCGTGACCTCACCCTGAATGTGGTTGACCGGATTCAGGGTGAGTGTCGCGAGTAGAGCGTGGGGATTCATAATCAGAACTGCCAAGTGAGTTAACAGCGGCCGATTATAGTGGAAAGCGCCAACCAGGCGCTATCGATCAACCGTGCTGTCGGCGGCTGCTTGCTGACCGCGAGTAGTGCCTTGCTGCTTCATATGGTTTTCCCAGCGTTTGCGGGCAAAGCGTCGCATGTTCGGGATGTCATCGGTCTCATCCATAATGGGTTGCCCGAGAATGGTTTCCAACACATCTTCCATGGTCGCGAGTCCCAGCCATGTGCCGTACTGGTCATATACCAATGCCATGTGCTGGTGCTCTGCCAGAAATGATGTCATCACTGATTCAGCACTGACATCATCGGTGACTATTTTTACGCGTTTTATCAACTCGTTGATCAGCATGGTAGGTTCGGCGTCTAGCAGTTCAGCCCTGAACACAATGCCTTGGGGGTGTTCGCTCTCATCGAGCACCGGATACCGTGAAAACGCTGTATCTCGCAAACCTTCAAGCACTTCGGCAACTGTTACGCCACTGGTCAGATATTCACATACCGTCCGCGGCGTCATGATGTCTTTGATTTTGACTTCATGCAGGTCAAGGATATTAGCAATGACACGGCGCTCGTCTTCATCAAGCTGATCAGTATCGCGACCCAGATTGGTCAACGCCTTAATTTCTGATCGCAGGTCGATATCTGCGGTACCGACACCCATCCAGTGGGTAATTTTGTCGGATAACATGATGAAGGGCTTAAGAATAAAGATCATGCCATTAAGGGTCACTGGGAGTATAGGTACCAAAGTTTGCCAATGACGCGCACCCAGAGTTTTGGGGATAATTTCTGAAAGCACAAGAATCAGGAATGTCATCACCGCGGAGACTACACCCAGATAACCATCGCCGAAGACAACACCGACCTGGGCGCCTACACCGGCAGCACCAAAGGTGTGCGCTACGGTATTGAGAGTCAGTATCGCCGCCAGTGGCTGATCAATACGGTCTTTGAGTTTGCGAAGCTTTTCATACAGATCGGGGTTACTGTACCTGTACTTGACTATGTGACTCGGTGTCAGCGTAAGTAACGAAGCTTCCAGCAGAGAACAGATAAATGACAAACTTATCGACAAGACGATAATAGCGATTAATGTGCCCATGGAGGGTACTTGGATCTCCTGAAAAATACGGATTTTGATCGTACTATAGTTCCAAGGCACGCTCAACGAATTATTTGGCCGTAAAATTGACAGACAAAAAAAGGCCGGACATCAAGACCGGCCTTAAAAAGCACACTCTAAGAGTTGAATATGCCTTGCCTGACCACTCCCCGAATCAAAAGCCCAGCCTGAAACCAGCGCTGACATTGCGGCCGGGCATTGGAACAACATCCGCGATAAAGGATGACTGATTTCTGACATCTTCATCCAACAGGTTCGCACCACGCAGGAACACATTGTAACGACCGGTATCGCCGAAGCTGTAATTTGCACTCAGATTCAACATATCGTAAGCGGGCTGTGCCGTTTCAAAGCTCGCAACGCGGCCAGCTTTAGCGGCACGGTAGAACTCCAGCTCAGCGCTGTATCCGTTGCCCAGAACAGTGTCCACGCGTCCTCCAATCCTGCGCGGAGGAATACGTGGCAAGCGGTCATCCGATGATAGTCCGACACGCACATAGTCACTGAACAGAGAAGCAGACAACACATCATTAAAGCGGTAGCCGACCTCGGCCTCGTAACCGGTAAATTCAGCATCGCGCTGGGTGTATTTGATCAAACGGAAGTCTTCGTATTGATCCAGCGTACGGGCATAAATGTAGTTATCTACCTGATTGCGGAACAGACTAAGGCTGTAGGTAATTGCTCCTTCAACCTTACGCAGCCCCAGCTCAAAGTTGTCTGCCGTTTCTTTTGAAATGTCCTGATTGTTCGCTGCGCCACCGCAGGTAAGTTGGTGGGCAATCAGCCCGCACTCATAGGTATTGCTGGCAACGTGTATGCCTCTGGCATACAGTTCCTGAGCATGCGGCAAGCGCTGAGCATGAGCATAGGTCAAAGATAGAATGGTGTCTGTACTGACATTCCAGATGGCTGCACCGGAATAGGAAAACGCCGAATCACTGAACGCCGGTCGGTTGCGATCGTCATCCACCGGGCGATGATTTTGACTGTCATAACGGGCGCCAGCCTCAAAGTGCCAGGCGTCGTTCAGCTGGAAATGCTCAACAACAAAGAGCCCGGTTGAGCGCGAATCCACTGTTGGCATAAAGACGTGTTCGCCGCCATTTTTAAAGGTGCTGTCAGACACCTGAATACCAAACAGTCCCTGCCAGCCCATCACAGAGGCATGATCAAACTCGAGCCTTGCCTCATAACCTTTGTTGCCAAATACCGCACCCACTTCGTCTTCTTCAAGCTCGGTGTGGTCATAGTTTGTGCTGCTGGCACGGAACGTTACTTTATTGATACCCGCAAATGGGTTCATGTATTCGCCGCGCATATCAACGCGCTTGCTGTTGAGGTCAACAAAGGGGACAGCATGTTCCTCATGGTCATGATCGTGATCGTGATCGTGATCGTGATCGTGATCGTCGTGGTCGTCGTCACAATGCAGCTCATCATCTTCAGGGTGGCATCCCAGGTATTCTTCACTATGGCCGGGAATACCATACTCGTCAGCCCGGTATGAATACGCCATACCAAAATAACCGCGCTCACCTATCCAGGACGCTCCGAAACTGGTGTTGTTGTTCTCGGCGAAGGTACCGTCTACTTGGGGCTCATCCCAGTCAGCAGCCTGATAATCATCGGCATCCCGCATTGAACTTTCGAAATGCACCGCCAGATTGTCAGTGGCGCGGCCGGTCAGGCTAATGGCGCCTGCTTTTTCATCTGCCACCGTGTTGCCTCGTAACGCGGCAAAACCCTCATAGCCTTTTTCGGGCATAGAGGTCGGGATTTTATCGTCCAGCACGTTCACAACCCCGCCAATGGCGCCACCACCATAGAGCAAGGTGGCCGGGCCACGTAAAACTTCAATACGTTGAGCCAGCAAAGTATCAACTGTCACGGCATGATCGGGAGATACGTCTGAGGCGTCCAGTATGGAATTGCCATCTGAAAGAATTTTTGTTCGGGGCGCAGTTTGGCCGCGGATCACCGGTCGTGATGCTCCGCCTCCAAAGCTGTCAGCGTGCACGCCGGTTAAACCATTGAGCAGATCACCCAAGGTACCCGCGCGGTTTAACAGCTCATCTCTGTCTATCACATCAAAAGGGGCAACAATCAGTTCAGCGCTTTCATCAATACCCAGCGCAGTGACTCTGATCTCTGTCACTGGCGGGGCCGACTGAGCGGGGCTAGCCGTTTGCGCCATAGAGGTGCTGCTTAGCAACAGAGTACTGCCTCCTGCCAGAAACGTAATTGCCAGACCGAGGGGTGCTTTTTTGAATTTCATAGGATTTTCCCTGACCACATGATGTTGAACACGAAAATATGCTACATCATATCATTTTAGCATCAAAGCATTTATTTGCTTGAGCATGACTGAGTTAAACCCGGCAAACACACTTTGTGCCGGCCTTAACAAGATCACAGTTATTCAAGCCCCAAAAAAAAACCCGCCGAGCTTTCGCTAAAGCGGGTTTTTATTCATCAGACCGACCAACTGGTCATCTATTTCATCGGCATCAATCCGGCAGAGCCATCGCAGTCAATGTGCTGCCAGTCTGAAGAACAACATACTGCTTGCCTTCGTGCTGGAAGTTCATCATGCCGTAGCGGCTGACATCCGGAGTTGTCACTTTGCCAAACTGCTCGCCCGTGTCTTTGTTGACAGCAAACAGTGTCGGCGTGCCATCGCTGGAAACGCTGGAGTACATGAGCATGGTTGCAGTCACTGTCATTGGAGCAACATTACCGGTACCGGTGTTACCAACATCAATACCCGCAAGTGCAGGGTGGTTTTTGACGCGATCGGGGGTCTCACCGATGGGTATCCACCACTTGTGCTCACCGGTATTCAAGTCGATTGCAGTCAGACGGCTGTAGGGCGGCTTGAACAGTGGCAGACCTTGCGGGCCTCGCACAAGCGCGGAACGCAGAGCGGCATACTGAGCAAAGGTTTCACCTGTGGGCAATTCGAGCTGGGCATCACGTTCTTGCGCGGCTGCCATAATACGGTTGGTGCAACCCTTGCGGGAAACAACAAACAGCGTACCGGTGGTTGGATCACCCGCAGCAGGACCGTCAATGTTTACACCACCAACGTCGCCCGGACACCAAAGAGCTGCAACATAGCCTTCAGTGTTGTCTGTGTGTAATGGCGGATTGAACAATGGGCCAATCTTGAAGTCCTTGATCGCTTCTATTGCCTCTGCTCGCAACGCAGGCGTGTAGTCGATCAAATCGTCGTGAGTCAGACCTTGCATATCATATGGCGCTGGCTTGGTCGGGAACGGCTGCTGAGCAGCCAATACCTCACCGGGCATAGTTGACTGAGGCACATCGCGGTACTCGATGGGCCACAATGGCTCACCGGTTTCACGGTTAAACACATACGTGAACGCCTGCTTGGTCACCTGGGCAACCGCTTTGACCGGTTGACCATTGTGCATCACATCCAGCAGCACGGGTGCCGTTGGCGTGTCATAGTTCCAGACATCTTTGCGAACCATCTGGAAGTGCCACTTGCGCTCACCCGTTGCAACATCCAGTGCGATTAGGCTGGTACCAAACAGGCCATCACCGGTCATGTGACCGCGATAGAAGTCAATGGTTGGCGGGTTAGTCGGGATATAGACCATGTTCAACTCAGGATCAGCTGCGATCGGTGCCCATGAAGACACTTCACCGGTAAAGGAGTGCGGATCTTCGATCGGTGTACCGTCCGCATCAAACCAGGTGTCTGCGCCAAACTCTCCGGCCTTGGGGATGATGTTGAATGTCCACTCGTGCTCGCCGGTTTTGGCATCAAATGCCAAAATGTCACCGGGGATGTTTTCGTAACGGGTCTGGTTATAGCCCTGTTCAGCAGAGTTACCCACAATTACCACGCCATTAACCACAATCGGCGGTGATGATGCAGTGATGTAGCCGGATTCCAGTGGAATGCCGTAGTAAGGGTCAAACTCATATCCATTTTGCTCTGCAAGAATCTTCTGCAGATCCACGACGCCGGTCTCAGGGAAACCTTCAACACCGATTTCGTGACCAAAACCTTCCAGTGGCGCGCCAGTCTTGGCGTCCAGTGCTGTCAGGAAAAAGCCTGGGCTGATGATGTAGATAACGCCTTTACCGTCAACTTGCGCATAACCTACACCCTTGCCGTAGTCCTTGCGCATGGAGTATTCGTGACGGAAGGTATGTGGCTCGCGGTACGACCAGAGGGTCTCACCTGTTTCCGGATCGATTGCCACAACGTGGCGACGGTCACCGGCAACAGTGTAGAGAATGCCATCAATATAGCTGGGCGTTGAGCGACCGCTGGTAGCCTGGAAGCTTGCGCCATCCCAGGTCCAAGCAGTCTGCAGGGATTCAAAATTTTCGGGAGTGATCTGCGATGCAGGGATGTAACGGGTGTGAGCGTAATCGGAACCCAGCGTCAGCCACTCGATGCTCTCACCTTCCTGCTGTGCGTAGACCAGCACAGGAGCGGCCAGCGCAACACCGGCAGCCATGGAAATCAGGCCGGTTAGCGCAGGCTTGCTGACAAACATGCCAGCCAAACGTTTACTTTTAATCTTCACTTGCACTCTCCTCATCAAGCCGGAAAACAGCTTCAGACTTTGTAGTTTTCTTTTTAATAGCATTCCTGTATCTGCAGAATCTTCCCGTCCACTCCCTGTCGATCAAAATCGATTCCACCTTAAAGAATGATTTTTAATCACGGAATGTTGGAATATCATCCAACTGGAAGGGCCTCAGAGCATACTCCAGAGCCTGCAGCAAGTCCATAATCGCGGGTACTCCATCCAACACGCGGTAGCTGGCAGAAACCTTATTTGATACCTTGTACAACTCGCCCGAACAAGGATGCCGTCAATGAGCCCCGATACCCCCTCAGATGTACACCTGAAACTCAGAAACCTCACATTAACCGACTACCCGCAACTCGCCAGACTGATGGAAGCGGTCTATCCGGACATAGGCGGCGCATGGCCGGAGGGCTCTATTGAACGATTGATTAACGACTTCCCTGAAGGCCAGATTGTCATTGAAGACTTTGGCAATCTGGTGGCTGCTGCGCTGACAATCCGTTGTGACTATGACCGTTTCAGTCGACAGCACACCTACGAAGATCTCATCGGCCGCCGCGAACAAATCAAGCATAACGCAGAGGGAGATGCACTATATGGCATGGATCTGTTTGTTGACCCAGAATATCGCGACCTGCGGCTAGGACGTCGTTTGTACGATGCCCGCAAGGATCTATGCCGTGACATGAATCTGCGTGCCATACTCGCTGGCGGTCGCATCACAAACTATCACTTGCATGCTGAGGAGTATTCTCCCAGAGCATACATCGAAGCGGTTGACCATAAAGAAGTACATGACCCTATCCTGAGTTTTCAGCTGGCCAATGACTTTGAAGTAAAACGCCTTCTGAAGGACTATAACCCCCAGGATGCAAAGTCACAGGGTTATGCAACGCTGCTGGAATGGAACAATATTCTGTATGAACCGGAAACGCTCGATCCCAGTCAACGACGTAAAACCGTGGTACGGGTTGGTGTGATGCAGTGGCAAATGCGACTGACCCAGTCCTTCGAAGAGTGGTTATCGCAGGTGGAGTACTTTGTTGACACGATGGCTGACTATGAGTCGGATTTTGTGTTGTTCCCTGAATTTTTTAACGCGCCACTGATGGGTCTGGGTGACCAGAGCAATCAGTTTGAGGCCATCCGTTTTCTGTCAACCTTTGCAGCGCGATCTATCGAGGCTCTCTCAGAGCTTGCCATCACCTACAACATCAACATCATCGCTGGCAGTATCCCGGTTATGGAGGGCGACAACCTCTATAACAAAGCCTATCTTTGCCGACGCGATGGCACCGTGGACTCACAGGCCAAGCTGCATATTACGCCACATGAACGGCGCGATTGGGTGATTGATGGCGGCGATCGACTGCAAGTATTTGACACCGATGCAGGCCGCATCGGCATTCTGATCTGTTATGACGTCGAGTTTCCTGAGTTATCACGGCTGTTGGCAAAACAAGGCATGGACATTTTGTTTGTGCCATTCTGGACAGATACCAAAAATGGCTTTCTGCGTGTACAACGCTGCGCCCAAGCCAGAGCGATCGAAAATGAATGCTATGTGTGTATCGCGGGAAGCGTTGGCAATTTGCCGCAAGTGCATAACGTGGACATTCAGTACGCCCAGTCTGCCGTGTACTCACCCTCCGATTTTGCGTTTCCGCATGATGCGGTCATTGCAGAGAGTACGCCCAATACCGAAATGGCGCTGGTCGCGGACCTGGATCTCGACAAACTGGTCCAGGTCCGGCACGAAGGGTCAGTGACCAACGCCCGCGATCAACGCAGTGATCTGTATGAAGTGATCTGGCTGGGTAACAAGCGTTGACAGCTCACTTGAATGAGGGCAAGACACTCAGATACGAAACATTCACTCTGCCGGAACTGCGTCTGCTGTGGGATTTGCCTCAGCAGACAGCACCACTTCTTCTGCCAGCAGCGTGTAGGCCCCGGTAAAGCCGGCGTCATAACTGTTTACAAAAATCGAGTACAGACTCTGGGCGGCCGTGAAGGTAATACGGGCGTCCAGCGATGTTTCTTCGAAGTCATCACTTTCAAGCTCCAGCATCACATCAGCACAAGGGCCAGCGCCTAACATCAGATAACTGTCAAACACACTTGACCGTAGCGTGACGGCATACTCTTTACCTGGCACCGTATCCAGATGAAAACAATCAGCATGAGAGCCGTCACTCATTTGCGGATGACTTGTCAGCAGCTCAGCTGACAACAGTTCACCAAGCGTAAGATGGTTACCGGAATACATGGTCGCATCCAGCGGCGGCTGCGCAACGGCGGGCGTCATCAGCAAAGCTATCGATAACGTTAAAAATCTGATGTTCATTATTGTCCCCGCTCTCCCAGGCACTACCCGAAATTAACTCGGTAACCGGCCTTTAAACACGATGCCACCTCATTCATGGCGGCATCCACAAGCTTGCCAAACTGCCATGGGGTATTGACCAGAATCATACCAGAACCATGCATACCAAATTCCTCAGTCTGATTGCCAACCGTCAACTCCATTACCCTGACGTCTGGCAAGGACTTCAGCTGCTGGATCAATGCGGGGCTGTGATCCCGGCTGCGACCCAGCATCGGGTACCACACTGCGATCATGCCAGTTGCCCAGCGCCGGTGTATCTCCTTGACGGTTTTGGCCACTCGTTGATAATCAGACTTATCCTCATACGCAGGATCAATCAACACCAGACCGCGTCGGGGATTGGGTGGTGTTAATGCAATAGCGCCCTCGAACCCATCACGATGATGAATACCAATACGGCTATCAAAATGAAAATTGCTGCGCAAGGCTTCAATCTCGCTGCTATGTAATTCCATAACCGCCAGACGGTCCTGCTCACGCAACTGAGACTGAATGATTGCCGGTGAACCGGGATACACAGCTAGGTGTTTGGCATCAGACAAGGGATTAAAGCCGGCAATCAGATTCATATAGTCTCGCAACAGGGGCTGCCCAAATGGGTGCTGCTTATGCTGTTGCCATAGCGGTAAGGCTCCGCTTTCCGCCTCGCGTGTTTTGCGCGCCTGGGCGCTGTCCAGTGTGTAGAAGCCATTGCCAGCATGGGTATCAATCACCACAAAGGGTTTCTCCTTTGACCTTAACTGCTGCAGTAATGCCAGAAGCACCAGATGTTTAAGCACATCTGCATGATTGCCGGCGTGGTACGCATGACGATAACTGAGCATAAAGCGTCTCTTGATTCTTTGGCGATAAGGTCTGACTCAGTGGGCTGACTCAGCGGCATGACAAAGTTTTCCGATTTTTATTGTCGGCAAACCCGCCAGCAATCCCGGCAGGCATTGAGGCCGGATTCGTATTATCATGCACGCCTGTTGAAAACACCTAGTCTGAATCAGGAAACCTGCTCATTTATGTCCGACACCCATCAATCGCTGCATTTTTTTGCCAGCTGCGCCAAAAGCCTTGAGTCCCTGCTGGAAGATGAGCTCCGTATGTGTGGCGCTGACGAGTTGAGACAAACCGTTGCAGGTGTCTATTTCAAGGGCAGATTGTTGACGGCTTATCGGGCCCTCATGCATCTGCGGGTTGCCAACCGTATCATTCTCATTTTGCAAGAACGTGCGGTCAGCGACGCCGACTCACTATACGACGTGGCCAACAGCATCAACTGGCTTGAGCACATGGACAGCGACAGCAGCTTTGCGATCAGCGCCGCCGGCACCACCGATCAGCTGCGCCACACGCAATTTATTGCCCAACGCATCAAGGATGCCATTGTCGATCAGTTCCGCGCACAGGGTCTGCCACGGCCGGATGTGTCCAAGCAGGAACCCGATCTGCGAATTCACGCGGTGATCAAACGCAACCGTGTCACGCTTGGCATTGAACTGATGACCGAAAGCCTGCACCGTCGCGGCTACCGTCTTGAACAGGGCGAAGCGCCGATGAAAGAAACACTGGCAGCCGCCTTGCTGATGCGCGCCGGATGGCCTCGCATTATGACGCAGGATCAGGCAGTCATTTATGATCCTATGTGTGGCGCAGGCACAATTCTGATAGAAGCGGTGTTAATGGCCATGGATGTTGCGCCAGGACTGTTGCGCGAGGGCACGTTGTCTCAGTGGCCGCATCATGACCAGGACGCCTATCAACAGGTGCGCGCTGAAGCCATGGCACGGCGTGAGCTTGCCAAAGGCTGGAATGGCCAAGCCCTGGGCAGTGACCAAGATCTGCGCGCCCTGGGAATGGCACGACGAAACGCTGAACGCGCCGGCGTTTGGGATTTTATTGAATTTGATTCATGTCTGCTGACGGAGGCCAAACCAGCGCGCAAACCTGATCTGCTGCTGACTAACCCGCCTTATGCAGAGCGGCTGGGTGAAGACACCGAGGTCATGCAGCTCTATCAAGAACTGGGGAAGCTTATCCGCACTCATGCCGTGGGCGCTGAAGCCGCGGTGTTCACCGCACGCCCGGAATGGGGAAAGCTCATTGGCATGCACAGCCACCGTCAATACGCGCTTTTTAACGGCGCGTTACCGGCCAAGCTGCTGATGTTCCATGTCAATGAGGACAGCATTTACCAGCGTCAGGCCACCGGGCCGGTCACCATTAAATCCATGACCGAAGCAGCTCTGGATGAAGGCGGCGTCATGCTTGCCAACCGCCTTCGCAAAAATCTCAAGCACATCGGGCGCTGGGCACAGCAAAAAGGCATCCAATGTTATCGCCTGTACGACGCCGACATGCCCGAGTATTCATTTGCCATTGATCTGTACAAAGATGAAAAGCAAGTGATTCGTGTGCATATGCAGGAATACAAAGCGCCGGCATCCATCAGTGAAGACGATGCCGCGCAGCGGCGCAAACAGGCTGTGGTCGCCGTACAGAATGTGATGGAGTTGCCCGGAGACAAGGTCGCGATCAAAGTGCGCGAGCGTCAGAAAGGCAAACAACAGTATCAACCCACAGAGCGCGATGGCGAAGACATCATCGTAAATGAAGGCGATGCGCGCCTGATCGTGAATCTGGAAAAGTATCTGGATACCGGGCTATTTCTTGATCACCGGCCTATGCGTCGTTACGTGAATGAAATAGCGCATGGCAAGGATGTTTTGAACCTGTTCTGTTACACGGGGTCTGTGACCGTGCAGGCAGCTCTCGGTGGCGCGCGTCACACAGTCAGTGTTGATCTGTCACGCACTTATATCAACTGGGCACGCCGAAATCTGGAGCTAAATGGTCTGGATCTTTACCAGAATGAACTGGTGGAACTGGACTGCATCACCTACTTGCTAAAGTACCGTGATAAGTTCGACCTGATTTTCCTTGATCCTCCCACATTCTCAAACTCAAAAAGTACCGATAATGTGTTGGACATTCAGCGTGATCACTCAGTGCTCATCGACCTGTGTATGAAGAGACTGAATACCGGTGGCCTGCTGATTTTCTCCAACAACATGCGCCGCTTCAAAATGGATGATCAGGTGGCAGAGCAATTTGATGTTCAGGACTACAGCGCCCAAAGTCTGGATAAAGACTTTGAGCGCAACACCCGCATTCATCAGACCTGGCTGATACGGGCACGTTGATGATCACGAATCAGATCAGCTCTGCCAGAATCGCTCGATCATAGGTTTTGAGTTCGTCATGCCTTCCTGACTGCATCAACTGCACCCAGTCCGGGTTGGCAATCAGAGCACGACCCACAGCAACAAGGTCGAACTCGTTGGCATCCAGACGTGTGAGCAATTCGCTAATGTCTACGCCTTTAGCTTCGCCACCCATGAAGGTTGCAATAAACTCTTCGTTAAGGCTGACACTACCAACCGTAATTGTCGGTTTATTCAGCAACTTGCGTGTCCAGCCCGCAAGATTGAGATCGGATCCCGCAAACTCAGGCTCCCAGAACCGGCGTGTACTGCAATGAAAGATATCCACCCCAGCCTCTGAGATAGGCTGCAGAATTTCCAACAACTCTTCGGGCGTGTTGGCCAGCCGTGCGTTGTAGTCCTGTTGTTTCCATTGCGAGAAACGGAAGATAATCGGGAATTCCTCGCCCACCTGTGCGCGGATGGCCTGGACAATCTCCACTGCAAACTGGCTGCGTTTTGCTCGTGAACCACCATACTTGTCTTCGCGCTGGTTCAATCCTTCCCAAAGGAAGTTATCAACAAGGTAGCCATGCGCGCCGTGAATCTCGATAGCGTCAAAACCGATACGTTTGGCATTGCCTGCCGCATCAGCAAATGCCTTTACGATCTGGCCGATTTCGTCCGTTGTCAACGGCTCACTAGTCTGTTTGCCAGGCAAAGCCATGCCTGAAGGGGTGGCACTTGGATAATCCGGAAACGGGCCTGTGCCCGGCTTGCGTGCACAGCCGATATGCCAGAGCTGCGGCGCAATCTTCCCACCAGCCAGATGAACGGCCTCAACAACCTTTGTCCAACCTGCCAATGCTTCATCACTGTAGAAATTGGGGATTTTACTTTCAAAGGATGCTGCCTTGTGATTGATCGTAGTGCCTTCAGTAATGATCAATCCTACTCCGCCCTCTGCACGTCGACGGTAATAATCCACCACGTTTGTGCCCGGTATGCCATCAGGTGAAAACTGCCGGGTCATCGGCGCCATCAGTACACGATTTTTCAGAGTAAGTTTGGGGTGATTAAAAGCTTTAAATAGTGCGTCAGTCGGCATAACTCTCGGTTTCCTATCGGATATATAGAATAAAAAAGGGCAGCCTCCGCTGGAAGCAGCCCCATTTATATGTACTGCCTTTTTAAGAGACTAACGATACATTACTTGGGTAGATCTGTATAAGAGAAATATCCGATAAACGTCTCTTCCCAACACTGCAGTACAACAATGACGGTGACGTTCGGATCAGGATTGCTGACGTCATAAACTGAGCTATTAAAAACGGTTTTGCCATTAACACTTGACCCAAATAATAAAACCATCGGCTCGGCCAAGAGGTAAGTGGGCTGCCAAACTAAGATGAATTTGACAATATTGATGATCCCCGCACCGGCATTATCCGGTTGAATCACCGGCACGCTCGCGGATGTACCAAGGAAGTGAATGTGCGAAGGGAGTCCTCGTAACACAATGCACTTTAAAAACACGCGTGTTCCGGGGTTTCATGGCTCATGGATCCGGTCGGTATCTGCAGGTTTTATACACCGTTAGACAAGGCAGTTTATGGATGGAATTTTTAATTTTGGCTCTTCCTTAATTTCATAGAACCGAAGGCCAACACAAGTTTTATCCACCATTTCCTGTCTAGATGAGCAATAGTGCGCACCCATTCACAGTGCAGAACCTTTAGACAAGTCAATCCCGATATTGGAGAGGAACATTGTCGCGTTCTCTTTACCAGGTGCATAAACTTTCAAAAACTCACGACGAGGGTGACCAGCTTGCTAATTCAGCAGTCCTTCGTGATGGGCATCCTCTATAACCACGTAGGAAGCCTAATGGTGCAATACTCGCCCGCTGATAGAATATATTCTATTTATTTCTGTCACTTAACAACTATCAACTGCATTGTTGAAACAGACTTGATGTAATCAATCACGCCCCTTGCGGGCACAATACAACGTGGGGGTTTTCACTACGAAATCAAAAAAGCGAACCATCATAAGACGGCTCGTTGGTGGGAGGTTCAATAAGGGTCCGCCAATTTTATTGGCGCCGTCACTCAAAGCCCAAGCGGAGACCAATGATACTGCTGACCTTACTTGGGATTGTTTTTTACCTCCTTTAACCGGATGCTTGGATGCCATAATGGATTGACGAGGCTGTGGTTTCTGTTTGTGCGAACCAAAAGGGTCTGTGAAAGCACAAATTCGAAGATGAAAAAAAAACCGCCCTATTGCGGGCGGTTCTTAATTCTAGCAATTACTTAATGCGGATCTTCACAGCGGCAGCTTATCCCAAAGGCTTATTCTGGAACCTTTGTGTAAGAGAAATAGCCTATAAACATCTCTTCCCAGCTCTGTGGCCCGCCAACAGCCATCACTGTTGGGTCAGGATTACCTGGATTGAACTCAGAGTTGTCGAACAAACCTTCGACTACCACACGAGAACCTGCTGGCAGAGTCATTGGTTCAGCCATACGGTACGTTGGCTGCCAGGCGAAGTTGTAGTCCGCTACGTTGATGATCTCCTCGACTGAGTTGTCAGGATAAATAACACGGGCACTCATGGATTTGCCGCGATAATGCATGTGGGCACGGAAACCATGCAACACAATGGCATCATCAAACACATGGGTAGCTGCCATCTCGTGGTTCATCGCTCCTGCTGGAATCTGCAGGTTCTCAGCGCCATTAGCAGCAACTGAGTAGGTATGATATTCCAGTTCTGGTGACTCTTCCGGATCATGGAACCACAGACCAACACGCGTGTTGTCCATTGTTTCCTGCCCAAAAGAGGTGTAGTGAATGCTCATTCTCAACGCTGAACCTACAGGTACTTTAATACCAGTGTTGGTAGGGAACTCTGTCGCATATTCCTTACCTGGCGCATAACCTTCCAGAAATTCACGACGCGGGTCATTTTCTTCTTCATTAATTGTACCTTCATTGCCGCCATCATCAGCAACAACATAGGACAAAAGGTGGTGCAAAACGCGCTTGTCACCCGGTATGAACTGTACAGCTTTGACCCATCTTTCATCTTCAAATTCCAATGGAATCACTGAGTTGATGTAGTCGATAACGCCAGTAGCAGGGACAACAAAGGAAGGTACTTCTACGATATGGTCAGGCTCAGAACCGTTGTAGCTCCACTCGCTTTGAGGTGGTTGAACCTGTGTAAGCGGATCAACACCGGCTTGGGCTTGAACGCCAATAGACGCAGCTAAAGCTAACGCAGCAGTCAGACTAATTTTTTTCATTATTAATGCTCCTCTTACGGGGATAAGTAACCTAGACGACAAAAGTCGCTGGATCACTTGGTGGTTTAGATGTCTGCACACCACTCATCTTGCATTGAGTTCGATCGTAAACCAGCCATCGGCGCAAAACAACAGGCACCACGCATGATTTGCAACAAAATGTAGTATTCGACCGACAGGGAGTTGGTGATTAAAAAATAAAAAAGCCACCTAAGTTTCCAAAGGTGGCCTTTTTCGCATCGGTGAACTAGGCTTTACATTGAATCTACAACACGAATCCTGTGGTCTCGATATCAGTCACGCGGAGATCCTGCAGTTATCCAGTGAATCAACTTCTGGCGCTCGTCAACTGGAATGTTACCACTGTTTACCCACTCGCGAACGGTGGGATCAATCTGCATAGGGGGCATACGAGCAGTCATGATCACTTCACGAATCATCGGACTCCAGCCCTGAATCATCATGTGGCTGTTCATCGCAAACGGACCAATTCCGCCTTCTACGTGACAACCTACACAACGCTCGATGAGGATAGGTGCAATCACAGTTTCGTAGTCAGGCACGTCTGCCATGTTAGCATCTCGTGCAGGGAATGGCAGTGCACAACTCTCTACTGCGGCTTCCTCAGCAACGGTCACTGTTTCCATCTCGCGACTGTCAGCGCCATCAGTCACCATTGCTGTCAGGACCTGTCCAAGCGGCGCATTGGCAGGCTGTGCAGGTAACGGTCCGCGGTAAATGACATTCATACGCACCGGATCAACGACGATTACTTGGCCTGCGTATGTCGCACCAAGAGACTCTGCTACCAGTTGCGTCTCATCGTCAAGTATCGGGAAATCATACTGCCACACTGCCTCTTCAGATCGAATACCCGCGCGGTCGTCACTAGCATCTGAGTTAAGCATGACAAAGCTCACGCCGCGGTGATCCCAATTTGTACGAAGCTGTTTATAACGAGCAATATTTTCCTGGTTAGTTGTGCAGCCAGTAGCCTGGGTGATAATTACCAGTGCCTTGTTATAGGCGTACTTGCTTAATTGGTGGGATTTGCCGGTGTTATCAATCAGCGTGAAATCGCCAATTCTTTCGGATGCCTGGGTACTAACACTGAATGCAGCGGCTAAGGAAAACATCGCCACCAAGGTGATTTTTTTCATGATGAACAAACCCTCATTCTCTCTCTGGATAATTCTGCAGGATCATGATTTCGGCAGAAACCATGATCTGTGACATATTATTGTTTTGGTTAGCGGTTAACAGCAACACCTTCCGGTAGCAAGTTTACTCTACTGGACTTAACAAATTATTAATCTGGCGCAAATTTATGGCATGTGAAGTAGATAATCATACTGCACACCCTTTTCTACTCAAATCTACCTTTAAACTCTGCAAACAAAAGGGGCCGCTCCCTCAGGATGCAGCCCCTCTCGATTTTGCTGCTCAAACAATCACTAACTCACTACTTACTTGTTATCAGTGTAAGAGAAGTAGCCGATGAACATTTCTTCCCAGCTCTGCAGACCGCCGATAGCGTCTACGTTAGGGTCAGGGTTACCGACGTTGTACTGTGAGTTGTCGAACAGACCTTCAACAACCACACGTGAACCAGCCGGCAGAATCATTGGCTCATTCATGCGATAAGTTGGCTGCCAAGCAAAGTTGTAGTCTGGCACGTTGATGATTTCTTCAACAGTGTTGTCTGGGTAAATCACGCGAGCTGCCATGGACTTGCCACGGTAGTGCATATGTGCACGGAAGCCGTACAGTGTGATTTCGTTTTCAAACACGTGAGTTGCGTTTGATGCGTACTCCATTGCACCAGCTGGAATACGGATCTGGTTCATCGGGGTGGAAACTGAGTAAGTACGGTACTCGTACTCTGGCTCAGCATCTTTATCAGCAAACCACAAACCTACACGAGTGCTGTCGGTAGTTTCCTGACCGAAAGAAGTGTAGTGGATGCTCATACGCAGTGCAGAGCCGTCAGGCATAAACACGCCAGTGTTTGAGGGGAACTCAGTTGCGTATTCTTTGCCTGGCGCATAACCTTCGAGGAACTCCCGACGATCATCATTAACTGTCTCATCGATCATGCCATCAGAAGCATTCTGGCCATCAGCAACAACATAGCTCAGCAGGTGGTGCAGAACACGCTTGTCGCCTGGAATAAACTGAACAGCTTTCACCCAACGATCTTCACCGAACTCCAAAGGAATTACCGAATCAATGTAGTCGATTACACCTGTTGCAGGAACAGTAAAGCTGGGTACTTCAACAACAAAATCTGGCTCGGAGCCGTTGTAGAACCACTCGGTATCTACTGGCTTGATTTCGGTCAGTGGATCAACGCCGGTTGCCGCATTAGCCTGAAAACTAACTGCAGCCGCCAGAGCGAGCATAGCTGTCATACTGGTCTTTTTCATTTTTGAATTCCTCCCGCAGGGTTACGCGGCTAAAAGTCTGCCCGGGACATTCCCAGACAGCAACTACCGCTGTACTGTCTACTATCTGCATCAAATATAAGTTTATCAGCATTAAGACGGATCGTATCTGAAGTTTCAGTAGCATTACAATGGTTGTTGGTCCATTTTTGCAACAAAGTGTGTCGCATCAATATGGCACTGACCGCTTCGACAGGCTAACATCAAAAAGGATTTTTTGTAACAGTGGCAGCTAGTTGCAGTCAACCCGCCCATCTCACTTCAAGTTTACAACTTTGATTAATCGATTATGAGCAGACGCAGTACCAGTACAGTTATCGCACCCCTGTTAATAGAGGATACCCGACCAGTTCCGGGCGCGGCACTGGTGCGCCTGCTAATCACGGGCTGCCTGATCACATGGCTGCCGAGCACGGCATGGTCGACAGATATGCCATTTTCAGATTACAAGCCTGCCAACGAGTGCGTGGTTCTGCTGCATGGCCTAAGCCGAACAGACTTCTCCATGGGAAAGATGGCGAACGTACTGGAAGAAAGAGGCTATGCAGGCAGCAACGTTCACTACAATTCACGCGAGCATAACATCGAAGAACTAGCGTCGCTTGCCATAAACCAGGGGCTGCAAGACTGCCGCGCGCTTGAAGCACAACGGATTCATTTTGTGACGCACTCACTGGGCGGCATTCTTGTTCGTTATTACCTGCTGCATAACGAGGTCCCAGAGCTGGGGCGGGTAGTCATGCTGGCGCCACCAAATCACGGCAGTCAGATTATCGATATCTTCGGAGATATTCCCGGGTTCGACTTCTTCAGTGGCGAACCAGCCTCACAATTGGGGACCCGCGGACCAGAAAGTGTCCCTGCCAAGCTCCCGTCTGTAGATTTCGAACTGGGGGTGATCGCCGGCACCCGTTCAATAAGCCCGATATTCTCGTTCGCTCTACCAGACCGCGATGATGGCAAAGTCACAGTAGAAAGCACAAAAGTTGATGGCATGCGTGATTTCATAGAGATGCCCTTCAACCATACGTTTATCATGCGCAGCAACGCGGTGATCGAGCAGGTCATTCATTTTTTGCAGCACGGGAGCTTCGACCACACAGCAACAAACCCGAAAATGTAGTGATACTACAGAAGCACTCTTTTGCGACCAGATATCGACTCATTGGCTGCAGTTGAAGTATTCTTGCGCCCCTCTGAACCGCGCATTGACGCGCACAACTGCTGATCAAGAACCCGGACGCTATGAAACAGAAATCTGATACCAGCACAGCCACAACTCAAAAATCTGCAAAGTATGTCTATAACTTCGGCCGACAGACGGATGGTAATGCAACCATGCGCGCCTTGCTGGGCGGCAAGGGCGCAAATCTGGCGGAGATGGCTTCCATCGGCCTACCCGTCCCACCAGGCTTTACCATCAGCACAGAAGTGTGTACGTATTTCTACGACCACAGCCGCAGTTACCCCAAATCTTTGCCGAAAAATGTTGAACAGGCGATGAGTCTTATTGAAGAACAAATGGGGCGTCAGTTTGGCAGCCGCGACAACCCCTTGCTGGTTTCGGTGCGCTCCGGTGCCCGTGATTCCATGCCGGGCATGATGGACACGATTCTTAATCTAGGTCTGAACGACAAAACGGTAGAAGGCCTGTCGAACATTTCTGGAAATCCGCGCTTCGCCTGGGACTGTTATCGCAGATTCATTCAGATGTATGGGGATGTCGTGATGGGCGTTCAGGCAGCAGACGAGGAATCGGAAGATCCGTTCCACGCGCTTCTGGATGAAATGAAACATGCTTTGGGCAAGGAACTCGATAACGAGCTGACTGCCGATGAACTGCGCGAGCTGGTAAGTCGCTACAAGCTGCTAATCAACAGAGCAACCGGCAAGAGCTTCCCACAGAATGTCTACGAGCAACTCTGGGGAGCAGTCGGTGCAGTATTTGGTTCCTGGAAAAACGACCGCGCCATTCTCTACCGGCAGCAGTATGGTATTCCGGCGGATTGGGGTACGGCTGTCAACATTCAGTCCATGGTGTTTGGTAATGCCGGCGACGACAGCGGCACTGGCGTCGCGTTTACCCGCGATCCGGCCAGCGGCGAAAAAGTGTTTTATGGTGAGTATCTGACAAATGCTCAGGGTGAAGACGTGGTTGCAGGTTTGCGCACGCCGAAACCGATTGCCTCAATGGAAAAAGAACTGCCGAAGAACTTTGCCGATCTCGAAAAGGTGCGATCACGCCTTGAGAAACATTTTAAAGACATGCAGGATTTTGAATTTACCATCGAGAACGGCCGTCTGTTTATTCTGCAAACCCGCAATGGCAAGCGCACCGGTCTGGCAGCGATCAGAATTGCGGTCGAGATGAACAAAGAAAAACTCATCGATCAAAAAGCCGCCTTGCTGAAAATTCCTGCAGAGTCTGTTGACTCTCTGCTGGTACCGGTCTTTGATACCAAGGCACAGAAAGAAGCTGCAGTCATTTGTCGCGGCTTGCCAGCAGGCCCAGGCGCCGCAACTGGCCGCATAGCATTTACAGCCGCGCAAGCAGAGATCGAAGCGCGCAAAGGTAACAAAGTTATTCTGTGCCGATCCGAGACATCACCGGATGACCTCAAAGGCATGTTGCATTCACAAGGCATCCTGACAACACGCGGCGGGGTGTCATCACACGCGGCATTGGTTGCACGACAGCTAGGAAAAGTCTGCATCTGTGGCGCTGGCGACATCACCATTAACTACGAGAGAAAAACCCTGACAGCCAACGGTTTTGTATTGCGCGAAGGAGACTACATCTCCATAAACGGGACAACTGGCGTGGTGTACAAAGACCTGATTGAGAGCGCGGATTCCGAAGTCAAGCGCGTACTCGAAGGCCACATGAAACCCGAAGACAGTTACACCTACCAACTGTTCCAGACCGTCATGGACTGGTCAGACAAATACCGACGCCTGCGCATCCGCACCAATGCTGACACACCAGCCATGGCCCAAACAGCCGTCGCCTACGGTGCTGAAGGCATCGGACTGTGCCGTACAGAGCACATGTTCTTCGAAGGCAGCCGCATTGATGACATGCGACAGATGATTCTGGCGGTGGATGGCGTTCAGCGCCGCGAAGCTCTGAAAAAACTGTTGCCCATGCAGAAAAAGGATTTTGTCGGATTGTTCAAAGCCATGGCTGGCCGCCCGGTCACCATTCGCCTGTTGGATCCGCCCTTGCACGAATTCCTGCCGCAAGACGATGCGGTGCGTCGCCAACTGGCTGACAAACTCGGCCTGCCGCTGGAGTTTGTAATCGATCGCATCAAAGCACTCCACGAAGAAAACCCGATGCTGGGATGCCGCGGATGTCGACTGGGTATTCTGCACCCTGAAATCACCGAGATGCAGGCGCAGGCTATTTTTGAGGCCGCCGCGCAAGTGATGACCGGCAAAGACCCCATTGAGGTCCACCCGGAGATCATGATCCCTCTGGTCGGTTTCAAAGCTGAGCTCGCCGACCAGCTCGCGATCGTGCGCCGCATCGCCGACGAAGTAATGAAGAAGAAGGGTATCAAGATTAAATACATGGTTGGCACCATGATCGAAGTGCCAAGAGCCGCCATCACAGCAGAAGAGATCGCAGAGCAAGCTGAGTTTTTCAGCTTTGGCACTAATGACCTTACGCAGACCACACTGGGTCTGAGCCGCGATGACATGGGGCTGTTCTACGAGGTTTATCAGCAGAAAGAGATCTACAACAAAAATCCCTTTGCCAGTCTTGATAAAACCGGTGTTGGCAAGCTGATGCAGTTTGCGGTCAGCAATGGCTTGAAAACGCGCAAAGATCTGAAGCTGGGGATTTGTGGTGAGCATGCCGGTGATCCGGATTCTATTGATTTCTGCCACAAGCTAGGTCTGCATTACGTGAGCTGTTCGCCTCCCCGGGTGCCGATAGCTCGTTTGGCGGCGGCGCAGGCGGCGTTGCGGTCTGAATAATCCTTTCCCGGGCACGGGCACGTGCAGGGAGTGTGGGTCTCAGAACGGCGCGTCGCGCCTGATTGTTCTTCGACGCACACTCCCTGCCCGGGCAATGTTGCGGTGGGATCATCCGCATGGCGCAGCGCTGTTCTGATACCCACACCGCCAAGCTCAGTCCGCATTCAGCACTCTCACCCTATGCGCAACAGCAAAATCAAACCGCCCGACTCTGCTGTAAGAAATACATATTTCGGTAAAGCCCCTCATGCGCCAGCAACTGCTGGTGTGAACCGCGCTGAGTAATCTCCCCCTGATGCAAGACCAGAATCTGATCAGCTGCGGTGATGGTACTGAGCCGGTGTGCGATCGCGATAATGCTGGTGCTGCCCTTGAGCTGCATCAGCGCAGACTGGATAACTGCTTCAGTATGACTATCGATATTGGCAGTCGCCTCATCCAGAATCAGGATGCGTGGTTTGTGCGCCAGAGTGCGTGCCAGTGACAACAACTGTCGCTGTCCTGTTGAGAAGTTGGCCCCGCGCTCGTCCATCGGCGTGTCGTACGCCAACGGAAGTGTCATCACAAACTCGTGGATTTGCGCTTGCTCTGCAGCGCGCATGATCTGCTCATCGGTCATGTCCTGGCCCAAGCAGATGTTGTCGCGAACAGTGCCCGTGGTAATAAACGGATCCTGCAAGACCACGCCAACCTGATTACGCAGACTGTCCTGGTCAATCTCATGCAGCTGCCAGCCATCCAATAAAATCTGGCCAGTTTGCGGCGCATAAAATCGCATCAACAAACTCATCAGCGTACTTTTGCCGCTGCCGGTGTGCCCGACAATAGCGTAGAACTGGCCAGGTTCAACACTGAAACTGATGTTACGCAACACCGGGTGTTCACCGTCATAACTGAAAGAGACATCCGAGAACTCAACGTGGCCATTGGTGATCTGTTGATTGGCACTGGCCTGCGTTTGCGAGCCTTCATCCAGAATCTCAAACACGCGCTCGCCGGCGACTACCGCCTGTTGCAGCATACTCAGGCGTTGTGTCATCTGCAGCACCGGTTCGGTGATACGTGCCAGGTAATTCACAAACGCATAGATCACGCCTATCTCTACTGCAGTGGTCATGGAGAGTGAGCCGAAATAAAACAGCACACCGGCCAGTGTCAGAGTGCCCAGCAGGTCAGGCATCGGACGCAGCAACATGGCATCCAGTTTCAGATTGGTCATGCGTGCCGCAAAATGACTCTGACTGGTTTTTACAAAATCCTGATTGAAGCGGCGCTGCTGATTCATCAGCTGAATAATACGCATGCCTTGTACTGACTCACTCAATGTGGCATTGATCTGGCTGAGAATACTGCGTGCTTTGTGATAGCGCGGGGCACTTAAGTGCTGATAGGTCAGCATCACCATAAACATGACAGGAACAATAATCAGACACACCAGCATCAGCCGCGGATCCAGAATTGCCATGGCTATAAAAATGGCAATCATCAGCACAATGCCTTGAACAAATGTCGACAACACATGCAGAAACAGATCCTTGATAGCTTCGGTGTCATTGGTGATGCGAGAGACCAGTTTGCCTGTGGGCCGGTGATCAAAATATGACAGCGGTTTGCGGATGACGGTGCTGAATACCTGAGCGCGCAAACTGCGCACCACATTGAAGGCGATTTCATTCAGACGCATGGCCTGCCAGTAACCTGCCCATGCCGACAACCCATAAAGAGCAGCATAGGTACAACCCAACAGCAGCAAGTCATTCAGCGGGTAATGTGACTGGGTGACATAGTCATCCAGAAATATCTTCACCAGCACCGGGCCCATCACTTGCCCGAGGGTGCCAAGAATCAGCAATGCGGCTGACTGTTTCAGCAGCCGCGGATAGGCAAGCGCATAGCGCAACAGACGCCGCAACGAGCGCCGGTCCAGTCGTTGTGGTATCTCATCGTCCTGATGCAACGGCCTGCTCCAGTTTCTGATAGTCAAACATCCGTGCGTACCAGCCCTTTGCCTGCAAAAGGCTGGTATGTGTGCCACGCTCCTTTAATTCACCATGACTGAGCACCACAATCTGATCCGCTTCTTCAACTGCGGACAAGCGATGGCACAGAATGATGGTGGTGCGGCCCTGCCGGGCTTCTTTGAGGTGCGACAGGATATTGCGCTCGGTGCTCACATCAACCGCAGACAAGGCGTCATCCAGCACCAGAATTGGGGTGTCCATGAGCAGAGCACGCGCAATGGCAATGCGCTGTTTTTGTCCGCCGGAGAGCGTGACGCCGCGCTCCCCCACCAGCGTGTCGTAGCCGGCCGGGAAACGCAGAATGTCCTGCTCAACCGAGGCCAGGCGCGCTGCTGCACGAATCTGCTCGATTGTCGCCTCGGGACAGCCAAGCGCAATATTCTGCGCAATGCTGGCGGTGAACAAAAATGCATCCTGAGGTACCACCGCAATCATCCCGCGCAACGACTCCAGCGTGTAACTCTTGACTGAGTCGCCACCGATACTGACGGTAGCTGAGTCATGATCATAATATCGGAGCAACAGGCTGATGAGTGTTGACTTGCCCGCGCCAGTAGCGCCGACAATCCCCAGCGTCTGCCCTTGTGCCACGCGCAGGTTAATGTTCGACAAAGCGGTACTGTTGGCACCTGGATACTCGAACGCATTGACCTGCCAATGAATATCAACGTTAGCTGCTAACACCCGTGTGCCGTCATCCTGAACCGGCGATCTGGCATCAAGCAAGGCGATGATTCGCGCATAGGCCGCACTGCCGCGCTCTACCAGATTCAATAACCAGCCATAAGCGAACATGGGCCAGATCAGATATCCCAGATACATAGTAAAACTGGTGAGCTGACCAAGGGTTATTCTGTCCTGCTCGATCAGCCACGCACCCATGGCGATGGACACCATAAACGACACGCCTACGGTGATAAAAATCGCGGGATCGTACAGAGAGTCGGTCGCGGCTACGCGCATATTGGCTTCTGCCGCACGATCGGCCACGCGCATAAAATCAGCATCTTCACGAACTTCACGACCAAAGGCGCGGGTCATGCGAATGCCAGAGACCGACTCCTGAACCTTGTCATTCAAATCCGAAAAACGCTCCTGAGCATCGCGGAATCCATCATGCAGGCGAGTGCCAATCACAAAAAAGAACCAGGCCATAAGCGGGAACGGCAGCAGGGCGACCAACGTCAATTCCCAGCTGACGGTGATCATCATCACTGCCAGTACCAGTATGCCGGTCACCAGTCCATCCAGGCCGGATAACACACCCTCGCCCGCGGTCATTTCAACCGCGGTGACATCGTTAGTGGCCCGCGCCATCAGGTCGCCGGTGCGGTGCTTGTTGTAAAAACCCGGTGCCATCAGCGTGAGGTGTTGGTAGACCTGTTGTCGCAGACGTTCAGCAAGCTGAAAAGAGGCGCTGAATAAAAACATGCGCCATAAAAAGCGCATGATGTAGATCAGCACCGCTAATACCAAGACACTTATCACGTAGGACATCAGGCGCTGGGAATCCAGCGAGCGGGCAACCACTCCGTCGATCAGACGACCGACTAGCCAGGGAATAGACAACTCAAGCACGTCGACAATAATCAGTAGCAGCCCGGCGACCACATAACGGCGCCATTGCTCCCTGAAATACCAGCCCAGTTTTAAAAAAATATCCATTTACAATCCAAACACTGTGCAAGGCTCAACAACATCCGCTTGTGCTGGCCAAGGCGGCTATTATTGTCCTTGTCCGGAAAAAAGCCAGTCTGATTTCTCTCAAAACAAAAATCTTCGTTTTACGTGGTGGATGCGTTTGTTACAATGCGCGCCACCAACGCTGGCAGTCCTGCCAGAAGTCTACTAACCCGCACTATCACCCATGCCCAGTCAGCGCACTCATGCACTGGCTATAGGAGTCACCACCAAGAATGAGCACTGCACCCATCAAGATTGAAGATTTCTACCCGCTGGATACCTTTAACCGTATGAAAGCGATGGCGGACACTCAGGAGACACCATTTGTGGTGATCGATCTGAACACCATCAGCGAACACTACGACACTTTGATCGAGTATTTCCCATACTCAAAAATTTATTACGCCGTTAAAGCCAACCCCGCCCCAGAAATCATCAACTTGCTGAAGGATAAAGGCTCTAATTTTGACGTGGCCTCCATCTACGAGCTGGATAAACTGCTGGGCCTTGGTGTGCCTGCGGAACGTTGCAGCTATGGCAACACCATCAAGAAGAGCAAAGATATACGCTACTTCTATGAAAAAGGTGTGCGTATGTTTGCCACGGATTCTGAAGCGGACTTGCGCAATATTGCACGTGCTGCGCCCGGCTCACGCATATACGCACGCATCCTCACAGAAGGCAGCCACACTGCCGACTGGCCTTTGTCGCGCAAGTTTGGCTGTCACACTGACATGGCCATCGATCTGATGATTCTGGCGCGTGAACTCGGGCTGGTGCCCTACGGCATTTCGTTCCACGTCGGTTCACAGCAGCGTGATATTGGTGTGTGGGATTCGGCGATCGCCAAAGTAAAAGTAATTTTTGAGCGCCTGAAAGAAGAAGACGGCATCACCCTGAAAATGATTAATCTTGGCGGCGGCTTCCCGGCCAATTACGTCACTCGTGCAAACACGCTGCCAACCTATGCCGAGGAAATTACGCGGTTTATACAGGAAGACTTTGGTGATGATTTTCCGGAGATTATTTTGGAACCAGGCCGTTCACTGATCTCCAACGCCGGTATTCTGGTGTCCGAAGTCATTCTGATTTCTCGCAAATCCAACACCTCGCTGCACCGCTGGATTTATACCGATGTCGGCAAGTTCTCTGGCCTGATCGAAACCATGGACGAGAGCATCAAGTACCCGATTTATGTTGAAAAACAGGGCGAGCCCGAAGAAGTTATTATTGCAGGGCCGACCTGTGACAGCGCCGACATCATGTATGAGCAGTACAAACCGCACCTGCCGCTGAATCTGGCGTCTGGGGATCGTCTGTACTGGTTCTCAACCGGCGCATATACCACCAGCTACAGCGCAATTGAATTTAACGGCTTCCCGCCGCTGAAATCCTATTTTGTCTGAGTTTGTTTGTCGCTCTGAATTGTGCTGTCTGAGACGAAAGACCTGACAGACTGTATACAACAGGCTTGAAGTACTAAACTGCTTCAAGCCTTTATTTTAATCAGCTCCGCAGCCACCTCGATACCATGTCTCACACTTTGGGTGAGCACACAGAAACGTCTCGAATTGTGACACCTCTTCGGCAATTGAAAGCTGAACAGACTGTGCTCCGCACAGATACAATCTGACACCCAGCCAGGATGCACGTAACTGCTGACCTAGATGTCCGGCAGATCATCCATCATGATGCCCAAGGTATCTGACTTGAACTCACGGCGATAGAGAATAAACACCACAAACACCGACAGGCCTATCAGCACCCAGGCATTCAGGAACCAACCCAGCGCAGCCATAGCAAAATAGTAGCTTCGCAGCCCATTATTAAAATTGCCCGAGGCTTTGGAGGCCATTTTGGAAATCGAGTCGACGTGGCGATTCATTTCTTCCACGGTAGGTTGCAAGGATTTTTCCGGCGCGCTGCCAATCATCACCGACACCAGACCAAATTGGCGCAGGCTCCAGGTAAACTTAAAAAAGCCGTAGACAAACAGGCAGATCAGCATCACTACTTTAATTTCCCACTGCGCCAGTGTGCTTTGGTCAGAAAACGGCAAGTCGTTAAGCATGCCCAACATCACATCTGATGAACCCAGCATAGTGACCAGGCCCGCCAGCACCAACAAGGTTGTTGAGGCAAAAAACGATACGTTGCGCTCAAGGTTAGCCACAATATTAGTGTCGGTGATGCGATTCTCACGGATCAGCGCCATGCGTATCCATTGCTTGCGGTAGCGGTGCATGGCGTAGGCCAAGCAGGGCGTATCAACGCTGCGCCTTGCAGTGTAGTGCAGGTAACCCCGGTAGCAGCCAAGAAAAAACATCATGGCAAACAGATTGAGATAGTTGGACTGAATAAATTCTATAAATGAAGACAACATAAGCAGTGTTAAATCCTTGGTGAATTGTGGCTGCTGACATGAGGCAATCGCCGGCGATTACAAGGCAGCCAGCGCTTCCGAAAGTTTACTGACACCAATAATTTCCATACCTGGTACCGCGTGTTTGGGGCAATTGGCTTTCGGCACAATGGCACGTTTGAAGCCATGTTTTGCAGCTTCCTGCAAACGTTCCTGACCACTGGGTACCGGACGAATCTCACCGGCCAGCCCGACTTCGCCGAACACCACCAGATCATGCGGCAGGGCGCGATCGCGGAAACTGGACACGATGGCCAGCAACACCGCCAGATCCGCGCCGGTCTCGGTGACTTTGACACCGCCCACCACGTTCACATACACATCCTGATCGGCCATAAACAAACCGCCGTGCCGGTGTAACACTGCCAGCAGCATTCCCAGTCGGTTCTGATCCAGCCCCACCGCCAGGCGCCGGGCAGCGCCGGTCTGACTGCCATCCACCAGCGCCTGTATTTCCACCAGCAGTGGCCGCGTGCCTTCCCACAACACCATCACCAGTGAGCCGGGACTTTCTTCCTCGGTTCTGGCGAGGAAGATAGCCGAAGGGTTTTTCACTTCCTTCAGGCCTTTTTCAGTCATCGCAAACACACCCAGTTCATTGATGGCGCCAAAGCGATTCTTCTGGCCGCGCAGGGTGCGGTAACGGGTATCGCTGCCACCTTCTAGCATCACAAAGCAGTCAATCATGTGCTCCAGCACTTTCGGGCCGGCCAGGGAACCATCTTTGGTGACATGTCCCACCAGAAACAACACGGTGCCGGTTTGTTTGGCATATCGGATCAGATAAGCGGCACATTCACGCACCTGCGACACACTGCCGGGCGCAGACGGCACATCACTGCTATGCATCACCTGAATGGAATCGACCACCAGCAATTTAGGCTGCAACTCTTCCGCCAGCCGACAAATGGTTTCGACTTCAGTCTCGGCGAGCATTTTGAGATTTTTTTCCGGCAACCCCAGCCGGTTTGCGCGCATGCCCACCTGCTGCAGGGACTCTTCACCGGTGACATACATGGCTGGCATCAACTGCGCCAGCGTGCACATTACCTGAAGCAACAAGGTACTTTTGCCAGCACCCGGGTTACCGCCGATCAGGATCACTGACCCCGGCACCAGACCTCCGCCCAACACCCGATCAAATTCAGTCAAGGATGATGAAAAGCGCGGTAATGCCGCTACATCAATCTCCGACAGATCCTGCACACTGGACAATTGCCCGGCGTAACCCTGACGGCGAAAATCCGCCTGCACCGCCGGTGAGGTATTGGTGGTGGCACTGGCCACGGTGATGCGCGTCAGTGTGTTCCAGGCCTTGCACTCCGTGCATTGCCCCTGCCACTTGCTGAACTCAGCACCGCAGTCCTCACACACAAAGGCTGTTTTTGCTTTAGCCATCAGACTGTAAACCTTACACGAGAAGTCACCTGACAGAACAGTTCATAAGCAATAGTGCCCGCATTACGCGCGATACGATCCGCTGGCAATTCACTGCCCCACGACTGCCCCCACAATAACACTTCGTCACCGGGGCTGGCCGGAATACCGCGCAGATCCACTGTTAACATATCCATTGACACCCTGCCCGCCAGCGGCGCTTCCCAGACTTCTCCGTGGGCATAGATCAATACAGGCGTACCACTGGGCGCGTGGCGCGGATAACCGTCACCATAACCGATGCCGATAACGCCAATCGGTGTGTCCTGATCACAGTGATAGGTCGCGCCGTAACCCACCGTGTCGCCGGCTTTTACGTGATTGATGGTCAACAACCGGGACTTCAAACTCATCACCGGCTTTAATTGGTAGCGGCTGCCTTCCGTGTCTGCCATGGGCGACGCGCCGTAGAGCATAATCCCAGGGCGCACGATGTCATGATGCGCCTGCGGCCAAGACACAATGCCGGCTGAGGCCGATAAACTGCGTGAGCAATGCCCTGCATCGGGCAAGCTGTTAACAAGTTCTGCAAACCCGGTTTGCTGCTGATGTGCCAGCACATGTTCATGCTCATCGGCGGTGGCAAAATGCGACATCAGCACCCGCTCACCCGGCAGCTTCAGAGACTGCAGCCAACGCCAGATGTCATGCAGGTCGTCCGCCGGCAATCCCAGACGGTTCATTCCAGTGTTGATTTTTAACCAGATATTGAGGGTTGGCGATACGGCGCCAGTCAATGATTTAAGCCAGTTCTTTAACAGCTCCGCCTGATAGCGCGAATGCAGCACCCAGTGAAAACCACCCTGTACCAGCAAGGTCAGTTCTTCCAGCGTGAGCGGGCCGCGCATGACCAGAATAGCCTCGGTACTCGCGGTGTGACGCAGTGTCAGCGCCTCATGCAGCGTGGCCACAGCAAACAGATCATTGCCGTGCAGCACCGGCTGCAGCGCCTTGGCCACCGTATGCACACCGTGTCCATAAGCGTTGGCCTTGATCACGGCACACACGCGTCGCCCGGGCGCACTGATACGTGCGCGCTCAAGGTTATGGCGCAGGGCTTCAACATCAATGTGTGCCCAGCTGTGCGAATCAGGCATAACTGTTGTCGTAGTCTGGCAAGGCCAGATTATCAAAACGGGTGAACTGCCCCATAAAGCCAAGCTTCACCGTGCCAATAGGACCATTTCGTTGTTTGCCGATAATGATCTCGGCGATGCCTTTATCCTGGGTATCCTGATTGTAGACCTCATCACGGTAAACAAACGCGATGATGTCGGCATCCTGCTCGATGGCGCCTGATTCACGCAGGTCTGACATCACTGGCCGCTTGTTCGGACGCTGCTCAAGACTACGGTTCAATTGTGACAATGCAATCACCGGGCAGGAGAACTCGCGAGCCAGCGTTTTTAACGAGCGCGAGATTTCAGAGATTTCGCCCACACGGTTGTCGCCATAACCTTTAATCTGCATCAGCTGCAGGTAATCCACCACCACCAGTGCCAGCCCACCGTGCTCGCGCACCACACGCCGCGCACGTGCGCGCATCTCGGTCGGCGTCAGGCCAACACTGTCATCGATCAACAAGGGGCGATCTTTGAGCTTGGCAATCGCCGTCGTCAGTTTCGGCCAATCCTCATCTTCCAGCTGACCATTACGCAGCCGTGACTGATCAATTCTGCCAATAGAACTGAGCATGCGGAAAATTAGGCTCTCGGCCGGCATTTCAAGGCTAAACACCAGTACCGGCTTGTCCTGAGTCATTACCGCATGCTCGGCCAGATTCATGGCAAAGCTGGTTTTGCCCATTGAAGGACGGCCCGCCACAATAATCAGATCGGATTTCTGCAATCCAGAGGTTTTTCTATCGAGATCTTTGTAACCCGTGGAGAGGCCAGTGATGGCGCCTTTTGATTGGATGAGAACATCAATTTTTTCTACTACTTTGGTAAGCAGAGGATTCACAGGCTGTGGCCCGCCATCGCGCGCGCGGCTGTCGGCTATCTGAAAAACTTTCTGCTCGGCAAAATCCAGCACGTCAGCGGCTTCGCGACCAGCTGGATTAAAGGCATTGTCGGCGATTTCATTGGAGACACTGATCAACGTGCGCAGCGTGGCGCGCTCGCGGATGATGCGCGCATACGCGCTGATGTTGGCGGTGCCGCGGGCGTGACTGGCGAGATCTGACAGGTATTCAATGCCACCGGCATCCTGCACCTGATTCAGACTGTCCAGCGCTTCAACCAAGGTCACCACATCGATGGGTTTACTGGCTTCGGCATGCCGCTGCATAACATCAAAAATCAGCTGGTGTTCATGGCGATAAAAATCCACAGCCTGCAACACCTCAGCCACATTATCCCAGGCGGTATTGTCGAGCATGAGCCCACCGAGCACGGCTTGTTCGGCCTCTACAGAATGCGGGGGCACTTTTAAGCCGGCGCCCAAAGCATGGGCGGCACTCAAGGGAGCCTGTCGGGACGGACGATCAAAGGACGCGGCGGGTTCCCTGAGCTCTGTTGTTGTGCGTTCTGACATTGTGCTCCCTAAAAACCCAGGCAAAAAAAAGCACCACGACCCAAAGGGTGGCGGTGCCTTATTCTCCCACTAAGCGGCGATGACAAACAACCTGCAACCTCAGTTGCCAGCGTGTTGAATCACCGCCTATGGTGGTGCTGTTAATCCAATGCGATCAAGCAGGAACAACCGCAACAGTGACCACGGCTTCTACTTCAAAGCCGAGGTCGATTGACACCAGCCATTCACCCACTTCACGGATGGCACCGTTTGGCAGACGAACTTCAGCTTTGGTGATTTCCTGACCGGCTGCGGTCACGGCATCAGCGATATCACGTGTGCCAACAGAACCGAACAGTTTGCCTTCATCACCCGCGTTGACGGAGATAGCAACACGCAAGTCTTTCAGCTTGTCAGCGCGAGCCTGAGCTTTGCCCACGTTGGCATTGTGAGCCGCCAGCAATTCAGCACGACGGGTTTCAAAGTCAGCCAGATTGTTTTTTGTTGCCGGTACAGCTTTGCCTGTGGGGAACAAAAAGTTACGTGCATAACCCGGACGAACAGACGCGGTGTCACCAACACTGCCCAAACGGCCTACTTTTTCCAGCAGAATTACGTTCATGATATTTTCCTCAATAAAATCCTGATTCATGATCAGGCGCCTGTCGGGCCTCAGCTTGTTGGACCTGCGGCTGCTTTTATGCGACCACGGAAGTCATACCAGCTGTCAATAAGCGCGGCCACTGCTAACAGTTGCGCCAACGGCGGATTCAGCATCAGCATATAAAACGCCACAAGCCAAAGCCGCGATAGTTTTTTCAAGCCTACTAACCCATGCACTAATGCCAGTCCGGCAAAAAACAAGGGCATCAAAAAATACATTATCCAGCCTGTCAGCACTGTTACCCCGGCGCTCGCCGCCAGAAACAGTACCATCAGTAACAAAGCAACCGACGACTGCAGCCTGATCTGGTGGAACTCCTGCTGAAAACCACCCGGGTTAAACAGCACGGCCTGCCACCAACGCGCCAGCAGGATCAGGCAGATGCTCATAAACATGTGCATCAGACCAAACAAGCTGATCAGCGCACTACGCATCAATTCCGGCGCAATCTCTGGCTGACCCGGTAACGTACCTGCAGCTACAAAGGCTTCAACCTGCTGCTGCAACAACACCAGAAAATCCGGCCTCAGTCGCAGCGCCATCTCTGCACCCACTCCGACCAGAATGCCCGCCAGCAAGGTGTATTGCCAGGAAGCACTCTGCCGCAGTACCGCTGCCAGGCCCAACACGCCAAGCATCAGCACCAGCGGGGTGATGTCACCCATCATCGCCCACCCAAACAACGGTAAGGCGCCCCAGGCTACCACCAGCAAGGTCTCTCTCGGACCGTGCCTCAATAAAACCAGTCCCATCAATGCCGGGACAAGCATGTTAACCAGAGGAATCAGGCCGCACACAAATACCGTGGTGATCGCCTGACGGCGGCCGCGCATCGCATAATGTGCTAAACCTTGCATACAACTTCCTCACCAGGTTGGCGCGCTGCGCCCATGCCAGCAAGAACTCAACAGCTTAAACGTTATGGCTGTCAGTATACGGAATCAACGACAAGTGACGGGCGCGTTTAACGGCGACAGCCAGTTGACGCTGGTAACGTGCCTTGGTTCCGGTGATGCGGCTTGGAACAATTTTGCCGGTCTCGGAAATATAAGCTTTCAGCGTTTCAATATCTTTGTAATCGATCTGTATGGTGCCTTCTGCAGTAAATTTGCAGAACTTACGGCGTCGGAAAAAACGTGACATGGTCAGTATCCTTTAAAAAGCTGTGATTAGTTGTTAGCGGCCGTCGTCGTCGCTGTCATCTGAATCGGCATCAAAACCGTCTTCAGAGTCATCGTCGTCAGCTGATTCAGCTTCTTCTTCTTCCAGACGACGCTTGGTCTCGGCGCGTGCACGACGCTCACGGCTTTCACGCTCATTTTTCAGGATCAGGGACTCTTCAGTCACCGGGCCGTCCATTTTGATAACCAAATTACGCAGAATGGCATCGTTATAACGGAACAGCGTCACGATTTCGTCCAATACTTCTTTGCCACACTCTACGTTCAGCAGAATGTAATGCGCTTTGTGTATTTTGTTAATCGGGTAAGCAAGCTGACGGCGGCCCCAGTCTTCGTAACGGTGAATTTTGCCACCGGTCTCGGTAATCATCTGGGTATACCGCTCTACCATCGCAGGAACCTGATCACTCTGATCAGGGTGTACAACAAATACTATTTCGTAGTGTCTCATAGAGACTCCTTCTGGAAATAAGTCTTCCGCAAGCAGGAGAACTGGTTTGATTAACAACCAGGCCGCCTAAAAAGTACGGTAAGACAAGGAGTTAACGTTCATTTTCCCGAGCTGCTGACTCTGTGGAGACAACACACGCCCACCTTGAGGGTGGATTTCCGGGACCGCGCATTGTAGTGAAGGCATTACCGACTTGCAAACGCTTTTTGGCTGCAGCCCAGATATTCCGGCACTTGCAGCCAATATCGTCATCTATTTATGTTGCTTTGCGGCGCTGGCGGACAGCCTCAAACAGGCAGACCCCCGCCGCCACTGATACATTCAGACTGCTCACCACCCCCGCCATGGGAATGGAAATCAGGTAATCGCAATGCTCCCGCGTCAGTCGCCTCAGACCTTTGCCCTCCGACCCCATGACAATCGCCACCGGCCCGGTAAAGTCGGCCTGGTACACACTGTGATCGGCTTCACCCGCCGTACCGCTGATCCAGATGCCTCGCTCCTGCAATGCCGCCAGCGTGCGCGCCAGATTGGTCACCGCCACCAGATTGACCTTTTCAGCCGCGCCACTGGCGACTTTACGCACCGTCATGTTTAAGGTCGCCGAGTTATCTTTTGGCACGATCACCGCATCCACACCGGCAGCATCGGCAGTTCGCAGACACGCACCCAGGTTATGCGGATCAGTGACCTCGTCCAACACGAGAATCAGCGCTGGATGATCGAGATTGGTCAGCAGCTTGTTCAGGAACGCCTCGTCCTTGACGGTATCGCGCCACTGGCACAGCGCGGCAACGCCCTGGTGCACCGGGATGCGCCTGCCATCTCCCTTTGCCTCTCCTTTGCCCTCGCCCAGCAGCTTCTTTTCCAGCGCGGCCTTAGGCATGACCTGGATTTTGATGCCTAGCTCCGTCGCCAGTGCACGCACCTCATCCAGCCGCTGGTCGGCGCGCTCCTGCTGCAGCACCAACTCAAACACATCCTCGGGATTGCGCCGCAACAGCTCGGTCACCGAATGAATGCCCACTATCCATTCACGCCCTGACATCATTCACTCCGGCGCTTGGCGTTGGATCGTGGGCGTTTTGCCGGCTTGACAAGGACATCCGGCGCTATTTTGGCAGACGCTCGTTTGACAGGTGCTTTTTTGACAGGTGCATGGGTCGCCTCAACGGCGACCGTTCTGCGTGACCGGCCAGCTTTTGGTGCCTCGCCTGGGTTTTCCAACGCACGACCACGCGGTGCGCCGTTCCCCTTAACCTTGTTTTTACCCTTGTCTTTAACTTTGTCTTTATCTCTAACTTTGTCTTTAGCTTTGCCCTTGCCCTTACCTTTGCCGTCTGGTTTTGCACGTACCACACCAGCGGCGCCATCCACCAGTTGCAGGTCAATCTTGCGCTCGTCCAGATCAACACGCGCCACTTTGACCATGATGGGGTCGCCAAGCCGGTAACTGACACCACTGTGTTCACCGCGCAGCATCTGCCGCACCGGATCAAACTGATAGTAGTCATTTTTGAGCGCAGTGATGTGCACCAGGCCTTCCACATAAATATCACTGAGCTGCACAAACAAACCAAACCCAGTGACCGAACTCACCGTGCCGCGGAATTCGTCACCCACGCGATCCTGCACATATTCACACTTCAGCCAATCCTGCACATCGTAACTGGCGGCATCTGCGCGGCGCTCAGTCATCGAACAGATTTCACCAAAATGCTGCATGTCAGAGGGCTGATACGGATAGCCCTCTTTGCGCGTCAATTTGGTCGCGCCCTTGATCTGGCGGATCTGCGCTTTGTTTTTGCCGCTGCGAATCAGATAACGCAAAGCTCGGTGCACCAACAGATCCGGATAACGCCGGATCGGCGAAGTAAAGTGCGTGTACGCCTCAAACCCCAGCCCGAAGTGACCAATATTGTCCGGCTGATAAACCGCCTGCAGCATCGAACGCACTAGCATGGTCTGAATCAGATTGGCATCGGGCCGATCCGCAATCGCCTGCAGCACCCGCTGATAATCCTTGGGTTCCGGCTTCATGGATTTGGACAACACCAGCCCCAGCTCTTTCAGATACATGTTCAGATTTTCAAGCTTGTCCGGATTCGGCCCCTCGTGCACACGGTACAACACCGGCAGCCCTGATTCCTCGAGGAACTGCGCCGTACACACGTTGGCCGCCAACATACATTCCTCAATCAGACGGTGAGCGTTGTTACGCACCACCGGCACAATTTCGCGAATCTTGCGCGTCTCGCCAAACACAATTCGGGTTTCCTGCGAGGAGAAATCCAGCGCACCCGCCAACTGCCGGGCTTTGGATAATTTTTCATACACGCCGTACAGACTTTCCAGATGCGGAATCAGCGCCGCGTGTTTTTCACGCAGCCGCTCGCGGCTCCGCTCACGCGTGGGCGAGTCAGGCGTTTCCAGAATTTCGGCGACTTCCGTATACGTCATACGCGCATGCGAAAAAATCACGCCTTCATAAAAACGAAAATCCGTCACGTTGCCGGTGCGGCTCAGGTCCATCTCGCAGACCATCACCAAACGATTGACCTGCGGCTTTAACGAACACAGCCCGTTGGACAACACCTCCGGCAACATCGGCACCACAGACCCGGGGAAATACACCGAGTTACCACGATTCTGCGCCTCCAGATCCAGCGCCGAATCCGGTTTCACATAATGAGAAACGTCAGCAATCGCCACAAACAACTTGGCAGTGCCGCGCGGGCCCTCTTCACAATACACGGCATCATCAAAATCTTTGGCGTCCTCACCATCAATGGTGACAAACGGCAATTCACGCAAGTCCACGCGCCCGGCCAGATCTGCTTTCGCAACGTCCTCGGTTAATCCCTTGACCTCACGCTCAACGTCTTTAGGCCACTCGTGCGGAATATTGTGACTGCGCAGCGCCACATCAATTTCCATGCCCGGCGCCATGTGGTCTCCAAGGATTTCCACAATCGCACCCACCGCCTTGCGGCGCTGATCGGGATAACTGCGAATCTCTGCGACCACAAACTGGCCGTCTTTGGCATTGCGGGTATCGGCCTCAGGGATCAGAATCTCCTGACTGATGCGCCGATTATCCGGCACCACCAGGCCAAAACCATGGTCGCGATAGAAGCGCCCAACAATCTGCGACAGACGCCGCTCCAGCACTTCAACAATCATGCCCTCTTTGCGGCCACGCCGGTCAACGCCCGACACCCGCACCAGCACGATGTCGCCATCAAATACTTTCAGCATTTCCTGCGGCCCCAGGAACATATCCCCGGAACCATCCGTCGGCACAAAGTAACCCGTGCCTTCTTTATTGCCCTGCACGCGTCCCTTGGTCAACTCCATCTTGTCTGCCAGGCCATACACACCACGGCGATTACTGATCAGCTGACCATCACGGCTCATGGCAATCAGCCGGCGACGCAGCGCCTCAGCCTGATCTTCATCATCATCAAAACCCATCTGCTCACGCAAATTCTCATAGGTCATCGGCTGGCCAATTTTGGCCATCAGCTCCATGATGTATTCGCGGCTGGGAATGGGTTTTTCGTATTTTTCGGCTTCGCGTGATGCGAAGGGGTCTTTCATGCGGGATTTCACTTCGGGGGGGCTTGCTATATCACTGGCGTTGTTTTTTCTGGCCATGTCATCTCGTCTCGTTTTCATGTGCGGCCGAGTATACACGCGTGGGCCCTTGTTAACTTAAAGAATTTCAAATAGCCCGTTGACATGCCTTTGGGCAGTGGGCAAAATGCGCGCTCTTCATTGATCCAACCCCTAAATGCCCAGGTGGTGGAATTGGTAGACACACCAGCTTCAGGTGCTGGCGATCGCAAGGTCGTGGAGGTTCAAGTCCTCTCCTGGGCACCATCTTGATTTAGCATTCATTCATTGCCTATACTGCTTACGACCCTGCGACTCGTGAAGTCTCAAGTTCCACTTGAGATACGCCAAACGGCATAGTGAGCGCGGGGTTATTTATTTTTCTTACCCTTGCTGACATCAACTGCTGAACCTGCCGGAACAAATAGCCAATGCCGGTATGGGTGATGCCATCGGTTGCTGACCTCACCTTTTGTTCCCGTGCTAACACCAATATTGAATCCAGGATGTATCTCCCTGATGCGGGTATTGATGTATTTATATAATGCTTCTTTGGCAACCGTCCTCTTGCCGCGAACGCGCTGACCCTCAGGCTTCTCCAAGTGCTTATCATTCAATCTAAATTGCATAGCACCCAATATGATGTCTAAAGACTGCGCCAATACATGGTGCTTAGAATCAATCTCGGCGATTTGTTCTTTCTGGAATAGTATTTTGTTTCGTCTCAGTGATGAGTTTTTATTCAAAGACTCCAGATGATCCTTAAAGCTTTCAACTTTTTCGCGGGTATCTGGCATCTTGTCCAAATACACTCGGACTCTGGCATTCACACTTGGGAGGGGCGAATACCGGAGACCAAACGCATGCTTGATGAACTGGTAATACAACAGCTTAGAAAGTTCCAGATACTTGTCCAGTGTATTAGCCCCTAATTAAACCGGACACTTCGTTTGTTTCGTTGAGCTAATCATTCAGACGTTACCAAATGATAGCCCAAGCTCAGGACTAAAGGATTCCCTGTTACTAAATTGCGTACTCGGTTTTATCTGGCTACGTAGATCGCGACTCCCAAATCGGGCGCCATTCATAGACGCTGCTGCGGCAGGTCCTCGGGGTTCAT
>CALQJO020000020.1 GCA_943330915.2 Rhodoferax sp. OV413 | reverse complement strand
GTGTTTCAGACCCCACGTAGCTGATTAAAGCGCCAAATTCTGCCTGCCGCGTAAACGCGGCTTGTGGCACGCAACCACAGCAGACATCGTTTATGCCTCAGCAGTGGAGATCACTTTAAAATCCACTTCCGTGGCAATGTCAGCTTCGTAGTCGACATCTGCGCGCTCAAACCCGAACAACTTAAGGAACTCGTGTTTGTAACCTTTGTAATCGGTTAGCTGGAACAGATTGTCATTATTCACCACGTCCCAAAGCTGCTTGCACTCAGCCTGCACATCATCGCGCAGCTCCTTGTTGTCCATGCGGAAACGACCGGCGTCATCCAGATCCACAGGCTTGCCATCCGTGCGGTACAGCTGTTCAGTGAACAAACGGTTGAGCTGCTCGATGGTACCTTCGTGCAGACCTTTTTCTTTCATGACTTTGTATACCAGCGCAATGTACAGCGGCATCACCGGGATGGCGGCGGACGCCTGCGTCACCACGGATTTCAACACCGCGACATTGGCAGTACCGTGATATTTGCTGCCGAGTTTTTCTCCCAGTGCGTGAGCGGCGCGATCAAGATCTTCCTTGGCTTTGCCCAGCGCACCATGCCAGTAAATCGGCCAGGTCATTTGTGTGCCGATGTAGCTGAATGCGACGGTTTTAACACCCTTGGCGAGCACGCCGGCATTATCCAGCGCGGCCATCCACAGCTCCCAGTCCTCGCCACCCATGACTTTGACGGTATCAGCGATTTCTTCTTCGGTGGCCGGCTCGACCTCAGCGTGAATGATCTGATCTTTGTTGGTATCAATGGCGGTGGATTTATAGACCTCACCAATGGGTTTTAACACAGAGCGCTTGATCTCACCGGTATCCGGCAATTTGCGCACCGGAGATGCCAGTGAATAAATCACCAGATCCACTTCGCCCAAATCCTGTTTAATAGCGTCAATAGCCAGCGCACGAACCTCATCGGAAAAGGCGTCACCGTTGATGGATTTAGCGTAAAGTCCGGCCTTTTTTGCCTGCTCCTCAAACGCCCAGGAGTTGTACCACCCCGCGGTTCCGGGTTTGGTTTCACTGGCAGGTTTTTCAAAAAACACCCCAAGCGTTGCGGCCTGGTAGCCAAACGCAGCAGTGATGCGCGCCGCCAGTCCGTAACCACTGGACGCGCCAATCACCAACACGTTTTTTGGGCCTGCTTGGTCAACCACGGCAGCGCTGGTGAGCGCAATCTGGTCGGCAACATTGTTGTAACATCCGGTGGGATGTGTGGTGGTGCAAATGAATCCGCGGTATTTTGGTTTGATAATCATGGTGCAACCTCGTTCAGAAAACTGATATCAGAGCGTACTGTTGGCAAAGCGGATCAGGGCATCACCCGTCAGTCGGTAACCCGTCCACTCACTTTGCGGTCGCGCGCCCAGTGATTCATAAAATTCAATGGCGGGCGTGTTCCAGTCCAACACATTCCATTCAAAACGGCCGCAGCCTTTGGCAAGCGCTTCACGCGCCAGATGATGCAGCAGGGCTTTGCCGGCCCCCAGACCCCGGAACTGCGGAGACACATACAAGTCCTCCAGAAACAGCCCGCGCCGGCCCAGCCAGGTTGAATAATTAAAAAAGTAGACAGCAAAACCGACCGGTTTATCATCAAGTAGGCAGATCAGCGCGCTGACCGTCGATTGCGGCCCAAAAATTGATTCTCTGATGCCGGCTTCATCTGTAACCACTTCATGTTCGGCGCGCTCATAAATTGCCAGCTCACGGATAAAGTAGAGAATCAGCGCGGCATCTTCCGGCGTTGCCGGCCTGATGTGAATATTGCTCATGGGTTGCTCCCGGTAACCGGCGCAACACCGGTTGATACGTCCATAATCATGCGCGACAGCAGGTACAAACGAGGCTCTATGGAATCCAGCAACACGTATTCCGCATTGCTGGTATGCGCACCAAAGCCCTGCAGTCCAAAGCGTTCCAGCACTGGCGCGTTAGTCTCCAGCGCGGCAAAGGCGGCATCGGTGCCGCCGCCCTCAGCCTGATCTGTGACAATCAGTTCACGGCCTATCTGCGCATAAATGCTTTTGGCATGGTCACTCAAGGCGCGCGACGCGGGTGTGGCGGTCAGTGGCGGCCGGCGGTTCTCGTAGGTGAGCATTACCTCGGTATCGGGTATCAGTTTGTTGCTGATGCGCTCCTCGATGCGGGCCTGCAAACGCTCGAAATCTTCAACACGCAGCATACGGATATCCCCGGTGGCCACCGCTCTGTCAGGAATCACATTGCGGTTAGTGCCTGCCTGGGCCACCGTCCAGCTCAGTTTCAGACCGGTATCCTGTTCAGATAAGTTGCTGAGCTGCAGTACCTGATGCGCCAGCTCATAAAAAGCGTTCCGACCCATTTCCGGCGCAGCACCGGCATGTGATGCCCGGCCAGTGACGGTCATGGTAGCCGCGCCGATGCCGCTGGTGGCCAAGGTCAGTGAATCGCTGTTGACTCCCGACGGTTCCACAGAAAACACCGCATGCTGTTCAGCCGCCAGACGGGTGATGGTGCTGCGTGATCCGGGCGAGCTGATTTCCTCGTCACCATTGATCAGTACGGTCAGTGTGCCGTAGTCGTCAAAGCCCAATTCCCGCAGCATCGCAATGGTATGAATGATCACTGCGACACCCTGTTTATCATCCGAGATACCAAGGCCATACGCGCGGTTGCCGTCAATGCGGAAGGGCTGACCCGCAAGCATGCCACGCAAATAAACCGTATCCATATGCGCCAGCAACAGAATGTTTTTGTCCCCACTGCCACTAAAACGCGCATGCACCATGCGACCAATCTGTTCAGGTGTATCAAACATGCGGTAGGCGTCATCGCCGGCTTCCAGCAGCTCGACCTCACCGCCCAGAGCGCGCAATTCTTCTGCAATCAGTTCCGCTATTTTGTCCAAACCCTCGCGGTCGCCGCTGCCGGACTCAATGGCCACCAGCTCAGACATGGTTTCAATCAACGCGTCTTTTTGCGCGGCGGCGGCGGCCAGCACCGCGCTGTCCGGCGCAGGCGGCGGGGTTTGCGAAAACAGTGGCGATGCAGACAGCATCGCCACTAGCAGCAGGCTGCGGGTGATATTTGACCGCAGATGATCAGTCGACATTCAACGTTACTCCAACATGTTGTGCCTGCGCATGTAACGCATGGCAAAAGGTAATTCCATCAAACTATAGCTGACGAGCGTAAACCAGAACCAACTGACATCCACGACCAGCAACGAAAACAGTTGCCCGCTGCCCGCATACACAGAACCCGCCACCATCAGCGCCACCACGGTGGCAATGGCATCATTGATGATCAGTCGCACACGGCTGCTGCCAACCTGCCGCGGGTATAACAGCTGATAACACACCACGATCAGCACCGCGTTAAGCAACAAAATGGTCAGTTCAGCAGGCATGGCAAGTTCTCAGGCGCAGATTAAGCGCGTTCAGCCGCGGCAGTCTGCGCGGCATTGTCATCAAATACAATCTGCCAGTACCCCACATTCAACCAGCGCCCCTGTTTAAAACCTATCTGCTCAAACTCACCAATCTTCTTCATGCCCACTTTTTCATGCAAGGCGATACTGGCTTCGTTTGGTAACGCAATGCCACCCACCGCTGCATGAACGCCGAGCAGGCGCAGCTGTCTGAAGAGTTCCACATACAGCGCGGTGCCCAGACCCTTGCCGGCACTGCCGGGCGCCATGTACACGGTGATTTCAACCGAGTAGCGATAAGCGGTTCGAGGTTTCCAGCGGGTGGCGTACGCATAACCGAGCAACTGGCCATCCTGTTCGGCTACCAGCCAAGGCAGACCCAGCGCGCTGACATCGGCAATGCGTTGCGCCATTGCTGCATCGGACAGGGTCTGCTCTTCAAAGGTGATCACTGTGGTCTGAATGTAATGGTTGTAAATGCGGGCGATGGCCGCCGCATCACCAGCATCAACAGCCCGCACGGGCCAATTATTCAGGGAGTCGGTCATGGCGTTGTTGTCCGGGCTCGGCGTCATGCGTGGCCAGCGATGCTGTTGACGTCTGGGTTGTCATGGATTGTCTGCTGAACTCATTATTCAGAAATACATCGGTGAGAATCGCCTGTTCTATAAAACCACGCTCACCGGATTTAGCGGGAACCCGCACAATCAGATGGATCTCGCAGGCGTCCGGCACCTGAATAGTGACTCTCGGATCGACAGAAGGCACTTCAAGGCCGCGTTTGATGCCGATGCGATTCATGTGCTTGCGCACCTCTTCCAGGTACGGCGCACAGTGTCGATTGGCAGACTCCAGAAACGCCAGCTGCGCACCACGCCAGTCATCTTCGCGCTTGAACGGGATGGTGAACACATGAAACACATAATCATGCGTGAAGCTCTCGTTGATAACCGGCTCAGAAACAAACATGGCGTTGGGAATAACCATGGTACGCCCGGTGCGCTGGTGGGTGATTTTACCCGGCCCGACCTCCATGATGGTGGTGGCCAGCAGATTTTGATCAATCACATCACCACGAAAATCCTTGACCTGAATCCGGTCACCCAGCTCAAAGGAATTCGAGGCTGTTTTCAGCAGGGTACCAATAACACACAGAATCAGCTCTTTGGTCGCGATCACCAGCGCCACAGCGATTGCCACAATGGACAAGGCCAGCGTGCGTAGCTCCTCACCCCAGATCAAGACCAGACCGAGGATCAGCAGCAGCAACAATCCATTACGGGATTGCACCAGCCATTTACGTCGCAGTTCCGTGGCTGCCACACTGCGCCGGATAAAACGACCCAACAGTGAGCGTAACGCCAGCACCGACAAAATCAGAATCACCGAACTACTGATCAGACTGATCATGGAGTCGGACAGCACAAAATTGTTCAGCCACGTCTGTATCTGTTCAAGCATTTATCTTGTTTCCTGAGCCAACGCCTGTCTTACCGCCTGCTGCGCGTGGATGGCGGTGGTATCAAATAATGCAACCGGGGTGTCTGACGGCTGAACCAGCAGCGCAATCTCGGTGCAACCCAGAATAACCGCCTCAGCACCCTGCAGTTGAAGCCGGTGAATGATATCAAGATACAGAGCCCGCGAGTCTGCCTTGATGGCACCAAGGCACAGCTCCTCGTAAATCACCCGGTTTACATGATCGCGATCGGCCTGATCGGGCACAACAACGGCAATACCATGGGCAATCAAGCGATCTTTGTAAAAGGCCTGCTCCATGGTAAAGCGGGTACCCAGCAAACCGACCTTTTTTACACCCTGAGCCATCAGTTCATCCGCGGTTGCATCTGCAATATGCAAAATCGGCATGCTGATGCCGGCCGCAATAGCCGGTACCACTTTGTGCATGGTGTTGGTACAGATCACCAGAAAGTCCGCTCCGGCACGCTCGACTGCACTTGCTGCAGCCGCTAACAGTTGCCCGGCTGTCTCCCAGTCACCCTGCACCTGCAAGGCTTCGATTTCTGCAAAATCAACGCTGTACAACACTATTTTTGCCGAGTGCAGTCCGCCCAACTGCTCACGCACCGCCTCATTGATAGCCCGGTAATAACTCTGCGTTGACTCCCAGCTCATGCCCCCTAACAGGCCAATGGTCTTCATGAGTGACTGCCTGGCAGCCGTAGCCGGTAAATCGCCCGCTGCGTAACTGAGCAGACAGCCGTGTGATTGTCCGCTCTGAACAGGTTAAATTCACAATCGGCGAACTCGTGCCCCTTTTTTTCAAACAATTGGGTTATTTTCATTTCACTGATCAACTCAGTACCCAAGGCAAGCGGCTGGTAGTTTTGTGACCAGGTTTCCATATGAATCCACGGATTGATATGCGCAATCGCCGCAAAATGCCGGTTTGCACAGCCCAATAAAAACGCCATATTGGCAAAGCCCCCTGTGCCCGCGGCAGCATCGGTTCTGAGCAGCGCAGGCATGTGTTGCTGCCGGCGCAGATAAGCTGCCATTTCATGATCCGCTGACCACAGGTATCTGACCGCTGCGCAGCCTTCAGTGCGCAGCGCCTCCATCAGTGCGCGACTGACCTCGGGAGCCTTAAAATCTGCCCTGATCAGCGTATCACCGCGCATCTGCGGCGCCTCAGGCAGACGATCCGGCAGGCCCACCTCAGCCACTGCGCACAGCCGCCCTTCACTGAGCAATTCAGCTGTGTACGCATCAGCCTGAGGGGTCACATGAACATCAAAGCTCATCTGGTCATACAGGGGAGACTTGATTGACACATGTGCACTGCCGCGCTCCAGCCACAGCAGGCCCCATGCCTGCACCGCAGGATGCAACAGATAACTCGACACCGTGACACCCGGCACCAGCGCCCCCGTAAACCCATACGCCTTGGCAAGTGCATCGGAATGAATGCGATTGTCTGAATCAGGTATTTGATTAAATGCTTCGCCAGACCAGCTGACGGGAGGTTCACTTCGGGGCATAAGGTCAATTTCCAAAAGGTGTGGTTGTCAGGCATTGCCGGTGGTTTTTACGAGGGCCGCCTGAGCGGTGACATAGCGCACAAAGCCAGGGTCTTCGCCTTTGAGCAGGCGCGGCAGAAATGAACAAAAATCTTCGTTCGTGCACCAGTCCTGAATATAGTCCTCCCAGGAGTTCCAGCGACGTTTCTGTTTGGGAGTCATGTTCTCTTCATACAGCAGCAGGTAAGCGCGCTCAAACAGTGACATCAGCATGCTGAAAATGATCAGCTGGCGCTCAATCTGTTCATCGCTCAGCGAGGGCGTTGCGTCCTTGGAGAACAGCCGCAAATCCGGATTTTCCAGAGCAACCTTCAGGAAATCCTGATAGTTGTCAGATAACAGCTGATAAACCTCTTCTTCTTCGTTCTCACGCTCTTTTTGCTGTTCAAACAAAAATACCGCGATGGCCAGCGGCAAACCAATCACTGTGACCACGTAACTCAGCATTTCCCAGATTTCGATACTCATTACGCGCTACTCTGGTGCCATTCTGCTTGGCAATATACAAAGATGCCTGATGCTCCACAAGTTGAAACAAGTGGCAGGGCAGGTAACAATGACGTCTGATCACCACGAACGCTACCGGAGCCAACATGAGTGCCAAAATCCAGATGCACACAGATGCACGTCCTGACCATATCGACCCAGAAGAGTGGCAAATTCGCATCGATCTGGCGGCAGCCTACCGACTGGTGGCCCACTTTGGCTGGGATGACCTGATTTTTACGCATCTGTCCGCTCGACTACCAGGGGCTGATCATCGTTTTCTGATCAACCCCTACGGCATGATGTTCCATGAAATCACTGCGTCGTCGCTGGTGAAAGTCGATCAGGCCGGCAACATCGTGGCTGATAACGGCTATCGCATCAATCCGGCTGGATTCACTATCCACAGCGCCATTCATATGGCTAAAGAAGAGGCCGGCAGTGTCATGCATCTGCATAATCATGCTGGCACCGCCGTCTCTGCACAAAAAGATGGGCTGCTGCCCATCACCCAGACCGCCATGCTTGTTTATCCGCGCATCGCCTACCATGACTATGAAGGAGTGGCGCTTGATCTGGACGAGCGCGAGCGCATCGTCAAAGACTTGGGCGACAAGGATGTGATGATCCTGCGCAATCACGGCACACTGACCATCGGCAAGACGGTTGCGGAAGCCTTCACGCTGATGTACTTCCTGGAAAACGCCTGTGAAAAGCAGATCAAGGCACAGGCCGGTGGGGCCTTGCACTTCCCCTCCGCACAGTCGCTTGAAACTACCCGCCAACAATCGGAGATGCTGCCAAAAGTGGCGCCGCTGGTGTGGCCGGGACTGATACGGATGCTGGATGCCAAAGACTCAAGCTACCGGGCCTGAGCCACACAAGGCCGGGTCAGCGCATGCGCGCCAGCTCGGCCTCGGCAGCGATATATCCAAACGCAGACCACGAACGGCCTTCCAGCACCCGTTCGAATATCTGCTGCGCCATCTGCACATCACCGTTTACCAGATACCAGTTACCCACACCGTATCCTTGTGTGGCGATACTGAGATCATCAGCGGTGGTGGCGTTAAGCAGGCTATCGGGGGACTCCAGTCCCTTGTACATCAGCATCCGCCGCAGGTAGGAGTCGTTTTCAATAATGTCCATCTCTGGGTTGATCATGTCCAGCAGGGCAGTGGCTTCTTCTGTTCGGCCCATTCGCATCAATGACATCCAGTACCAGTCAGCGGTGGCCACAATCGAATCATCATTATCAGAGACCAGCAGGCACTCTTCATAAGCGCGCAGTGCACTTTCAAAGTCGCCTTTTAAGTAATACGCCAGCCCCAGGTGGTACCAGACGTTGAACTGCAACGTGCTGCGGGGAATATTCTGAGGATTTGGCGCACCGTCGGGCTCGACCTCATCTGGCTGGCCAGCAACCAGTGCAGCAGCCCTTTCAAAATCCGCGATCGCTGCATCAAAGTTGCGGACGGTCACGTAACGGTGACCACGATGTCGGTAAAAGCGGGGATCTTCAGGAAACTTTTCAATCCCTTGTGTAAAGGTGTTTATGGCATCCTGGTACTGCCAGAGGTAGGCCTGTCGTCTACCGACCCATATCAGTGCGTCGGCGCTGTCCGGGTTGGCAACCAACTGTGCCTGCGCCTCCGCCAGATCGGCCTCAAGCTGCCCGCGGTTCGGGAAATCCATTTGCCGTATCAGCGAGGTGCCCAGTAACGAGCGCGCCTCCACAATCTCCGCCGCCGCTGGCTGTTGCGGTGCTGCGACGTCAGCAGGCGTCTGCTGTGCAGGCGCACTGGCAGTTTCAGGTCCGGAAGCACCCTGTTCGCCGCCACCGCAGGCACTGAGTATGCCGGCAACCAGAATCAGCGGAATAATTCGACTCATGATTGGATGTCCTTGTCTGTACAATTTTTTCAACACCAAGGCGACCTCGTGCGTCAGAGCCCAGAGGCAGCTTCCAGTACCAGACTAAAATCGGGCCGCATCCGATAATCCTGTTCTGCAAATTTGAAACGGATAATCCCGTCAGCGCTGACCAGGAAAATGCCCGGTTCCGGAATACCGTAGGCACGCTGACCGGGCTGATATTGCTGATTCAATATCCCCAACGCAGACACATGCTTAACGTCTTCGTCGCGCAACATCGGAAAATTCACTGAATAGTCCTCTTCAGCGGCTTTCAGGATCTCCAGCGAGTCATAGGTCATGGTTGCAACCGAAATACCCATGACTGCAAATTCGGGCGCCACTTCAACCAGTTGCTGCAACTGCGCGATGCAGTATGGGCACCAGTCGAACGAACGGCTGAGCACCAGCACAAGGCCCTTTTCACCACTGAGCTCTGCCAGTGTTCTGGGTTGTCCATTCTGATCAGGTGCATTGATGGGCACGATGGAATCACCGACCTCAAAGTCAGGCGCCCACACCCAGTCCTGGGCTGAGGCAACTGAGTTGCCAGTTGCCCAAAACATTAGTACCAACACCAAGACAGACGCTTTTTTCATGACTCACCTCTTTGGCAGGACAGCAAGTTTCAGGTTTTACTTTTGACAGGCGTGCGCCGCTTGCCCTTGTCCTTGTCAGCGCGCACTTTTGGGCCGCCGCGTTTTTTATCTTTGGCTGCCTTGTCAGAATCCGCTGATCTGGCCGACCTGTCTTCAAATGAGCGTGGTGCAAAGGTTGGCTCGGTAAACGCCTCACGCGGTGGACTTCTGCGTGGAGCGGCCGTTGTACTGCGCGGTTTGCGCTCGTAGGAGCCTGAATCACGCGAACTGTCTGCGCGCGCAGCATAACGTGGTCGCTCACTGTCGCCGTCCGCGCGTGGCGCTGGAGCCTGATCGGTCAACGCCTGACGACGCGTTGTAAACCCGCCGTCAGAATTTGTATAGCGCGGCGGGCGCGCAGAGGTCGACGCCGGACGCGCAGAAGAGGCACGGAAGCCTTCTCGTGGCGCTCGGTCGGATGACGGGCGTGACGATGACGGACGATCGCGTGAAAAGCGTCCCGGTGCCGGGCGCTCACTGCGCTCCCGATCCGATGATGGCCGCGGTGCACGCGGACCCCGTGGCGACGTCCTCGCCTCTTCAGCCGCTTCCTGTTTGCTCATTTTTTCGATGGCCAGAGGCTGATTACAAACCCGGGTGCGGGACAAGGTTTTGAAGACGTCTTCCGGCATACCTTCTGGCAAATCGATCGTGGTGTAGGCGTCATAGATATTGATGCGGCCAATATAGCGCCCTTCAATGCCGCCTTCGTTGGCGATGGCGCCGACAATTTCGCGGGGCGTGACACCATGCTCGTGCCCGACCTGGATGCGGAAACGCTCCATGGCGACATCTTCACCGTCTTCAGTCTGCGTGCGCGCACGGGGTTTACGTGGCTTGTCTTCGCGATCTGCGATGGCAAATTCTTCGGCAAAAATGTCCTCTTGAGTCAACCGCGGATGTGCATCATGCATCGGCGGCTTGCTGCGTGCTGGACGCGGCGCGGGCTGCTCTTCTGACTCCAGGGACTCTGAGACCTCGCGGCGGGGCGCGCGGACTTTGGCTGTTGCCGGCATGGCAGCGGCCGGGTTAGCTGTTGATGCGCGGGCTACTGCCGCCGGCGCTTTGCCATAACCGGATTCCAGCGGCACAACATCTTTAACGGAAGGCTCCAGCGGCCTGTCCTTTTGCAACAGGAATGCCATCGCGGCGGAGGCATCTTCTATTGAGCATTCATGTTCATGACAGAACTCTGCAAGCAGCACCCTGAAAAACTCCTGATTACCGTTTTCCAACGCTGACGCGACGGTGTTCTTGAACTGTTGACTGCGGTGTTGAATTAACTCGCTGCGCGTAGGTAATTCCATACGCTCGATTTTTTTGCGGGTGGTACGCTCAATGGACTGCAACATTCGTTGCTCGCGGGGCGCAACAAACAGGATCGCCTTGCCACTTCGACCGGCACGGCCCGTGCGACCGATACGATGCACATAGGCTTCGTTGTCGTACGGGATATCGTAGTTCACAACGTGGCTGATACGTTCAACATCCAGACCACGGGCCGCTACATCGGTCGCTACCACGATATCCAGCTGACCGTTCTTAAGTTGCTCGATGGTGCGGATACGTAACTGCTGATTCATGTCGCCATTAAGCGCGGCTGCCGAGAAACCGCGGGCGCTCAGCTTGTCCGCCAACTCCTGCGTACTGTTTTTGGTGCGCACAAAAATCAGCATGCCATCAAATTCTTCAACTTCCAGCATACGCGTCAGCGCATCCAGTTTGTTGGTGCCTTGCACCAGCCAGTACAACTGCTCAATATCGGCGTTAGTGCTGGTGGCCGTCTTGATTTTGACTTCGATGGGGTTGCGCAGATATTTTTCCGCAACATGACGTATCTGGGCCGGCATGGTTGCCGAGAACAGTGCAACCTGACGATCTGATGATGTTTGTTGCAGGATCAGTTCGACGTCGTCGATAAATCCCATGCGCAACATCTCATCTGCCTCATCAAGCACCAGTGTTTTGATAGTGCTCAGATTCAGGGAGCGCCGATTCAAGTGGTCAAGCAATCGGCCCGGAGTGCCCACAACAACATGTACGCCGCGTCGCAATGCCTGCAGTTGGCGCCCCATTTCCTGCCCACCGTAGACCGGCAGCACGTGAAAACCTCGGATGCCTTCCGCATAGGTCTGGAATGCCTCGGCAACCTGTATCGCCAGCTCTCGGGTAGGGCACAGCACCAGGGCTTGGGTATTAGGATTGTTGACATCAATTTTCGCCAGAATTGGCAGTGCAAAGGCTGCGGTTTTACCGGTGCCGGTTTGCGCCATACCAACGATGTCATGACCATCAAGCAGCGCCGGGATTGTTTCCTGTTGGATGGGCGAAGGTTTTTCGTAGCCAACCTTGGACAAGGTTTCTAACAGGAAAGCGGGAAGATTGAGCTCAGCAAAACTGAGATCCGGTGTGGAGATCGTCGACATAATTGTGCCTGCAGGCGCGGGGAATTCATTAAAAGGGCGAAGATTATATGCCAGAAGCCTGTTCGCGTACAGACAGGGAAATGTCAGCCACCCTAATGCCCGGGATGGCTGACATCAATTAAGGGATTAACGCTGGCTCTTTACAAAGTTTACTGCCCGGTCGGGAAAGTCTGTAAACACGCCGTCAACACCGGCATTAACCAGGAAAAGTTCCAGCAAATGGTCAAAATCGCGAGCATATTCGGGTACCTGGCCGGTATCCGCGCGGAAGGTGTAAGGATGTATCTGCAACCCGGCCTCATGTGCATCCGCCACCAGTGTGCTGATGATTATGTTGTTAGCCGTGGAGTCTGCGCTGATGATCATGCCCTTCTCAGGGCCTATCCCGTCTGCAAATTTTGCCAGCTCCTGCATGCCACCCGGGCGTAACATCCAACCGTAGTCGTCTTCGTCATCACCCATTAACTGCACAAGCTTCAGTTCTATCCCAAGCGCCGGTTGCACCTGCTCTTTGACACGCTTGAGCTCATCGAATTCAAAGGTCTGCACATAAACGTTGCTGTCTTTGCTGGTGTAACCAAAACGTTTGAGCTCTGTTAGCACAGCCAGGCCTATATCCTTGCCGTGTTCGTGGTGGAATGCGGGTGACTTCAGTTCCGGGTAGATGCCGACATCACGACCCGTTGAGCGATTTAAACCCTGGATCAGCTCAAGCTGCTCGGCAAATGTGTGTATCTGGAAACTACCCTGCCAGAGCGGAAAGCGGTCGGGGTAGATTTGCTGTTCATCTCCGTTATCGCTGATACGGTAACCCTCGGTGACACGCAAAGTACGCAGCTCTTCCAGGGTAAAGTCGATGACATAAAAGCCGCCGTCATCACGGGCACGGCCCGGAAACTTGTGCCGGACATCGGAATTACGATCCAGCGTGAGGTCATGCCAGACAATCAACTGATCGTCCCGGGTCATCACCACATCCTGTTCCTGAAAATCGGCGCCCATGGCATAAGCCATTGCGGCTGCCTGCAGGGTATGTTCGGGCAGGTAGGCACTGGCACCACGATGAGCAACAACGACCTTTGCCGGGGCGGCCCCTTGTGCAAAAGCTGCCTGCAAAGGCACTACTGTTCCAAGCACCAGACCCATCAGCAATACTCCGCGCAGATTACGCTTCAAAACATGTTTAGCCATCAGTGCAGTCCTTTCCAGGGAATTATCGTTGTTATGTCAGCATAAGACAGTTTTTTGTCGACTCTGTGACAATAACTGACGCCTGTTTTTTTAACCACCCAAACGGTATCGCAATTTCACCACCCAGGTATCTGTGACACGCTGACTCCATGAGTCAAACAGCAGGTCCTGAAACTCAGACTCACCTGTCGAGGGCAGGTTGCTGCCCCGGGTATAAACCACAAACAAATCCGACAGCGGGGCGATCTCCCAACGGTAACGCGCCTGGAAACTCATACGACTGACGGTAAAGTCATCGGACGTCAGGTTGGGTTTTGAAACCTCGGTCAAGTGGCGCACATCGCGTTGATCAATCTGAAAAAATCTATCCTCTTTTGCCTGAATTCCCGTCCATTGCACCGCAATCCTGAATTGCTGTTTGGCGCTGATAAAAAAGCTGGCATTGAGCTGCGGGGACCATTCAGTTGCTGTGTAGGTTGTCATCCGTGTTCCGCCACGGTGAACCAGCCAGGACTCCCTGTCACGATAAGACAAGGTGAAATTGGTTGAGAACCGGTCACTGGGCTGCCAACCCCCGTTTAAGGAATAGTTGATGTTATTGGCTTTCAGGTCCTCTTCGGCATTGCCGATACCGAAGCCGTAGCTGAAGGGGCGCGAGCGGTCGCTGCTCCAGCTGACGTCATAGGCAAGACGGTGAGGAATCTTGTAGGTGCCATTGCCCCGACTGAGGCGATCATCCACTCGCGGCGGGAAATAGCGGAAGCTGGCATTGAGTGAGGTATTGTTGTGATAGGACAGGTTCTGCATAAAAAACAAGCCTAACCTAACCGGGCGACCGTCGTCATTCCACTGATTGACAATGTTCATACTGCGCGTTCTGCTGCGATATTTTTCCAGACCTGATTCGGTAATACTTAACCGGTAGTCAAGCTGCTGATGGTCGTTCCTTTGCACGTAACCGACATCATTGATATCGAGCGTTTTATCCAGATATGTCGCAATGATACTGTGCTGGACGCCGCGCGCTGGACGGTAGTTGATATCTGCAAACGCACCCTGTCCGGTCACGCCATTCACATCACTGTGTAAGAACTGGCCGTCCACTGCCCAGCGGGTATCCGCTGAAAAATACGAAAAATCCGCACCGTTGACTGTTGCCTGACGACCTGGGTGGTCCATCCGCGTACCGAGCCAGCCTATGCCACGCCTGCCACCACCGGACGTATCTTCGTACAGCAATCGTCCTACCGCAAAATCCCGACCGGTGGATTGCAGCTTAACTCGCGATCCATCTGCAGCGGTTCCGCGCAACTCCATGTCGTCTTCAGCAGCCACCAGAGTCCCGTATCGCCAGTTCCCCTGTGTGCCTGTCAACTTGAGCGCACCCAGCAAATCTGATGGTGCATTGCGCTCGGTGGCAACAACTTGCACACCGCTTGGCACAGCCAGCACGGGTGGTGCACCAATACGCCGGGTATTGAGCATGGTTGTCGGTCCAAATGGCCCGCCACCGTTTCGCGGGGAAGTCTGGAAAACATCCTGACCTTCAACAAAAAATGAGCGCTTCTCTGAGAAAAACACTTCAAAAGCAGAGAGGTTCACCACGATGTCATCGGACTCTACCGTGCCAAAATCGGGATTAATCGTGGCAGATAACTGTGTGTTGGAGTTTGGGCGCCAGTAGATATCAGCGCCTGTGCGCGCTTTTGTCTCACCGCTGAGGTTATTGTGGGTTCCAGACCCGTAAGGATAAAAGGTGAACTGAGTTCGCGGGACAATACCGCTGAGCTCGTATTTTTGAAATGCTGACAGATATTGGGGATCGGTATTCGGCAGCGCGGGCCACGACCACGTCTCGTTCAGATACATTACCTGACGCTCAGTATATATTCCGATTTGTCTGGTATCCCCGGCTTGCGGCAGCGCCATCATTCCCCACGGGATAAAAATTTCCGAAGACCACCCGTTGTTGAGCTCCTGTGTTTCAGCATCCCATGAACCGTCCCAATCACGACTGATCTGACGCTCTGGCAGAATAGTGCCGTCAGACAAGGTACCGCCAAGATTAACGCGCAAAAAATAACCGTAGGTTCCGTTTCCCGACGCATCAATGGACAGTACAAATCCGTCACGCGGGATCGGCTCATCGCGCGAACTCATTCGGGCGACCAGGGTGTCCGCAGCCTGATAGTTCATGACGCCCACGTAAATGCCTTGCTCGTTATAGAAGATGCGCGTCTCCGTGCGTAAAGAAGCAGGTTCAAGGGTATCGGGATTAATGACACGCATACCATCTGTTGCTGGCACCTGCTGCCAGACTGACTCATCCAGAAATCCGTCCAGATCCAGCTGCGCCTGATCAGCAGGAATCATAGCCATTTGTATTACGCCACTGGCGTCTGGCTGCTGTGCGTGAGTTAATGTCACTGCAAATAAAGAGCCTGACAAGCACATCAACAATCGCCTGCAGGCAACCGCCCAGATTGAACAACAATTTGTCACTATTTCTACTACCTGACTTGTGGTTTTTCTGAAGTATATCAGCTTTGTTTTTGAGTTAGCCCGCTCAGAAAGCTCACAACGGCGCCGCGTTTCACTTTGTCACAAGTAAGCGCTTTTCAATCATGATTGACACATTTGTTCCGTAGTTTGCCACCTTTTGACGACTTCATTGACTGCAGGTCGTGTTTAGATGGCGGCGACCGATTTTTGACCGAGACATCCGATGAAGTTTTTCCGACGCAAAGTGAACCCGATTTTTATTGAGGATGAGCAATATCGCTGGGGCAAAAAACGCCGTGGCTTGTGGGCTTTTATGATCGTATTGTCATGCTTGGTGGTTATTGCGCTGATTGTATTTTTTGCAACGCTGTCACGTTGACAGTAGCAGGCCATAAGTACGGGCGAAAAAAAAGCAGGGCAATTTAATCACCCTGCTTTTCTAAACTGCGTTCACCGTTGTCAGCCAACATTAAAATATGCAGGGGACTTTGGAGCCTCACCGATAGGCTTGAACACTTCGCTGTACAGGAAAAAGTCCGTCAGCACCGCGCGCAGATGGATAGACGCATTAAGATTATCGACCAGCTCAGAACTCATCCGCGGCTGCGCCAGCACAAAATTAATGGCTGCACTGGCTTTGCGGATATCCTCAGAGATGACTTGTTCATACTCGTTATCACTGCCTCTGAATGCAGCCGCAACATTGGCTAATGCAGCGGCCATATTGCTCAGCGTTGGCCTCGCATGCGGAGTCGGAGATTCTGATTCGACATGTGGGGGCCGCCCTTGAGCAGCATACGCCAGCAAAAATTCGTAACCGGACTCTACGACATCTATATCACTCTCGATGTTCTTAACGTCAGTCAACTTCACACCTTCCACTTGTCAGTATCGTGATTCTCTTTCATTTCTGCCTCAGAGATCCAACCCTTGACCATCGAACGGGTGTAGAAAATTTTCTCCGGACGCACAGCAAAGTAGATATGGATCGCCGTGAATGCAACCAGTGACAACGTTGCCAGACCATGCAGCAGGAACATCAGACCCAGCTGGGCCTCATCGGCAACTGCAGGGCGCTCCCAGAAGGGCGTACGTATCTGCATAAACAGAATGATGCCCGTCACAATCACCAGCAACACAAGAATTGTCATTGCCCAGTGCATTCCCTTCTGTTCGAAGGAATATTTGCCTGGTTTGCGGCTCTCATCAAAGGGCTCTGCAAAATCAGCTGGCGTCATGATCATGGACTTGAAGTCCTGCCAGAAAGAAGCACGGACAATGTGAAACGCCACCACAAATGTCAGCACCAAACCTGCGATCCAGTGAATATCTAACCAGGCAAAGTGAATCCCGATGATCGGCATCACGCCGGTCGCAATCAGGACCAGGACAGACGCGGCCATGATCCAATGGAAAGCGCGGTCGATAGCATCGTGACGGTTGATCTTCCGACCTTCAGCGGAGGGCTTGGCTTTTTTCTTGGCCAGAGCGGCCATAAAAATCGCGTGAGCTGCGAGCAGCACCAAAATCGCTACTGATACCACCCAAAGCAAATCCCAGGACACTCCCAGTATGACTTCGTCACCCCATACATCTCTTTTATAACGGACTATTTCCACGCGATATCCCCTCAGCTGAAAGCTATTATTCTTTTTGGTGCGTTCCCGACACCTTAAGCCAGACAACAAGATTCATGCGACACATCGGCCTGGATCGGGGCGTGACGCATGTTTTCCAATCAAACAGAGCTGTGCGTTTACCAGGCGCAGCCGTAAACCGCAGTGCTGATGCAGTCTCTGCAGCAGCCGAGGACATGCCTCCTTTTTTACAAAACGTCGATGTGACACTTCAGGATAAACAGGATGCCTGACAATACCTAGCTTAGTAATATTAACGCAGAGATTACAGGCATTCTGAGTCGGTGAAAGAGTAATCCAGCTATGCACATTTATCAAGCTAGACGGGCTTTGAGCTACATATAGTCACGCTTTACCTGCCGGCTTGACATATTTTTGTTCGATGTTATTGTGTCCAGCCCCCGTAAAACCACGCACCATGTTTTACGACTGTCCGGCCTGCTTCGGACGCGTAGTTCGAGGGGTGCAGGCCGCTTCAGTGAGCCTTTTCAAATCAATAATTTCTAAATTCACGCATCTCCTTTCTGGCAATGCACATTGCATTTTGACGCAGGGAGCGTTGACGGTCACTGAACCGGAAACAATATAACGAATTAGCGAGACTTAGCGACAATGACTGATCAAGCCCAATCCCACCATAAGTTTGGCTTTCCGCAGAAGACCGGCCTGTACGATCCGGCAAACGAGAAAGACTCCTGCGGCGTAGGATTCGTTGCGGACATCAAGGGACGACCCAGTCACCAGATTATGCTTGATGCATATCACCTGAATTCGCGGATGGATCACCGCGGAGGTTGCGGCTTCGAGGCGAATACCGGTGACGGTGCCGGAATTCTGATGGCGCTGCCTCATTCGTTTTTTGCGAACATCGCTCTAAAGGACCTCAATACAACCCTGCCCGGCTCTGGCAAATATGCGGTGGGCAACATCTTTCTGCCGCAGATCAGCAAAGAGCGCGGGTTTTGCCGCGACACGATTAACCGCATTATTGCTGAAGAAGGTCAGACACTGATCGGCTGGCGACTGGTGCCCGTTGATCCGGTGGGCGCTGACGTCGGCCCAGCCGCCAGGACAGCCCAACCGGTGATCGAACAGCTCTTTATAGGCGCGGCAGACAATCTTTCCCGGGATGAGTTCGAGCGCAAACTGTACGTCATCCGCAAACGCTTCACGCACAAACTGCGTGGCGACAACTCGCTCAGCGAAGCAAAAATGCTCTACGCCTGCAGCCTGTCAAGCAAAGTCATTGTTTATAAAGGTATGTTGACCCCGGGCCAGCTGTTCCCGTTCTATCGCGACCTGACCAATACCACCTGTGAAACTCACATGGCGATGGTGCATTCCCGCTTCAGCACAAATACATTTCCTTCCTGGGATCGTGCACAGCCCAATCGCTTTATGAGCCACAACGGCGAAATCAACACACTGCGCGGCAACGTCAACCAGATGGTGGCGCGCGAAGGTATGCTGTCAAGTCCGCTGTTTGGCGAGAAGATCAAAGATCTTTACCCGATCATCGACGCCGACTGTTCTGACTCCGGCTCTTTTGACTCTGTTCTGGAATTTATGCTGCTGTCCGGCCGATCACTGCAGGAATCTGTGATGATGATGATCCCGGAAGCCTGGCAGTCAGACGTCAATATGTCTGCCGATAAAAAAGCGTTTTATGAGTTCCACTCCGCCCTGATTGAACCTTGGGATGGCCCGGCGTCGATTGTATTTTCCGATGGCCACTACATTGGCGCCGTTCTGGATCGCAATGGCCTGCGCCCAAGTCGTTACTACGTGACCCATGACGACAAAGTCATCATGGCATCCGAGGTCGGTGTAGTTCATGTTGACCCGGCTAACGTCAAGCTCAAAGGGCGGCTGCAGCCAGGCAAAATGTTCCTGCTGGATTTCGAGGAAGGGCGTCTGATTCCGGACGAGGAACTCAAAGCCGTCATCGCAGCCAAGCGCCCTTACAGCGAGTGGCTGGCGCGGCAACGCATCACGCTGGATCAACTTGCCAACGGCAGTGAAGATCATTCGCTGGAGTCCGAAAACGTCTTCGCCCGCATGCAGGCTTTTGGTTACACCACTGAAACCATGCAGTTTATGTTGCTACCGATGATTACCGAGGCTCGTGATCCGCTGGGCTCCATGGGTAACGACTCGGCGCTGGCCTGTCTATCAGATAAGCCACGCATGATCTATGACTACTTCAAACAGCTGTTTGCACAGATCACCAATCCCGCCATCGACTCGATCCGTGAAGAGGTCGTTATGTCGCTGGAGTGTTTTATCGGCCCGGAAGGCAATCTGCTGGAAACTACCGAGAAGCATGCACACCGCCTGAGTCTCAAGCACCCGATTTTGTCTAACTCGCAGTTGCAGACTATCCGCAACATGGATTTTAAAGGTCTGCGCAGCAACGTTATTGATATCACCTATGATGCAAAAACTGCCAATGCCTATGTCACCGCGCTCGATGGCATCTGCCGCCAGGCAAGTCAGGCCATCGCTGATGGGTATGCGTTTATCATTCTGTCAGATCGCAAAATCAGTCGGGAACGCATGGCGATCAGCTCACTGGTCGCTTGTGGCGCAGTGCATCATCACCTGATCAGGCAACACGAACGTAGTCGCATTGGTCTGATTTTGGAAACGGGTGAGGCCCGCGAAGTTCACCACCATTGCCTGCTCACCGGGTATGGCGCAGATGCCATCAACCCATACCTGGCATTTGAATCGCTGTGGCAGGCTCAGAAAGACGGATTGCTCAGCAAAGACTACGCCACCGAAGACAAAATTGTGTATGCCTATAAAAAAGCCGTGGGCAAGGGCATGCTCAAGGTCATGGCAAAAATGGGCATCTCAACACTGCAATCCTACAAAGGTGCACAGATTTTTGAAGCAGTTGGATTGGCTGATGACATTATCGATCGTTGTTTTGTCGGAACCGCCAGCCGCGTACAAGGTGTCGATTTTGATACGCTTGTTCAGGAAACCGAGCGTCGTCACCACCTGGGCTTCCCGGTCATCGACACCGGCCGTATTCCGGTCATGGCCAACCCAGGTGATTTCCACTGGCGCAGCGGTGGCGAAGGCCACATGTGGGACCCGAGCGCGATTTTTAACCTGCAGGTGGCAGCGCGCAATAACAGTCCTGATGCGTATAAAATTTTTGCCAAGTACACCAATGAGCAAACCACTCGCGCCTGCACCTTGCGTGGTTTGCTGGATTTCCGTACTGATCAACAACAGGCCATTGTGCTGGACGACGTCGAGTCCGCGAAAGACATCGTCAAGCGTTTTGCCACCGGCGCAATGAGCCTGGGCTCCATTTCACCGGAAACTCACGAGACCCTGGCGATCGCCATGAACCGCATGGGTGGCAAATCCAACACCGGTGAAGGCGGCGAAGACCCCGCGCGTTTCCAGCCTATGCCTAATGGTGACTCCAAGCGCTCGTCCATCAAACAGGTGGCATCCGGCCGCTTTGGTGTGACCATCTGGTACTTGACCAATGCTGATGAGCTGCAGATCAAAATCTCGCAGGGCGCCAAGCCTGGCGAAGGCGGAGAACTGCCCGGCGGAAAAGTCGATGCGAATATTGCGCGTCTGCGTTACTCAACGCCCGGCGTCGGCCTGATTTCTCCGCCGCCACATCACGATATTTATTCTATTGAAGATATCGCACAGCTTATCCACGATCTCAAAAATGCCAACCGCAAGGCTCGTATCAGCGTCAAGCTGGTATCCGAAGTCGGGGTTGGTACTGTCGCTGCCGGCGTCACCAAAGCCAAAGCCGAACATCTGGTCATTGCAGGCCATGATGGCGGAACCGGCGCATCGCCACTGACATCCATCAAGCACGCGGGTTTGCCCTGGGAATTGGGCCTGGCAGAAACCCACCAGACACTGGTCATGAACAATCTGCGCTCACGTGTGGTTGTGCAGACAGACGGACAATTAAAAACCGGCCGTGACGTGGCCATTGCTGCTTTGCTGGGTGCGGAAGAGTTTGGTTTTGCCACAGCTCCACTGGTAACGCTAGGCTGCATCATGATGCGCAAGTGCCATTTGAATACTTGCCCGGTCGGTGTTGCTACCCAGGATCCGGAACTGCGCAAGAAGTTCAAAGGTCAGCCTGAGCACGTGGTGAACTACCTGTTTATGGTGGCCGAAGAACTGCGCGAGATCATGGCCAGCCTGGGTATGCGCAAACTCACCGACATGGTCGGACGGGTTGACCTGCTTGAAAGCCGCGGTGCTATTGATCATTGGAAAGCGCGCGGACTGGATCTGAGCAACATCCTGAAGCCAGCACAAATGGTGTATCCGAATACGGTGACCCATCAGACGATCAGTCAGGATCATGGTCTTGAAAGAGCGCTGGATAATCAATTGATTGAATTGGCACAACCGGCATTGCTGCGCGGAGAAAAAGTGCAGATCGAAATGCCCGTGCTTAACATCAACCGTGTTGTGGGTACCATGCTTTCCAATGAAGTTGCCAAGCATCACGGCGAGCAGATGCTGCCTGATGACACAATTACCATCAAATTGCACGGCTCTGCAGGTCAGAGCCTCGGGGCGTGGCTGGCCAAAGGCATCACCATCAGCGTTGAAGGCGATTGTAATGACTTTGTTGGCAAGGGCTTGTCTGGCGGCAAAATTGTGGTTTATCCACCCAAAAACAGCACCTTCAAAGCCGAAGAAAACATCATCGCTGGTAACGTTAATCTGTATGGCGCAACGGGCGGCGAGGCCTATTTCAGCGGTATCGCTGCAGAGCGTTTTGCCGTGCGTAACAGCGGGGCGTCCGCTGTTGTTGAAGGCATCGGCGACCACGGTTGTGAATACATGACTGGCGGCCGTGTGGTTATTCTCGGAAAAACCGGCCGCAATTTCGGTGCCGGCATGAGCGGCGGCATCGCCTATGTCTGGGATAAAAACAAGGACTTCGCGCGTCAGTGCAATACCGAAACATATGGACTGGAAGCCGTGGCAGACAGCGCAGACATAAACGAACTGAAGTCGCTGATCAGCAATCACCTGCATCACACGGGGTCGCCAGTAGCCAGACAGATTCTCGATAACTGGAGCCAGTCACTCGCACAGTTTGTGAAAGTAATGCCAACAGATTACAAACGTGTGCTGACCGAATTGGCAGCCCGACAACAGGCTATTGCCGTGTAACTCATACATGGCAGCCTGTTAACGTACACATTTGAAAAGATTAAGGTTCAGACATGGGCAAACCAACGGGTTTTAAAGAATTCGACCGCCGCACCGTACCGTACCGGGCTCCCGGAGAACGGTTGCTGGACTACAAGGAAATCTACACGCGTCCGGATGATACGCACCTGGCCACGCAAGGTGCCCGCTGTATGGATTGCGGTGTACCGTTTTGTCAATCCGACAACGGTTGCCCGGTTTATAACCTGATCCCCGAATGGAACGATCTGGTCTACAAAGGCCAGTGGCGCGAAGCGCTTGACCGCCTGCACAAGACCAATAATTTCCCGGAATTTACCGGCCGCGTCTGCCCGGCGCCATGTGAAGGCTCCTGTGTACTGGGCATGAATAATCCGCCGGTCACCATAAAAAATATCGAAAACGCCATTATTGACCGCGGGTTCGAGAACGGCTGGGTTGTTGCTAATCCACCGTTATTCCGCACCGGTAAAAAAGTAGCAGTCATTGGCTCCGGTCCTGCCGGCCTTGCAGCCGCCGCACAACTTAACCAGGCTGGCCACTCGGTCACTGTCTACGAGCGAGAAGACCGTATCGGGGGACTGTTGATGTATGGCATTCCCAATATGAAGCTGGAAAAGAGCGTTGTTGAGCGTCGGGTGAAACTGCTCGAGGAAGAAGGTATACGCTTTGTCACTCGTGTTAACGTCGGCGGTACAGGCGACAGAGGCATGTCGGTAGAAAATCTGCTGGAAGACGTTGACGCGTTGTGCCTGACCACCGGCGCCACCACAGCTCGTGAGCTCACAATTCCGGGCCGCGAGGGTGACAACATTTATCCGGCGATGGATTTCCTGACAGCAAACACCCGCAGCCTGCTCGATTCTGAATTGACTGACGGCAATTTCATCAGCGCTAAAGGCAAAAACGTGATTGTGATTGGTGGTGGTGACACCGGTACTGACTGTATCGCCACGTCACTGCGTCACGGCTGCAAATCGCTGGTCAACTTTGAGATTATGCCGCGTCCGTCGGTGCATCGTCCCGCTGACAATCCATGGCCGCTGTGGCCGAAAATTTACCGTGTTGATTACGGCCATGAAGAAGCGGCGCACCGCGATGGACAAGACCCACGGGTGTACTCCATCAGCGGAAAAGAATTTGTACGTGATGAAAACGGCAAACTGCTGGGCATCAATACCGTTGAAGTGGACGCCAGCTTCAAAGAAATACCTGGCACCATCAAGTTTTGGGAAGCTGATCTGATTCTGTTGTCGATGGGATTCCTCGGACCAGAACAGTACATTACCAAGCCGCTGGGACTTGCAGTGGATGCACGCTCCAATTACAAAGCTGCATACGGGGACTTCCGCACCAACCACCCGAAAGTGTTTGCAGCCGGTGATTGCCGCCGCGGTCAATCGCTGGTGGTGCGTGCGATAGACGAAGGCCGCAAAGTTGCTGAAGCAATTAACAAGTACCTGTCAGATTAAAACCTGAGCCTTCAAAGCAGATATCCACTGCGGATATCTGCTTCGGAACCAAGAGATGCCATCATCCGTACTGTCTTTAACAAATGTTACAAAGCGCTACGGTGAATTCACTGCCGTCAATCGTATCAATCTGAGCATTCCCAAAGGCTCAGTGTACGGTTTCCTCGGACCTAACGGTGCCGGTAAAACCACCACCATCCGCATGATCCTCGATATCATCCGCCCCGATGAAGGCGAGATTGAAGTGCTTGGCTGCACATCAGCCATGCAGGTTCGCAGTCGCATCGGTTATCTGCCCGAAGAAAAGGGCCTCTACAAAAAAATGAGGGTGTGGGCGATTATTTCGTACTTTGCCACCCTCAAAGGCATGCATCGCAAAGAAGCAAAACTGCGCGCTTTTGAACTGCTGGAACAGTACGGCCTGAAGGATTTTGCCAATGCCACCGTGGACTCCCTGTCCAAGGGGATGGGGCAGAAGGTGCAGGTGCTGTCATCAATTGCTCACCGTCCGGAACTTGTCATTCTCGATGAACCATTTTCCGGTCTGGATCCGGTCAATCAGGAAGTACTTGAACAACTGATACGGGATCTGAAGAACAATGGACAAACGGTGATCTTTTCAACCCACATCATGCAACATGCTGAACGTCTGTGCGAGCGCCTGCTGTTGATTACCCAAGGCAGCAAGGTGTTTGATGGCACGGTGGATGAAGCGCGAGCGATTATCCCGCGCAGGGTCATTCTGGAGTGTCAGAATGATCTCAGCGCGCTTGCTGATCTTGAAGGCGTTTTATCGGTATGCGAACTGCCGGTCAGCAGTGAAGGTCGAATTGAGGGCACGCGACAGTGGGAGCTGTATGTTAAAGAACAGACAAACCCGCAACTGATTCTGCAGCATTGTTTTCATAACAGTATCAGTCTGAGCCGATTTGATTTTACTCAGACCAGTCTGCACGATGTGTTTGTCCATCTGGTCGGTCAGGAAGCCAGGGAACATAACTTCCGATGAACGTTTTTTTGATGAGACTACTGGCATGAGAGTCACGTTGCTGATCGCATGGCGAGAATATCTTGAGAACGTCAAGACCAAGGGATTCTGGATCGGCGTGTTGTTGGTGCCAATCGTCTTTTTTATCATTTTTCATGTATCCAGCCGTCTTGCCACGGCCACACCCACACGCTACTACCTGCTGGTAGATCAGTCGGGGCAGTATGCCGACTCCGTAGAATCCGCAATACTCCGCGAGCACCAGCGCCGGGTGATGCTGGATTTTATGCGTTATTTGCAAGAAAACCGCAGCGAGTCGAACAGTATTGAAATCAGCAATGAACCCGCCAATCAGATGGATCAGTTGATTGATGATTTCAGCAACGATGAGGTCGCAGCGCTGGATGACTGGCTCAGCAATGGCGGGCTGGCGGTTGCTTTGCAGATGGCCCGGCCGTATCTGCGCACTGATGCGCCGGACTTTGAAGAGCCACGCCCGCAGTTTGTAGCCGCACTGCCGCCCCCGGGTCTTGATCTGAACGCTGCACCTGAGCAGATTGTGGAGACACTGAGACCTTTTTTGAACGGTCAGCAGCGCTTGCAGGCAGGCGACAATCAAGTCAGCCTGTTTGCACTGATCCTGATACCGGCTGATGTCGACAGCGATATCGTGCGGCCAGCACCGGTGCCAACAGGCATGGCTGACGATTCCACGCCCCGAGGCCTGCAGTATTGGGCCGGCAACCTCACCGATACACGACTTTCCAGTGCCATTCAGACCAGTATCAATAACGTCATCCGCCAGCAGGAATATACCGAACTCAACATCGACGTTGATGCCGTGCGCGACGTTCAGCGCACCCGCCTGCCCGTCAGCCGCCTGGATCCAGGTAAAGTCGCTGGCGACGAGCAGGTCAGCCTGGCGGATACCTTCCGGCAATGGGCCCCCATGGGTTTTGTCTATCTGATTTTTATATCTCTGATGCAGAGTGTCCAATATCTGCTCAGCAATACCATTGAAGAAAAATCCAACCGCATCATTGAAGTTCTGCTGGCATCCGTCACGCCCGGCGAATTGATGATGGGTAAACTGCTGGGTATAGGAGCGACCGGCATTACCACCATTGTGGCGTGGCTGGGGTCCTTTTTTGTGTTTATCCGACTCTACCAGACCGTCGAAACAGCCATGATTGTGCAGATCCTGGACGTACTGCTGAGCTCGGATCTGATCCCGTATTTTGTGTTCTATTACGTGTGCTGTTATGCACTGTATGCCGGTATCTTTCTGGCAATCGGCAGCCTGTGCAACACATTGAAGGAAGCCCAAAGCCTGATGATGCCGTTGATGATGGTGCTGGTTGTGCCAATTCTGACCATGAGTTTTATTGCTCAGGATCCTAACGGCACCATGGCGCGCGTCATGTCCTGGATTCCACTGTTTACCCCGTTCACTATGATGAACAGGGCTGCCGCGCAACCGCCGATGTTTGACATGGTCGGCACAACAATCCTGCTGGTGTTGTCCACCGTGGCGGTATTGTGGTTATCCGGACGGGTTTTTCGTCAGGGTATTTTGCGCACCGGTCAACCCCCAAGGATTCTGGAACTGTGGCGAATGCTGCGTAAACGTACCACCTGAGGAGATTTGATATGCGCGATGTCATGGAAAAGCGTACGTTTATTGTTGTTCTGATTGCGCTCAGTCTGCTGTTTATAATGATGTTGCTGCCATTCTGGACAGCAATATTCTGGGCGGGGGTCATGTCGCTGCTGTTTTACCCATTGCATGCACGATTAACTCGCCGCTTTGGTAACCGCCCGTCACTGGCGGCGCTGAGTACGCTGGCGATAGGCTTTGTGCTAGTGGTAATGCCCGTCATTGCCATAGCCTTCGGATTTGTGCGCGAGGGCGCGCAACTGTACCAGCTGATTGAGAACCAGGAACTCAACCCTCAGGACGTTCTGGATCGCATCGGCAATGCGGTACCCATTCTGCCGGATCTGCTGACGCGTCTTGGTATTGATACCTCAGTGATCCGCAATTATCTGTCCGAAGCAGCCATCGCCATGAGTCGCATCCTGTCACAACAAGCCCTGAGCTGGGGCCGTGATGCGTTGACCTTTACCCTGAGCCTGGGCTTGATGCTGTATCTGAGTTTCTTCTTGCTGCGCGATGGCGTCAGTATTGTTGGCTGGATGCGCAACGCCGTCCCCCTGAACAACGAACGCCGTCAGTTGCTGTTTCAGAAGTTTGCCGAAGTCGCGCGCGCCACCGTCAAGGGCAATCTGGTGGTGGCACTGGTACAAGGCGCGCTGGGCGGTTTGATCTTCTGGGTTCTGGGATTGCCGGCGGTGCTGCTGCTCTCGGTGGTCATGGCCTTTTTGTCCTTGGTGCCCGCGGTGGGTGCGTCTCTGGTGTGGTTGCCGATGGCAATTTATCTTTACGCCACCGGTGAATGGGAAAAGGCATCCATCCTGGTTGCTTACGGGGCATTGGTGATAGGACTGGCAGACAACGTTCTGCGTCCAATATTGGTAGGGCGCGATACCAAACTGCCTGACTACATTGTGCTGTTCTCAACACTGGGCGGTATCAGCATGCTGGGCATTACCGGCTTTGTCATCGGTCCTTTGATTGCCGCATTGTTTCTGAGTTTCTGGACCATTTTCAGCAAAGAGTTTAACGACGCAGAAGACTAAGCGCTGGCATCATTTGCTGGGCTAGAATACCGGCTTGTGGAATCGGGAGTATCGTTTTGAATAAAAGTCAGATAGCGTTCATTGGCGCGGGCAACATGGCCAACAGCCTGATCCGTGGATTACTTGCGAAAGCTGTTCCTGCGTCACAACTGTTTGCAACCGACATTGATCAGGAAAAGTTGCAGTTGTTGCAGCACGAATGTGGAATCCGGACTGGTACCAGCGCCGAGATTGCTGCCAATGCCGATGTGATCATACTGGCGGTCAAACCTCAGGTGATGGCGGCTGCTTGCGAATCATTGCGCGCCGGCATCAAAAAACCGGACTGTCTGATTATCTCGATCGCCGCCGGCATCCCGGTCAGTTCGATGGAAAGCTGGTTAGGCCACGATCGCGCGATTGTGCGCTGCATGCCCAACACCCCCGCACTGGTCGGGGAAGGTGCTACGGGTTTGTTTGCCAATACACGCTGCTCGGCGGGCGACATCGCGCTGGCAGGGGAGATTCTGTCAGCTGTTGGCATTACCTGCTGGCTGCGCACTGAGCGTGATATTGATACCGTTACCGCGCTCTCAGGCAGCGGCCCTGCGTATTTTTTCCTGATGATGGAAGCACTGGAGAAAGCTGCCGTGGCGCTGGGCCTGGATGCCGATGTGGCGCGCCAGCTCAGTATTCAGACAGCTCTCGGCGCCGGCAAGCTGGCGGCTGACAGTGACGTGGCTCCCGATGAATTACGCAGGCGGGTAACATCTCCCGGTGGCACGACTGAACAGGCCTTGTTAAGCTTCCAGCGCGATGGATTTGAGCGTATTGTCGCCAACGCGGTAGAAGCTGCACAGAAGCGGGCTGCTGAACTGGCTAAATAACTTTCGTTACGAGGCGGGGCCTGCAGCCCGGCAAGAGACAACATCATGAATGCAATTGGTAGTATTGGCAGTTTGCTGGTCAGCACAATGGGCACCCTTTTTATGATGGCGGTGCTGCTGCGATTCCTGCTGCAGATATCACGGGCTGATTTCTACAATCCCATCACTCAGATGGTCGTACGTGTTACCGACCCCGGCGTGCAGTTATTCCGCCGCTTTATTCCGGGATTTAAAGGAGTGGATTTTGCAACGCTGGTGTTTGCGATGCTGGTTCAATGCACACTGATCTGTGTCCTGATCCTGATCGCAGGTTTTGAACTGCCTTCTGTGGGTCTGGTGATGACCTGGGCAGTCGGCGGCATCATTAATTTTATCCTCGACATCTATTTCTGGGCGCTGCTGGTCTCTATTGTTTCCAGCTTCATTGCACCGTTCAGCGAGCATCCGGCGCTGGTATTGGTTCGTCAACTAACAGAGCCGATCATGGCACCCTTCCGACGATTGCTGCCTTCAATGGGCGGACTGGATCTGTCCCCGATTTTTGTGTTTCTGGCGATTCAGATTCTGAAGATTTTGTTGGTTGCACCGATGGGCGCCAATCCCGCGTTTGTTCCCGGCATGTAAAAAAGGACGACACCGCATCATGCCCGAATTTCTGCCGGAAGATTCCGTTGGGATTGTGACTCCGCAATGTTTTCATTTTGACGAACCGCTGATCCTGCGCAGCGGTAAAGTGATCAAAAGCTATGACTTGATGGTCGAAACCTACGGCGAACTGAATGCGGATAAATCTAACGCCATTCTGATTTGCCCGGCACTGAGTGGTGACCACCATGCAGCCGGTTATCACAGCATGACCGATAAAAAACCCGGCTGGTGGGATGTGTGTATCGGTCCTGGCAAACCCATTGATACCAATCATTTTTTTGTTGTCAGCCTGAATAATCTGGGCGGCTGCGCAGGCAGCACCGGTCCGGGGTCAATCAACCCGGATACCGGCACCTGGTACGGCCCTGATTTCCCGGTGGTTACTGTGCGCGACTGGGTGAACAGTCAGGCACGACTGGCTGATCGCCTTGGCGTTTACCAGTGGGCCGCCGTGATTGGCGGCAGCCTGGGCGGCATGCAGGTGATGCGCTGGTCCATCAGTTATCCCGAACGGGTACGCCATGCCATTATGCTGGCGGTTGCCCCCAAACTGTCGGCGCAGAACATTGCCTTTAATGAAGTGGCGCGCCAGTCCATCACCGGCGATCCTGACTTCCACGCGGGTCGCTACCTCGACTATGGGACAATTCCCAAAAAGGGTCTGATGCTGGCGCGCATGGTCGGACACATCACTTACCTGTCAGATAGCGCCATGCGCGAAAAATTCGGCAAAGCCACACAAGAGATCAAAGAAGCGTCGCTGAATCTCGGCCGCGATTTACGTGCCGGCAAACTGAGTTTTGGTTTTGATGTGGACTTCCAGGTGGAAAGTTATCTGCATTACCAGGGTGAACGTTTTTCAGAAACGTTTGATGCCAACTCCTATCTGTTGATGACCAAAGCACTGGATTATTTTGATCCCAGCGTTGATTACGATGGCGATCTGAGCAAAGCCTTTGCAAAAAGTGATTGCCGCTTCCTGCTGGTGTCTTACAGCACCGACTGGCGATTCCCGCCGGAACGGACGCAGGAAATCGTCACCGCGCTGTTAAAAGCTGGCAAACAGGTCAGTTATCTGGACATTGAAGCGGATGAAGGTCATGACGCGTTTTTGTTGCCTGTTCCCCGATATATGCAAGCGATGACCACCTATCTGAATCGTGTCAAACAGGAGGTGGCCTGCTGATGCGCGCAGATCTGGAAATTATTCAAAAATGGATCAAGCCTGGCAGCCGTGTACTGGATCTGGGCTGTGGTGACGGCAGCCTGCTGGCGTTTCTGCGTGACAATAAAGGCACCATTGGTCTTGGCCTTGAGATTGATAACAACAAGATTGATGCGTGCCTGAACAAAGGTATCGATGTCATACAACAGGACATGAATAAAGGTCTTGGCAACTTTGAGACACATAGTTTTGACACGGTCCTGCTGACACAGACCTTGCAGGCCATGCACTATCCCGATCTGCTGGTTGAGGAAATGCTGCGCATCGGCAAAAACTGTATCGTGACCTTCCCGAATTTTGGTAACTGGAAGAGCCGTGCACATATCGCCTTCAAGGGTAGGATGCCGGTGTCAGACTTTATGCCCTATCAGTGGTACGACACGCCCAACATCCATTTTTGTACAGTGCGCGACTTTGATGATTTCTGCCTCGCAAAAAATATCGATGTCATCACCCGCACGGTTGTCGACAACAAACACCGCGATAGTGCCATCATTCGCGCCTTCCCCAATTTGCTGAGTGAAATTGCGATTTATCACTTTGCTCGTGGTCAGCAAGGCGGTCAGTGATGCAGAAAATTGTGTTAGCCAGCAGTAATGTCGGCAAGCTGAAAGAGCTACAGTCTATGTTGGCTGCGCTGCCGGTTAACATCATTGCGCAGTCCGAGCTTGGCGTGGTCGATGCCGAGGAAACCGGTCTCACCTTTATCGAAAATGCCATCATTAAGGCGCGTCATGCCAGTGCGATAACCGGCTTGCCGTCCATTGCTGACGACTCCGGGCTTGCCGTGGACGCATTGGGGGGCGCTCCGGGAATTTATTCTGCGCGCTACGCGCAGCTGCCCGCTAACGTCAAAGGACTGGCGCTCGATCAGGCTAACAACACCAAGCTGATAGAGGCGCTGCGCGAAATCCCCGACCATCAACGCGGCGCACAGTTTCATTGTGTACTGGTGTTTATGCGCCATGCCGCTGACCCAACGCCGCTGGTGTGTCATGGCCAATGGCACGGCAGCATCTTGCACGCCACAGCGGGCGCAGGCGGTTTTGGTTACGATCCCCTGTTTCTGGTGCCCGAACGCGGCTGCAGCTCAGCTGAACTCAGCGCTGACGAGAAAAATCACATCAGCCACCGCGCACAGGCCAGTCAACTGCTGCTGGCGGCGCTCAACGCCCGTTACGGCAGCGCTGCGTGAACAGCCAGCCTGACAATCACACTGGTGACAGCACAACGGCCGGGGCGCCAACACTGACACTGCCGCCGCTGAGCCTGTACATTCATGTGCCATGGTGTGTACGCAAATGCCCCTATTGCGACTTTAACTCGCATGAACACGACAGCGGGGGCGAGTTGCCCGAGGACGACTATATCAGCGCCTTGCTGGACGATCTGCAGCAAGACCTGCCGTATGTTCAGAAACGCGAGATACACAGCATTTTTATTGGCGGCGGCACACCCAGTCTGTTGTCCGCAAACGCCTATGATCGTCTGCTGAATGGTCTGCAAACATCCCTGACATTCAGCAGTGATATCGAAATCACCCTGGAGGCAAACCCGGGCACTGCGGAACGGGAAAAATTCGCGGACTACCATGCAGCCGGCATCAATCGCTTGTCGCTGGGCATTCAGAGTTTTGATGCACAACAGCTGAAAAATCTGGGGCGTATTCACGATCATCATGACGCTGAAAGAGCCATCGATTTTGCACGCAAAGCGGGCTTCAGGCGCCTGAATCTGGATTTGATGTATGGCCTGCAAGAGCAGACACCTGAGGCGGCCTTGAATGATCTTCACAAAGCCATCGGTTTTGCGCCTGAACATCTGTCCTGGTATCAGTTGACCATCGAACCCAACACGGCATTTTTCAAGCACACGCCTGCTTTGCCCGCGGAGGATACCCTGATTGATATTCAGGATGCGGGACTGGCACTGCTGCACGAACAGGGTTACCAGCGTTATGAGGTCTCCGCGTTTGCGCGCGCCGGCGAAGCGTCCAGGCATAACCTGAATTATTGGCGCTTTGGAGATTACCTCGGCATTGGTGCCGGCGCCCACGCCAAACTCACTGAACCGCACAAACATCGCATTCTACGACTACGCAAACGAAAGCAACCCGCGCATTATCTGCAGGCAGCAAAAAACAGCCTCGCGCAGGCCAACAGCAATCTGCTGATACGCTATCCCTATCTGGCGGATGCCAGCCCAATCGAGGCAGAGGACTTACCGGTAGAATTTTTGCTCAATGCCCTGCGTTTGCGGGAAGGATTCACCGTCAGCCAGTTTGAGAAGCTGACAGGGCTGCCTTTCAGCCGCCATACAAAGCAGGTAGACTCTTTGCAGCATCAAGGGCTTCTGACTGTCGATGGCGAACGGATCACGACTACCGAGCGTGGTTATGCGTTCCTCAACAGTGTTCTGGAAGCATTTCTGTAGCAATTGCTGGCTGGCCCTGCTGGCATTTTGAGTTGACAACCATGTCCGCAAGCGAACACCGCACTCTGATCAACCGTATGCAGTCGTTACTGAAGCTGCCTACCATCAGTTCCGCCAATCCGGCGCTGGATATGAGCAATATGCCGGTCATTAACTATTTGGCCGAACAGTTCAGTGCAATGGGTTTTGAATGCGAAATAGTGCCCTGTACCAGCACACACGGCAATCTAAAAGCCAACCTGATTGCCACACTTGGCAAAGGACCCGGCGGCCTGGTGTTGGCCGGCCATACGGATACCGTCCCCATGAACCCGGAGTTGTGGAGCGTTGACCCTTTGGCTGTCACCGAAAAAGACGGGCGCCTTTATGGTCTTGGCAGCACCGATATGAAAGGGTTTTTTGCGTTGATCCTGGAGGCTGTTCAGCCGTTTCTCGGGCAGCCACTGCAACAGCCTCTGATTGTGCTGGCCACCGCGGATGAGGAGACCTCCATGTCCGGCGCCCGCAAAATAGCCGAGATTGGCCGGCCTAAAGCACGGTATGCCATTATTGGTGAACCTACGGGCATGAAACCCATCCGCGCACACAAGGGTGTGATGATGGAATCCATCCGACTGCAGGGGCGCAGCGGGCACTCCTCCGACCCCAGCCTGGGCATCAACGCGATGGAAGCCATGCACGACGTGTTGAGCGAACTGATGAACTATCGCAACGAACTGCAGCGGCGTTACCACAGCCCGTTGTTTGTGATCGACAAACCCACTATGAATTTTGGTTGTATTCACGGCGGTGACAATCCCAACAGGATCTGTGGGCACTGCGAGCTGGAGTTTGATATCCGCCTGCTGCCGGGTATGGAAGCTGAACTGCTACGCGGCGAAATTGATAAACGACTGCGCCCGCTGGCTGAACGCTGGAAGGTAGGCTTTGAGTTTACGCCGCTGTTTGTAGGCGCGCCGGCTTTTATATGCCCCGCTGAAAGTGATCTGGTCAAGACCGCTGAGCGACTGACAGGACATACCGCTGCCACCGTGGCCTTTGGAACTGAAGCGCCATTTCTGCAGGACATGGGAATCGACACGATTGTGCTCGGACCTGGTGACATTGAGCAGGCACATCAGCCCGATGAGTACCTTGCACTGGACAGCGTAAAACCATGTATCAATCTGCTGCAGCAGTTTATCCGTCATTACTGTGTTAAACCGGGCTCCCCCTTGTTCACGACCTGAGCTTAAACACATAATGGAATGGCTTATCAGCAGGGCAACACGGAACTAAACGAGATGGACAATCTAACGCAATACATTGACTGGTTCAGACATTCGTCTAGTTACATCAATGCCCATCGCAAGAAGGTGTTTGTGGTATTGCTGACCGGGGAGACGCTTGCTCACGACAACTTCAGTCGCATTGTGCATGACATTTCCCTGCTTCACAGTCTGGGTGTGAAACTGGTGCTGGTGCACGGCGCGCGGCCGCAGATTAATGATGCGCTCACCAGCGCCGGCCATGAACTGCGCTATCACAAAGGTCTGCGCATTACTGACAGCGAAGGTTTACAGCTGATCAAACAGACCGTTGGCGCCATGTCCATCGATATCGAAGCACAGTTTTCTATGGGATTGGCCAATTCACCGATGCACGGCGCGGATATCAAGGTCAGCCGCGGCAACTTCATTACCGCCCGCCCACTGGGGATTATTGACGGTGTCGATTACGCCCTCACCGGTGTTGTTCGTAAGGTGAATGCGGAAGCAATCCTTCAGCATCTGGACAAGAACAGTATTGTGCTATTGTCCAATCTTGGCTATTCACCGACCGGAGAGGTGTTTAACCTGTCGGCTGAGGATATTGCTACCGAAGTAGCCATTGCCATGCAGGCGTCCAAACTCATCCTTTTTGTCCCTCAGTGTGGGGTCAGCAACAACAACGGTGAGTTGATGAGCACACTGAGCCCGGTTGCTGCAGAAGCACTGCTCAGAGAGATTCCTGCGGACAATATTCAAAGCAAAAACGGTACGCTGGTGTCATTGGCCGCCGCTGTCAAAGCCAGCAATAAAACCGTGCATCGTTGCCACCTGATCAGTTTTGCAGACAACGGCGCGCTGATTCAGGAACTATTTACCCGCGATGGTCAAGGCACACTGGTGTCCAAAGACAACTTTGAGTGGTTGCGTCAGGCAACCATTAATGATGTCGGTGGCATTCTGGAATTGATTGCGCCGCTGGAAGAGGCGGGAATTCTTGTGCATCGTTCGCGCGAACTACTGGAGGCGGAGATCGGCTACTTTAAGGTGATCGAGATGGAAGGCATGATCATTGCCTGTGCTGCCATCTACCCGCTGGATGAAGAATGTGGTGAAATCGCCTGCATCGCCATCCATAAGCATTATCAGGAAAGCGGGCGAGGCGATCATCTGCTGCGGGCTCTGGAAAAAGAAGCGCTGAAGCAGGGATTAAAAAAAGTGATTGTGTTAACCACACAAACAGCACACTGGTTTCTGGAGCGTGGTTTTGAACCCATTGCAATCAATGATCTGCCTCCGAAAAAACAGCAAATGTATAACTACCAGCGCAAATCCAAAGCATTTGTAAAACTACTACGTTGATCAGGCGCAACTAAGGGAGCAAAGACTCACGGTGGATACAACCAAAAAGTCGATTGTCATTGTAGAGGACGACAAGTTGTACGGTCGGGTGCTGGATTACCAGCTCAACAGTCTGGGTTATCGCTGTTCGCTGATCAACTCCGGGCGTCGGCTGATGGAGCTTTTACCCACCCTTGAATTGCCTGATCTGTTTATCTTTGACTATTTCCTGGGTATTGATGAACCCACCGGGCTTGCACTTTGTCGCCATGTGCAGAGCTTTTGTGATGTTCCCATCATTGTGCTAACCGGTAACAACAAGCTTGAGACACTGGTGAGCTGCCTGAAAGCCGGTGCTGACCAGTACATTGTAAAACCCTGCGATATACGGGAACTGGATGCACGCATCATTGCTTCGTTACGAAAGTTACCTGCCGAGGATAACGGCAAGACACGTGAGCTTAAACTGCAGTTGGATGAGCATATTGCACTGAACTGGACGGATCAGATGCTCAGGCACAGTAATGGCAGCAGTATCAAACTGACGGATAAGGAAATTGGTTTGCTGGAGCTGTTTGTCAGCAGCAAAGACCGCTATATCGACAGAGCAGATGCGTTCCAGGTGCTTTATGGCTATGAGATGCAGCCGTCCAACCGCTCTATCGATGTGCTCGCCAGCAAACTGCGGAAAAAACTGGTAACGCTGGATCCGAGCTACATTGTTCGCACCCTGCGAGGACGGGGTTATGCCCTGGTGCAAGTCAGTCAATAACGGGATATTTAGTTTTGTAATGAATTGTAAACATGTCCTGAGAATGCTAAGGGAGTTTAATAAGCTGCCAAGTTGCTAGGAATCATTGTCGCACTCTGAAAGCTGGTCATATCATGTATCAATCAACGATGGTTTTATTCGATAAAACTGCATTGCCGATGTCTCTGGGCACCACTGAGAACGATGTTCTCATCCAGTTTTATGACATGTTTATACAAATCAACCTGGAATCCTGGAACGATTTGAGTAACATCAACAAAAGCAATGACTTGAGACTGGTTCGCCAGACAGCTCACAAGCTGAAGTCATCCTCCGCCAGTGTTGGCGCGCTGGCGTTGGCAGACTCACTGAAATGCCTTGAGATGGCTGCGGCCGATGGCAATTTGTTGCAGGTGATTGAACAGACAGAACAAACAACACAATTGCTGCATAACACAATTGATCTTATTCGTGCTGAGCTGACCTTTCTGCAGCAGGAGTCCGTCCGTGCCCAGTGATCTGCACAACCGGCAAACCAGTTTCAATCCGGCAGGTAAGCTACCTTTGTTGCTGGTGATCGATGATGACACTTCTTTTCAGGCTCAGATAAAACTGTTTGTAGACAAAAAGTATGCTGTCACTCAACGTCTGTCGGCAATGCCGCCGGATGCCTTGTCGCTGATACAGGCCGATACCATTGTTCTTGATCTAAACATGCCTGGCATGAATGGCGTCTCTTTTATCAAGACCATTGCCAGTCTGAACCCTAAACCCAAGTTATTGATTGCCAGCGGTTACGATAACCCGATCATTGAGCTAGCCAGAAGCGCAGCTGAGCTCTGCGGTTTAACGCAAACCCTGGCACTGCAAAAGCCCATCAGTAAAGACCAGCTTTTGAAGGCCTTGGTGGATCTGGAATTCATGAACCACGACCACCAGCCATCGTCACAGGCGCCCGACAACATCAGCAAAGCTGACATCATCAAAGGTTCGCGAGCTGGCGAGTTTCTGCTGTTTTACCAGCCGCAGATTGCGCTGGAGTCCAACGATATTGTCGGCATAGAAGCGTTGGTTCGCTGGGATCATCCTCAGCTTGGACGCCTGTCGCCTGCCTATTTCATTCACTCCCTTGAAGATTCAGCCGAGGCGATTGAATTCACGTTGATGATCGCTGAAATGGCCATCCGCGACACCCTTCACATGAGTCTGGACTCGGGCTTTAAGGGTAAAGTCAGTATCAATGTCCCGCCCAATGTCCTGATTTCAGAAATATTTATGGACCGGCTGTGTGACATGTTAAAAGTGCATGGCTTGCCACCAGAGCGCTTTCAGTGCGAGGTTACCGAACGTGGGCTCGAAAGTCCGAGCCTGCAAGCAGCGACGACCCTGGCGCGATTGCGCATGAAAGGGATACAGCTGTCGATTGCCGATTTTGGTGTAGGGCAATCTGGCTTATCGAAGATCAATACCCGGACATTTGATGAAATCAAGATTGATCGCTCGGTTATCAGCGACCTGACCAGTTCTCTTGATTCGCGATCAATTGTGGAGAGTATCATTCATCTGGCTTCATTGGTGGGTATGCGGGTGGTGGCTGAGGGCATCGAGGATAGTCCAACCCTGCTGCTTACCAAGCGACTTGGGGTCGCTAATGTGCAGGGATTTTATTGTGGGTATCCAATGCCAACGCAAGAGTTCTGCTCCTGGCTGCGCGCCAGACCCGCCAACCAGTAACGCTGGAACTTGTTGACGCTTCGAACCTGTTTTCCCGATAAAAATACTCAGGAGGCTTTGCTATGTATGGACTGATCCACAACTCCCTGCGCGACATGATGAGAACTCATTTGGGAGACGATGAGTGGGCAGTGATCATGCAAACGGCAGGGTTGTCTGAAAAAGATTTCTTGTCACTGAAAAGTTACGACGACAGTGTGGTGCTGTCGCTGCTCGGTGTGACACACGCCAGAACCGGGCGTAGTATTGATGACCTTTTGTATGACTTTGGCTGGCACTTCATCAAGCGCACCGCCTTTGCCCATTACGCCGGGGTACTGAACATGCATGGTGAAACCTTGTGGGAACTGCTTGGCAATTTGAACCATATGCACGATCGGATTGCATCCTCATTTCCAGACTACCGCCCACCGTCTTTCCAGCTTCTGACTACCGAAGAGAACTCCTACGAGCTGATCTACGCCAGTTCGCGGCAGGGACTCACCGCTTTTGTGCGGGGACTGCTGGATGGTCTGGCAGACTACTATTCCGTTGTCATTGAAGTCACGGTAGTGGAAGAAACCCTCACTGATCAGGGGCAACTAACCCGTTTCAGATTGACCACGCCTGAAACGAAATGAACTTAGCTCCCACCCCTGCGCTGGGCAGCGTTTATCCTCTGTATCTGGTACTGGACAAACAGAACAAAATTAAATTTGTCAGTGACCAACTGCAGCCGGAGATTGGCAACAATTGCCAGGGTGAGCATTTTGTCAGTAGTTTTATTGTAAAACGACCGGTTCTTGCCACGCACGTTCCCGACATTAGCTTGCTGGGACGCCAGTTGTTTTTATTTATTACGCTGGACGGCGAGTTTGCGATGCGCGGCCAGCTATTGCCGCCATCACCGGGTGATGACGACGTTACTATGGTTATTACTCCATGGTTGACATGGATGCAGGAGAATCGGCCATCGCGGCTGCTGTCTCCACATAGCTTTCCTATTGCAGACGCACAACTGGAACTTCAATTGAATCTGAATACGCAGCAGATGATGATCGACGATATGAATAATCTGTTGTTGAATCTGCAAACCGCTAACGAACAGGCGATTGAGGCCAGCAAGGTTAAGTCACAGTTTGTAAACCACATCAGCCATGAGTTGCGCACCCCTCTCAATGGCATTGTCAGCGCTGCCGAGCTGTTGAAGACCGAGGCTGTCAATCCACATGCTGCTCAACTGATTTCAGTCATTGGCAAATCCTCCGAAGCCTTGCTCGGGATCATCAATCAAATACTGCACTTCTCGCAGATCAGTTCAGGCAATGCAATGCTGGTCATTAAAGAGTTTGACCCGGCACAGTTATGCAAAGATGTGCTGGATATCACCAGCCTGCTCGCACAGCAAAACAATGTAAAAATTAAACTGCAGCTTGAACAACTATTGCCCGAGTCAGTATCTGCCGATGCGCTGAGAATTCATAACGTACTGCTGAATTTGGTGGGTAACGCCATCAAGCATTGCGAAGGGGCTGATGTACTCGTCAAAGTCAGCCTGAAAGCAGCGCAGGCATCAGCAATAACCTCGCTCTTGTTTGAGGTACAGGACGGTGGGCCGGGTGTGCCAATTGCCGACCGGCAGCGCATTTTTGAACCCTTCGCGACCATTGACAGACCTAAAAAAACAAAAGACTCCACCTCTGGCTTGGGACTGGCAATTGTAAAATCCGAGGTCGAGTTGATGAGTGGGCGTATCGGCGTTAGTGACACGCCATCAGGCAAGGGCAGTTCGTTCTGGTTTGATGTTCCTGTCAGCATCACCTCAAGTACATCAAGTCTTAAGTCGCTGGATAGCAACCAGGTCCTGTTCTCAGGTTCGGTGCTGATCGTAGACGACAATGAAATCAATCTGCGCCTTTGTATGCTTCAGTTGCAAAAATGGGGTCTGCACGTTGATGCGGCAGAGTCTGCTGCTCAAGCGATTGAACTTGCCAGGCATAATCAATATCAATTGATCCTGATGGATATTCAAATGCCTGAAATGGATGGCCAACAAGCCACGCGGCTGATACGCCAGTTTCCGCAATACAGGGATGCGCCCGTTATCGCCTGGACCGCCAATGCTTGTGAAGTCGAAGCAAAGTCTTACGTCATCTCTGGTTTTAGCGATACGCTTGTAAAGCCCGCCAATAACCAGTCATTCCGCAACATGCTGATTAAGTGGCTGCCCGCAAGTCATGGATGAGTCCGTGTATATGATCAAGAATCAGAGCTATCTGCGATGCTGAACAGAAACCTGAACACAGCCCTTGAAGACGAGCTAAACGCAGAGGATTTGGCGGCTACCCTCAATCGGTTTATGTATTGTCGGCTCGTTACGAACTGCCCAGGTACAATGACTTTTCTGTTTAGCTTTTAATCATTTAACCCGATTTGCTGGAATGCATTTATGTTACCCGATAGCCCTTGTGAACCGAGCGCCACGTCAAACAATAATGAACTCCCGCGCATGCTGGTAGTTGATGACGACCCGCTGTTTCTGCAACAGATGAAGATTGTATTACGAGGCAAATACTCGGTGCAGACGACGCTGAGAGCCGTCGAGGATGAGTCAGTCTGTTTGTCGGGCACCGACACTGTGATTCTGGACCTTAACATGCCCGGTGTTGATGGCCTCGCGTTTATAAAGACCATCGCAATGCAGGAGCCTAAACCCAAATTGCTGATCGCCAGTGGGCATGAGTTGCCCATACTGGAACTGGCCAAGCGCACCGCGAAACTGTACGGACTGCATCAAACTGATGTGCTTCAGAAGCCGCTAACACGTTCTTCTGTGCTCAAGGCGTTGGCCAAACTGGACCGATTACCTTCCGCTGTCGAGGTGCGCAGCAGAATTATGCAGCCTCGTTTCAGTGACGTAGAGGTCTTCGCCGCGTTCAAGGCTGGGCAGTTCAGTGCTGTTTATCAACCCCAGATATCCTTGTCATCCGCAGCGGTAATTGGCATCGAAGCACTGGCACGATGGGATCATCCTGAATTTGGCCGACTATCCCCTGCCTCCTTTATAGAACAGATTGAAGATTCCAACCTTGTTGTGGCTTTCACTTTGCAGATTGCCGAAACCGCCATCCGGGATACCTTGCAACTGGAAAAGGACTCCGGAGCTGCCGTAAAGGTCAGCATCAACGTGCCACCACAAGTCCTTGAGTCGGAAATTTTTATTGATGAGCTGATGGAAAAACTGACACGACATGGTTTGCCGACTCAGCGATTCCAGTGTGAAATCACCGAACGTGGCCTTGAAAACCCCGGCCCGGTCGTACTGGAGTCGATGGCAAGACTGCGCATGAAAGGTGTGCAACTATCGATTGATGACTTTGGTGTGGGACAGTCCGGACTTGCCAAACTGAAGTCGCGCGCGTTTGATGAAATCAAGATCGACCGTTCTTTTATTCAGGATCTCGCCAGTTCCAGTGATTCACGCTCCATTGTTGAAAGCATCATGCAACTGTCCCGCATGGTGGGACTGCGTATTATTGCTGAAGGTGTGGAAGACAAACTCACACTCAAACATACCAAGATTCTTGGCATCCAGAACATCCAGGGTTTTTATTTTGCGAAACCAATGCCAGCCGCGGAACTTGCTCAGTGGGTTGTCAACTGGGGCTCACGCAGCAAACACAGCCAAGAGGATAGTCTATGATGTTTCCCTATTTCATAGCCTCCGGTACGCTGGCTCAACTGGATAGCCTGCTGCGGGACATTACTCATGTTTGCGCCCCGGACGGACTTGTCATCCTCGGCTGCGTTGACAACAACATTGATGAAGAGACCGCCGACCAGTATTTCAGGCAGATGTCTGTCCCTGTGGGGGGAGGGTTGTTTCCGTCCATCATACACAATCAACAGGTTCACAAAGCGGGCTGGCTGGTGTATGCCGTGCATGGCGAATTAGGAGTCACCTACACAACAGATGTTTCCCGAGACATGCAGACCGGGATAACGCAGCTCTCAAAAAAATCAGATGGCAACAGTGATGCCGAGATCAGGCTGGTGATTGTTGATGCCCACGCAACCAGTATTTCGTCTTTTTTGTCTAAAGAGTATGACCGCAGCAGTGTCTCCACCAAGTTTTTTGGAGGCGGCGCTGGCAGCCTGACCAGCACAACAACACGTTGCATTATCTGCAACTCAGGACTGTTACGCGATGCGGCCGTGGTGTTGCGCATTACCGGCCACTGTGGTGTAGGCGTATCACATGGCTGGCGTGCCACATCGCCAATACTCAGAGCCACCTCAACCAGCGGCAATACGGTTCACGAACTGAATTTTCGCCCGGCACTTGAGGTATACGCCGAGCTCATAAAGACCGAATTTCACGCAGATATTGACCCTGATGACCTGATCGGCACTGCCAGCATGTTCCCCCTGGGAATACGCCGGCTTGGCGGATCAATTATTGTGCGCGACCCCATTGCCAGCACCGATCAGGGTGGCCTTGTGTGTGTTGGCGAATTCGATGACAACTGCTTTGTCTATGTCCTGTCGTCAGCGATGGAGGAACTGTTGGCGTCGACTGTCAGTGCAGTTCAGCAGGCGGAAAAGGATCTGGGCAAGAAAACTGAACACAAGATTGTATTTGACTGTATTTCCCGATTCCTGTTGATGAAGGATCAGTTCAACAGTGAACTGACGATGCTGGAAGGGGGAGTCGTAGCGACCAGCGGTGTGCTGTCGATTGGAGAGATCGCTAGCAGCAACGATGGTTTTCTTGAGTTTTACAACAAAACAACGGCTGTTGTCGCTTTTCCCGGAGAGTAGTGGATTGCTTGATGTCGAGATAGAAGTACTTTTTGAAATCTCGCTCAGTGTTGGAGGCACACTTGACCTCGACACGGCGCTTCATGAGTTTGTGACCAAAAACGTCAAACTGCTTAACCGCATGGCGGGTGCTGTTGTGCGCACCACCGACAACGACCTGCCAGAGATTCTGTACTCTCTGCCGCAGTCATTTGCTGACAATACACTGATTGAAAATGTTCTGGATGATGCCATTCGCGAAGCAATGGCCTCACCTCTACAACATGCATGCAAGAGCTTACTTCGCAACGGCATTGACGCCAGCGTTGACTTTTTTGCCATCCCCGGGTTTGGTGTACTGGTGCTGTGTGGAAAGCCACTGACGCTCAGCAAAAATTTCCAAGGCAATTTCAGACAGATTCTGCGTAAGTTTTCGGCAGCCTGCCGGGCCTGTGAGTTAAGCGCCAACAATCTGCGTCAGACCCGACGGTTTGAGCTGGCAACAAAAGCCGCCAGAGTCGGGACCTGGGAAATGGATATTGCCTCCGGCAATATCCGCATTGACACCCTGATCGGTGAGCTGTTCGGGCTGAAAGAAAACCATTTTGACTATTCAGCGCGGGATTTTTTCCGTTTTGTGCTTCCCGAAGACAAACCTCAGGTCATAGCCCATATTCGCAATTACATTGCTCAAGGCGTTGACGACCCCACAGAGTACTACTTTCGTATCCAACTGGCTGACGGCAAACGACGCAAACTGGCATCAAACGCTACCCTGGTGTTTGAAGGCGGCAAACCCGTCAAGGTAGTGGGGGTGAACTATGACGTGACCGAGGCCGAACTGGCCCGCACGCAATCCATGTACCGTTCTCAGCTCGAGAATTTGCTGGTCTCCATCTCCTTTGACCTGATCAAGAACCAGTACCACGCGATGGATGAGGTGATTACCTCCGCACTGTGCAAAGCCGGGGAATTTGTGGGTGCTGATCGAGCCTACCGCTTTGTTTATGACCTGAAGAAACAGACCACCAGCAATACCCATGAATGGTGTGCCGAAGGAATTGAGCCTGAAATTGCCAACCTGCAAGATATCCCTGTGGATGCCTTCCGCCTGTGGATGGCGGCTCATGAAGCGGGATTGCCATTTTTTGTCAGAAGTGTAAAGGACTTTCCTGTCGGCCATGGCCTGCGTAACGTCCTCGAACCACAAGGCATCAAATCACTTGTCACCATCCCGCTGATTCTGGACGAAGCCTGTATTGGCTTTATCGGATTTGATGCCGTCAGGCAGGAAAGGCTGTGGACAGACGTTGACCTGACATTGTTACGCTTGCTCGCTGATCTGCTGGTCAACGCCGAGGTCCGTTCGCAGCATGAATCGCTGATTCAATCACAAAACCTGGCACTGATATCAGCCCGTGATCAAGCGGAGCAACTGGCCAAGGACGCCAACCAGGCTAATATCGCCCAAGCCCGCTTTGTTGCTCGCGTCAGCCATGAGATACGTACCCCTCTGCACGCCATTCTGGGACTGGCTGATCTGATATTGGGCGAATCGCCTGCGCCCAATATCCAACAGCTCACCCTGACCATTCGTGAATCGGGCACAGTGTTGCTGGCACTCATCAATGACGTGCTGGATTTTTCCAAGGCGGAATCCAATGAAGTGGTTCTCAACCCGGTGAACTTCAGTCTCGCAGACTTGTTGCAGTCACTGGAATTGATGTTTCGCCCGCTGGCCGAAAAGAAAAACTTGCAGTTCAGCATCACCACAGCACCAGGTATGCTGACTCACTATGTCGGTGATCGGTTGCGCATCCGACAGATCATGACCAACCTGTTGAGTAACGCCATCAAGTTTACAGCGCAAGGCGCCGTGACCGTTGAAGTGAGAGCACAGCAACATCCCTTTGAATGTCTGCGCTTTGACATCAGCGATACAGGCGTAGGCATTCCGCAGAACGATCTGGACAAATTATTCCTGCCGTTTTTTCAGTCAAGCAATTCTGATTCACTGATGTTAAGTGGTACCGGGCTGGGCCTGACCATTTCCAGTTCATTGGCTGAAAGCATGCATGGACGCATTCACGTGGCCAGTGAGCCGGGCAAAGGCTCGCGATTCACTCTGGAGTTACCACTGTCCCCGGCCATCACCCGCGAAGAGAGCAACACCAAGCTGTCTGAGCACTCTCGCTCCAGCGCACTGCAAGGACTGAATATTCTGGTCGCTGAAGACAATCCCATCAATACTCAGTTGATTAAAGCCTACCTCAAGGGTGTCACGGACAATCTGCTCTGTGTTGCTGATGGGCAGCAAGCTTACGAGGCAGCGGTGGAGCGTGCGGAAGGGTTTGATGTGATTCTGATGGATTGCAACATGCCTGTCATGGACGGTTTTGACTCAGCACGTGCCATACGCGCCAGTGAGCGGGGACGTCGGCGAACAGCCATCATAGCCGTCACCGCAGGAGCTATGGAAGGTGATAAGGCCGCGTGCTTGGCCGCTGGCATGGACGATGTGCTTTCCAAACCGTTCAGCAAACATGACCTGATAGACACACTGCTACTGTGGGTAGGCAGGAAATTGTAATGTGTTCATGCCGGATGTTTATGACTGACGTTCCAGCACCACAAAACTGTAGTCGTATGGATTAGCGCCGGAGGCTACAAAGTCCTCCCGTGCCAGTTCTTGCCATACATCCAGATCAATCTTCGGGAAAAAAGCATCCCCATGAACTTCAGCATGCACCTGAGTCATATAGAGCCGGGTAGCCTTGGGCAAAGCCAATGCATAAATCTCTGCGCCTCCGATGACCACTGCCTCATTGACGCCATTGATCAGGCAGACCTTCTCGGCCAGCTCAAAGGCAGCCTCCAGTGACGAAACCACCTTGACACCCTCGGGTACCTGATAACTGCTGCTGCGGGTTATGACAATGTTGGTGCGCCCGGGTAATGGCCTGCCAATCGACTCCCAGGTCTTGCGCCCCATGATAATCGGCTTGCCCATGGTAACGCGCTTAAAATACTTCAAATCCTCTGGCAGGTACCACGGCAAAGCGTTGTTGCGACCGATCACGCGGTTGCGTGACATGGCCCAGATCAGCGCCAGTCTCATACTGCCACCGGCGCCGGGATATGAGGATGTGCCTGGTAACCCACAATCTCGAAGTCTTCGTATTTGTAATCAAAAATGGAGGCGGGTCTGCGCTTGATCTGCAAGGTCGGCAAGGTCAAAAAATCACGGGTCAGCTGCAATCGCGCCTGCTCAAGATGATTGCTGTACAAATGCGTATCACCACCGGTCCAGATAAACTCGCCGGGCTCCAGGTCACACTGCTGCGCCACCATCTGTGTCAGCAGTGCATATGAAGCAATATTAAATGGCACCCCCAGAAAGGTATCCGCAGAGCGCTGATAGAGCTGGCAGGACAAACGGCCGTTAGCCACATAGAACTGAAACAATGAATGGCAAGGCGGAAGCGCCATCTGATCCACATACGCCGGATTATAGGCAACCACCATCAGGCGGCGAGAATCCGGATTTTTTTTGATCTGGGCGATGACATTGCTGATCTGGTCAACAGAGGCGCCGTCTGCTGCCGGCCAGGAACGCCACTGGAAACCATACACAGGACCAAGATCACCCTTGTCATCCGCCCATTCGTCCCAGATCGACACGCCGTTTTCCTTTAGGTAACGAATATTGGTGTCACCGGTCAGAAACCATAACAGTTCGTGAATGATGGAGCGCAGGTGCAGCTTTTTGGTGGTCAGTAGCGGAAAACCGTCCTGCAGGTCAAAGCGCATCTGGTGACCAAACACCGATAACGTACCCGTGCCGGTGCGATCAGTTTTGACGGCGCCCTCATCCAGAATCCGCTGTAGAAGATCGTGATACTGTTTCATGCTGACCTCTTTCTGGTTTGAATCTCAGGCGCTTTGCGATAGGCGTAAACCATCAGCGCAGCACCTGCAATGATCATCGGAACCGACAGAATCTGCCCCATGGTGAGCCAGTCCAGCGCAACAAACCCCAGCCATGAATCCGGCTCCCGATAAAATTCAACAAAAAATCTCTGCAGCCCGTAACCCAATCCAAACAGGCCGGCGACCGCGTAACGCGGCCGTGGTTTGGACGAGAACCACCAGACCACCGCAAACAAGACAACCCCTTCGAGAAATGCCTGATACAGCTGTGATGCGTGGCGCGGAAGGTCATCAACGTGCGGGAATACCATGCCCCACGAGACCTCGGTTGGCCGGCCCCAAAGTTCACCGCCAATAAAATTGCCCATACGCCCGATGCCCAGACCCAGCGGAGCAAATGGCGCAATAAAATCCAGCACATCAAAATAGTGACGGTTGATGCGCCGTGAGTACAAATAAAACGCCAGCATTACCCCCAGGAACCCGCCGTGGAAAGACATACCGCCTTCCCAGACACGTAACAGCCACAAGGGATCGGCAATAAATCGGTCAAAGTTGTAAAAAATCACCGAACCGAATCGACCCCCTAGCACAGCGCCCAGTGCGCCATAAAACACCAGATCCGAGAGTTGTTCTTCAGTCCAGCCTTTTGACCCGGGCGCTACGGCGCCACGTGAGCGCAGACGCGCCAGAAACCAGCAGGCACTAAACGCCACAATGTACATGATGCCGTACCAATGTACGGTCAAAGGGCCAATCGAAAACGCAACCGGATCTATATCTGGGTAGGTCAGCATAAAAGCTCTCTCAGCGGGATGTTCGCAATAAACGATCAACACCGGCGTTGTATAGCGCCAGATCAACCGCGCGCCGGATACTGGCAGCATCAGTCATTTGCATGACCTCAGCCAGAACTGTTTTTGCAGAGCTCAGGGTCACTGCCCTGATGACTGCCTTGACTCTGAGCAAAGTGGATGCATTCATGGACAGGATGTCAAAACCCATGGCCATCAACAGGATGGCGGCACCGGGATCTCCCGCCATTTCACCACAGATGCTGACCGTTTTACCTTCCGCATGTGCGCCATCCACCACTTGTTGAAGGGCATACAACACTGCCGGGTGGAATGAGGAATACAAGTCAGCTACCCGGGTGTTATTACGATCAACTGCAAGCAGGTACTGCGTCAGATCATTGCTGCCAACTGACACAAAATCGACAATCTTGCACAAGGCACGGGTGAGATAGACCGCTGCTGGCAATTCAATCATCACGCCGATGGGTGGCATTACCACTGACAAACCTTCGTCCTGCAGCTCCCGCAATGCCCGCTTGATAATCTGTGTCGCCCGATGCACCTCATCCAGATTGGACACCATGGGCAGCATGATCTGCAGATTATTCAGCCCTTCGCTGGCGCGCAGCATGGCACGCGCCTGCACAATAAAAATCTCTGGGTGATCGAGGGTGACACGAATCCCCCGCCAGCCCAGGAAGGGGTTTTCTTCTTCTATAGGAAAGTACGGCAGTGATTTGTCACCACCCACATCCAGGGTACGCATGGTGACTTTTTTGGGTGCAAACGCTTCAAGCTGCTGCCGGTAAATGTCAGCCTGCTCGTCTTCACTGGGAAAACGCTCGCTTAACAGAAACGGCACCTCGGTGCGAAACAGACCGATACCTTCAGCGCCATGATCCAGAGAGCGCACCACATCGGTCATTAACCCGGTGTTGACCCACAGCCTGACCCGATGATCGTCTGGAGTGACTGCGGGCAGGTTAATCAACACCTCGAGTCCGCGAACCAGCTGTTCCTCTTCCTTGATTACCTCACGGTAACGCGCCAATAACTGATCCGACGGATTGCTGTAAACCGTGCCGCTATAACCATCCACAATCAAAGAGCGACCATCCAACTTATGGTAAGGCAGATCTACAGCGCCCATGACAGTGGGTATGCCCATCGTGCGCGCAAGAATGGCAACATGTGAATTGCTTGAGCCCATGACCGAAATAATGCCGGCCAATTTTTCTCGCGGCACTTCCATCAGCATGGACGGCGCAAGCTCTTCACCAATCAGAATGGTGCGCAAGGGATAATCGCGGGGCGTTGCCCGCTCGGTTTCCTGCAGGTAAAACAACACACGACTGCACAGATCCTTGATGTCCGCGGCACGTTCGCGCAGGTAAGGATCCTTCATCTGTTCAAACGCCTTGACGTGATCATTGGCTACCTCTGCCAATGCGCCCTGCGCCCAGTTCCCCAGATTGATTAAAGCAATGACCTCACGACCCAGTGCATCGTCGTCGAGCATTCGCAGGTAGACATCAAACAACTCACGCTCTTCCGGACGCAACTGATGCCCAACCGATTCCCCCAAGGCACGGATATCTGCGCGCACAGCTTCCAGCGCACTCTGGAAGCTTGACAGCTCCGCCGCGATATCATCAGTGATACGGGTTGGAATCAGTTTGAGGTCGGCGTGCGGAAAAACCACCACGCCCTGACCGATGGCAACACCCGATGCACCGGAAATACCACTGAAGCTTGCATCCGCGCGGCGCTGGCCAGAGGGGCTGGTGCCCTGAATTGCACCGGTTGCTTCGGCTGCCGCGATAACGCCGGACAACTG
>CALQJO020000019.1 GCA_943330915.2 Rhodoferax sp. OV413 | reverse complement strand
GGCTCGCGCAACTGGTAACGCAGCTGCCAGTTGTAATTGTAGTTAGCGATATTGATCAGCTCTTCGCTGCTGCCATCCGGATAAGTCGCTTCAAAACGCATACGCTTGCCACGGAAATGCATGTGCGGCAGGAACGCATGCAAGTAAGCATCGCGGGGCACGGTAACTGACTGTGTCTGTTCAAAATCAGGATCATTCGGCGGAATATTTGTCCAGTCAGGTGTAAAGATGCATGCACACTGACCTGACATGCGTTTTTCAGGTACCTGATCTTTTGGATAGAACCAGATGCCGATACGGCTGTTATCAACAGTTTCACGACCATTGGTTGTGTAGTGCAACTGCAGAGCAAGCTGTGAACCAGCCTTCAACAGACCACCAGTGTTTTCCGGCTCGATGCTGGGCTCGGCACCAGGGATATAGGCAGTGATGTTGGCTTCATCTGCATTGCTACCACCCCCGAGGAAGCGGCGGTTACCGTCGGTACCCGGCGGCAGAATGCTGTTAAGTGTGTGGTGCAAGACGGTGCGGTCACCAGCGATGTACTGACTTGCGCGCACCCAACGGTCTTCGGTCAGACCTTCAAACGGGACAACCACATTGCGGTAATCCAGCACTCCCGTGGCAGGAATGACCTGCGGCGGCAGCTCAACAATCAGATCAGGCTCACCAAAAGCCCATTCGGTTGCAGGCCAAACCAGCTCTGCCAGCGGATCAACGTCGCCGTCGCGCTGAGCACCTTGGGCAATCCAGTGCAGAATGGTCTGCTGATCTTGCGGGCTAACGGTGTAGCTGTTTACAAAATCGCCGACGTGAGGATCAATCTGGCCAGGCGGCATGCGCTTGGTCATCAATACTTCACGGATCATCGGTGACCAGCCCTGGGCCATGGAGTGGCTGTCCAGTGCAAACGGCGCGATACCGCCGTCACGGTGACAGCTGGCACAATTTTGGGCAAGGATAGGTGCCACTTCCTGAGAGTACGATACGGTGCGTGCCATGTTGTGATCACGCGCCGCGTATTGAACAGCCTCACCAGTCACCGCCACTACAGGATTACTGACTTCCTGTCCGGCGTTTACTTCTGTCAGCGCCTTCTCAAGACCGGAGACCGGGCCGCGGTAAACCAGGCGGAAAGAGCGCGGATCGAAAATCAGCGCTTCACCGACAGTTTGCACGTTCATGGATTCAGCAACGATTTGTGCGTCATCAATCAGCACCGGTATGGTCTGTCCAACCTCAGCAACGGCGTCAATCACCGATGCACGTGACTCACCCAGCGGATTGAGCATAAAGAACTGGAAGTCATCCTGATGCGTCGCCTGCAGCGCAGCAAAGGTTGGCAACGCCTGACGGAATGCATCACTGCCGTTTGCCTGCACCAGCAATACAATCGCCTTGCGATTGTCGTACCAACTCATGTGATGAAAATAACCGTTTTGATCAAGAAGCGAGAAATCGCCAACCCGACTACTGAGATCAGGGGCGGGGGTTTGCGCGGACAGCGGCGCCGACAAGGCTGCTGCCAATGTAGCGGCGGACAACAGGGTTGTCAGGCTAAACAAGCGCCTGCCCTGCAAGGGATGCATACGTGCTTTCATTTTTCCTCCGGTTCGCCATCTGCCGAGGCAGAACAGCCTTGTTATTGTTGATAAACGGACAGGTCGACGCTAGCACAAGCTCAGACCAACAGCAATGATACAAAAGTCAGGAACTACGGCAGAAAGGTCAAACTCACCAAAATTCACGTCAGAATCATCGTCATGATTACGCTTGGGATTTTAATGGTGCTTCGGCTACACTGCGGCACGAACAACTGTTCTAATTCTGATTCATTTTGTCTCAACAAGCAGTCAAACGACTAGAAGGACCCATCATGAGAGAAGCAGTCATCGTGGCAACCGCCCGAACCCCGATTGGAAAAGCCTATCGCGGCGCCTTTAACAACACGGAAGGGCCGACACTGGGTGCACATGCCATTCGCGAAGCCGTCAAACGCGCGGGAATCGCACCCCATGAGATTGATGATGTGGTGATGGGATGTGCCGTGCAGCAAGGCACGACTGGCTACAATATTGGCCGGCTTGCCGGTGTGGCTGCAGGCCTGCCCAGCAGCGTTTCTGGTATGAGCATCGATCGCCAGTGTGCCTCTGGCATGATGGCCATCGCCACGGCTGCCAAACAAATCATCGTCGACAACATGGATATTGTGGTGGGTGCCGGCCTTGAATCAATCAGCCTGGTGCAGAACGATCATCGCAACAAATTCCGCACCGTTGATGCGAATGTAGTGGCTCTGTCGCAGCATGCCTACATGCCCATGCTGCAGACTGCCGAAATTGTTGCCAAGCGTTATGGCATCAGCCGTGACGCACAGGATGAATACAGCTTTCAGAGCCAGCAGCGCACAGCCGCTGCCCAGGCAGCCGGGAAATTTGATCAGGAAATCGCACCCATGGAGTCATCCATGGGCGTGGCTGACAAGGCCACCGGCGAGATCAGCTTCAAAACTGTCAAGTTGACTAAAGATGAGGGCAACCGCCCGGAAACCACGCTGGAAGGCTTGCAAAGCCTGAAGCCTGTTATTGAAGGCGGCTGCATTACCGCCGGTAATGCCAGCCAGCTGTCAGACGGCGCGTCAGCCAGCATCCTGATGGACAGCAAACTCGCTGAAAAACGCGGTTTGACCCCGCTCGGAGCCTATCGCGGCATGGCTGTTGCCGGCTGTGAGCCTGACGAAATGGGTATTGGTCCGGTATTTGCCATCCCGGTGTTGCTCAAGCGTTTTGGTTTAAAAATGGAAGACATCGGCCTGTGGGAGCTCAATGAAGCGTTTGCCGTGCAGGTACTGTACTGCCGCGACAAACTGGGGATCCCGGACGAACTGCTGAACGTCAACGGAGGCGCTATCTCGATTGGTCACCCCTACGGCATGAGCGGTGCGCGAATGGTGGGTCACGCACTGATCGAAGGCAAACGTCGCGGCGCCAAATACGTGGTGTGCACCATGTGTATTGGTGGTGGAATGGGCGGCGCCGGTCTGTTTGAAGTGTACTGATCAGACCGCAAACAACTGCGATTCGATATCCCGGAATGCCTTGAACTCCAGGGCATTTCCGGACGGATCTTTAAAAAACATGGTGGCCTGTTCGCCCGCCAGACCTTTAAAGCGAATGTAGGGCTCAATCACAAATTCGGTGCCCATGGCCCGCAGTTGCTGTTCGAACACAGCAAACTCCTCCAGTGTTAACACCACTCCAAAATGCGGCACAGGCACGCCATGACCATCGACATGATTGGCATGCTGATGTACCGAACCCTCTTTTCCCAAATTCGGATTCAAATGCACCACCAGCTGATGTCCAAACAGGTTGTAATCAATCCACTGATCTGAACTGCGTCCTTGCGGCAGGCTCAGCCGCTTGCCATAAAATTCGCGGGCTTCGTCCAGATCACGGACGGGAATGGCCAGATGAAACGGTCGTAACATGGTGCTGCTCTCTTGTAAAAATTAGATAACGGAGTTTACTCGGCAATGGGTTTACCGCGTAAGGACTTGATCGTAGATACCTTGCGCTTTTCATCCAGGCGCTGACGTTTGGCTGCCCGTGGCACACGGGTGGCTAGACGCGCCGGCGCTACCTCACAGGCGGTATCGATGAGCGCCTGTAAACGTTTGATGGCATCTTCGCGATTTTTTTCCTGAGTGCGGAACCGTTGAGCTTTGATCACAATCACGCCTTCCGCCGTCATGCGCCGGTCGCGCAACTCCAGCACCAAGGACTTGATCTCGTCGGGCAGTGACGACGCCCTGACGTCGTAACGCAGATGAATGGCTGACGACACTTTGTTGACGTTCTGGCCACCGGCTCCTTGTGCTCTTATGGCGTTAAAGTCGATTTCATGGACCTGTACTTGCTTTAACTCTGACGGTTCCATCAGCTACATCCCTCTATGACAGTATCTTGCCAATCCTGCACCCGGCTATTCACGCACCCAGATAGGCCCACACCCTGCTACGCCCCATATGGGTGCAGCATCACCATGAAAGACCCAAAAAGAACCGCTCCGTGCCTGTGCAGCGACGCTTTACACGTACAAGAAACCCGCCAAACACTTTGAAAAAAATATCTTTGTCTTTAAATACAACAAGTAAGACTTATGTCAAAAAAAACTGGCACAGCTCATGCAAAGACCCTCTCAAGCACTGGCATTCCCCTGCTAGTGGCTTAAATGGAACAGACTCTCCCCTTTTCCATTGATGGGTGATAACTCGCCCACGTGTGAGCCAAGCGCTCCACGTGGGCATTTTTTTGCCTGCTCGCTGACCGCGCCAGCCTCGATGCTGTCACGCTTGTGATCTGACTATACCGTATTGATATCAGCAGCACAGCCTCATGCACGCGTTGTTTTGCCCACCATCTGCCGGCAATACTGACTGCGCGCTGCATCACACCCGCCTCTGTTACACTGTGCGCAAACCCCAGAACCGGAAGCTTATCTATGTTTTCAAAATACCCCACGCCGTTTTTCTCCCCCATTCATCGCCATGTCCGCCGGGTCATGACAAGCTCGACAGCCGCTGCCCTGCTGTTGCTGCCGTTCACAGCAACCGCCTGGGATGCTGTCGGACATCGTCTGTCTGCTGACGTCGCCTGGGCGTTGATGTCAGCCGACACACGCGAACAGGTCATGACAATGCTGCGTGCGCACCCGCGCTTTAATCAGGACTTTGTGGACACCATGCCCGATGACATCAAAGCCGCTGACCGCGACACTCAGGCGCAGTGGCAGCTTGGCCAGGCAGCCATCTGGCCGGATCTGGCACGCGGATTTGAAGGGGACGATGAAGCCCGTTTTGACAACCCGAACTGGCACTGGATTGATGGAGCCTGGTTGCGCGATGAGGCCGTGCGTCAAGGCAATGTCTATGTCAACACCGAGCCTTTCCCGGACGTAGCCGGTGTTCCTGCCGAGCAGATTCAACAGCGATCGCAAGTGGATAATGTGGCCAACGGCCTGGACTTTGCCATTTATCAGCTACAAAACGCCTCCGACCCCGCTGAGAAAGCCGTCGCGTTGAGCTGGCTGCTGCACCTGATCGGCGATATTCATCAACCACTGCACACCGGCGCGCTGGTATCGGAGAGCCTGTTTCCAGAGGGCGACCGCGGTGGCAATGGCATACGCCTGAGTGTCGGCAATCTGCATTCGGCATGGGACCGTGCGCTTCGCGAGACACCGGTGTCACAGTCACTGCCGGTGCTGATCAACATGGGCACAGAGTTCTCGGCGGATCCTGCACAACTTGAATTTCATCCTGCTCGCTGGTTACAGGAGAGCCGTGACATCCTGCAAAGCACGGTCTACCCGGAATCAATTACCAGCCTTGTGGTGCGCAGCGAACGGACGGGTGATGAACTGGAAACCGTTACGCTGACTGATGCGTATCAGGAAGAGATGCGTATCATTGCCACCCGGCGACTCGCAGAAGCCGGCGCGCGAATTGCCCATACTCTGGAAAATTTATGAAGACAGTCAAACTCCTGAAATCATCAGCTGTGTTTGTGGCAACCTCAATTGTCAGCATGCCATTACTGGCGGCAGAGCCAGTGCTGATCGAAAAACCCCTGTGGGAACTGGGTCTGGGTGGCGGCGTGCTGGTGCAGCCGCATTACCCGTCATCGGATGAAACTCAGACGCGCGGTCTCGGCTTGCCATACATGGTTTATCGCGGAGATGTTCTGCGCATCGGCGACGGTGGTGCAGCGCGCGCGGTAGCCTCCGAGAACGGCAATTATGAGCTGTCGCTGTCATTTGCCGCGGCGTTTGATTCCGAGAGTGAAGGCAATGAACTGCGCGAGGGTATGCCGGATCTGGACTTTATTTTTGAAGTCGGCCCACAACTGGTGTTCAACTTACAAAAATATGAGTTCAGCGATACCAGCCGCTCAGAAATTCAGTTGGCACTGCAGACCCGTGCAGCATTCTCGACTGATTTTGGCGGAGTCGACCATCATGGTTATGTGTTTGAACCCATGCTGCGTTACCGGCATTACGGTGCATTCCATCCGCAACTGGAAGCGACGGTATCACTGAAGCCTTTGTGGGCGACCCGCGACGTTCATGGCTACTTTTTTGATGTCAGCCATGAGTTTAACCAGCCGGATCGCTCCACATATCGGGCGCGGGGTGGTTATTTCGGCACCGGATTAAATTTTTCCGGCACCTGGCACATCAGCAACAAAGCACGCATGTTTGCCAGCATTCAGACCAGTTTTCATCATGGCGCTGCAAACATCCGCAGCCCACTGTTTGAAAATAAGTTTAATGCCGGCTTTGGTCTGGGCCTGATCTGGTTGCTACGCGAAAGCGAACAAAAGGTGATGCGCCCCCAGTAAATCAACACCAAGGAATTTTGTTGATGGCAGAGCCTCTGAAAAATAGGTACGGCACGGATGTGCCCCGGCGCATTGCGGCGATGCTCACGCAGGCGCACCCGGCTTTTGACGCGCAGAAGTTTCTGGATTATGTGCTTCCAGACTATGAGGCGCTGGAGTTGATGCCGCGCGGCTGGCACATGGCAGATGGACTGCATCACGCGCTGCCTGAGGATTATGAACAGGCTGTCGACATTCTGCTGGCATCGTTGCCGCCGCCACGCCCCGATGTCGCGGTGAATTCCGCGACTGAAGATCGCGAAGGCAATACGCTGGCACCGTTTTTGTTTATGCCGCATACGTTTTTTGTAGCGCGCTATGGTCTGGCACACTTTGAGGCCTCTATGCGCGCACAATACGAACTCACACAGCGTTTCACCGCCGAATTCAGTATCAGACCGTTTCTGCTGCAACACACGCAAGCAACACTGCGCAGGCTTGAGAGCTGGCTGAATGACCCCAGCGAACACGTCCGCAGGCTGATTTCAGAAGGGACAAGGCCGCGGCTGCCCTGGGCTGGCCGACTGCCGGTTTTCCAGAAAGATCCGGCCCCGGTGATTGCATTGCTGGATGCTCTCAAGGATGACAGTTCGCTCTATGTACGCCGCTCAGTTGCCAACAATCTGAACGACATCGGCAAAGACAATACTGACATCATGCTGGACACTGCCGAGCGCTGGCTGCGTCACGCGCCCGCGCCCCGTGCCTGGCTGGTGAAACATGCCTTACGCGTTGCGGTCAAGGATGCTCATCCACGAGCGTTGGCACTGATGGGATTTGGTCAACAGGCACAGGTGCAGATCAACGACGCCAGCGTCAGCCCAGCCAGCGTTCGTGAAGGTGACTCGGTTACCTTGTCCTGTTCAGTGCAGAGTCTTGCCTGCGTCCCCCAGTCGCTGTTGATAGACTTTGTGGTGCACTACGTCAAAGCCAATGGCAGCACCCGCCCCAAGGTTTTTAAACTCACTGCTTGCGAACTGGAAGCCGGCCAACAGGTAAGCCTGCGCAAACGTCTGTCACTGGCAGCGAAGACAACGCGGCAGCACTATGCCGGCGAACACAAGGTGGAACTACTGATCAACGGACAACACGTTGCCCTGGGCAGTTTTATGCTTGATCCGCCAAGCGGTGACGGCGCATAAACGATTGATCCAGATAATCCTTCCAGCGACCCAGTAGCGGCGCTGATCGCTGACTACCCAACGCAAACCTGCCGTAACTCATCATTGCGCCACCATTGCCGGTTGCCAGCAATGCCAGCGCATTGGATTGCGCCGTATATTCCAGTAAAGCCTGTCCGCTGACAGCGGCGCGAAGATTATGCGCAAGCACCGGGCCATGTCGCACTGAATACACACCCGATCGCAAACTGCCGGCCAGTGACGCGGCATCCCCGGCGGCAAACACCCGCGCATCACTGCTGCGCAAACAGCGGTCGACATTGATAAACCCCTGGCTGTCACACGGCAGTGCGCTGCGTGAATACCAAGGCAATGCGCTGGCACCGGTGGCCAATATCAGGGCATCAATGCGCATGAGCGGTAACTCCCCTGCAAACGCCTGCTGATGCCTAACAGCATCCACGCGGTTGTGTTCAAAAACTGCTATGTCCGCGCGCGTAAGCCATTGCAGCGCCAGTGTGCGTAGAGCCGGCCCGTGGGATTGCAGCAGATCACCGCTGCAGGCCAGACTCAGTTCAGATGCCGGAAACTGTTGCCTCAGCGCCATGGCCAGTTCAAATGCCGCCGCACCGCCGCCCAGCACCATGACACTGCCAGGCGCCTGAGTCTGCCAGCGCTGCCACTGATGAATAAATTCCGGGAACGGCTTGGCGGGCAGAATGTTCACTGAACCATCCAGCTGCGCGGGCGCCACCGGTTGTGACCCGGTATTGATTGATAACAGCTGATAATGCAGATGCTCGCCGTTATCCAGCACCACCCGCTGATGCTGACTGTCCAGCGCAGTGACGGACGCCTGAACCAGCGTGATGCCCAGTCGCTGACATAAGGGCAACAGCGCGATGGCGCACTCGTCTAAGCCGAATCGCCCGGCAATCAGACCGGGCATCATGCCGGAATACCAGGCATGGCTTCCCGCGTTGATCAGCACGGTTCCTGCCGGTGGTCGCCAACCCGCCTTAATCCACAAACGCATCATCACCAGGTGCGCGTGACCCGCGCCAGCGAGCACTAAGGGGCACGTGTGTGTGACTGCATCAGGCGGCTGCAGCGATTCTGCGTCAGACAAAATCATGGTCAGAAGGATACTCCGGGATTACACTGAGGCAGCCATCTTAACCGAGTGCAGCCACTGCAACGACTCTTTGTCTGTCAACCACGGCTTGCCTAACAATCATGGAACACACTGCATGAACCGCCCGCGCCACTGGATAGATTTTCGCAGCGATACTGTTACACGCCCAACCCTTGCTATGCGTCAGGCTATGTTTGACGCCGAGGTAGGTGATGACGTCTGGGGCGAAGACCCCACGGTCACACAACTCGAGCAGACACTGGCATCGATGGCCGGCAAAGCGGCAGGGCTGTTCCTGCCATCCGGCACACAATCGAATCTGGTTGCACTGCTGACGCACTGTGGCCGAGGTGACGAGTTTATCGTCGGCGATCAGGCACACACATACAAATACGAAGGCGGTGGCGCTGCAGCACTGGGCAGCATACAGCCGCACCCGCTGCCAATGACGGCCATCGGCGGGCCTGATCTGCACGACATCGAACACGCCATCCGGCCGGATAACATTCACTTCTCCCGCACCCGTCTTCTGGCGCTGGAAAACACCGTGCATGGCAAAGTGCTGCCACTGGATTACATGACCCGCGCCTATGCGCTGTGCCAGCGCCACGGCCTGCAACTCCACCTGGATGGCGCACGTGTGTTTAATGCATCGGTCGCGCTGGGCTGCAGCCTGATCGACATTACCCGCAACGCCGATACAGTATCCATTTGCCTTTCCAAAGGTCTGGGGACGCCGGTGGGCTCTGTGTTGGTGGGTTCGTCGGAGTTCATTCACACGGCGCGGCGTTGGCGCAAAGTCACCGGCGGCGGTATGCGTCAGGCCGGTATTCTGGCCGCTGCAGGCTTATATGCGCTGGAACATCATGTTCAGCGCCTGGCTGATGACCACCGTCGCGCGCGTTTGCTGGCTGAACGGCTGCTGCGCGCCGGGTACATTCTTGAGCCCCCACAAACCAATATGCTGTTTATTGATGCCGGGGAACTGGATCGGACCGCGTTATCGGCCTGGCTGCATGAACATGGCGTCAAAGCCGATTGTCTTGGCCGTGACAATATCCGCTTAGTCACCCATCTGGATATCAATGACGATGATATTGAACGTGCGGCGCGGGTATTTGAGCAATTCCGGACCCGTGCATAAATCACGGCTTTAACATGAGTCACACCCATAACAACAACAGGACGGCACCACTTATGACGATCAGAAACCCATGGTACACATTCCTGCTCACCGCTGTGCTGGCAATAACAAGCCTGTCAGGACTGGCCGGTTATGCTCACGCACAACGCGAAACTACTGATGATGAAAGTCTGATCTCCGACCCCCGTGTGCAGCACCGCAGTTATGTGTTTGCGCCAACCGGCGAGACGCTGCCCTACGCCGTGTTTGTGCCATCGAGCTACCGCGCCGGCACGCCTGCCCCGTTACTGGTGTCTCTTCACGGCTTGGGACGCACCTACGACTGGCTGATGGGCTATCAAGGCTTTCTGGATTATGCGGAGGAGTATGGTTTTGTGGTGGTAACACCGCTGGGTTACATACGCCGCGGCTGGTATGGCTCAAGGCCTACCGACATTGCGCAACATGCAGCTTACAGCGAACAGGATGTCATGAATGTTATTGAACTGATGCAAGAGGAATTCAGCATCGACTCTCAGCGGCTCTTCTTGTGGGGTCACTCCATGGGTGGTGCCGGCACCTATCACCTGGCCGCCAACAATCCGGGTATGTTTGCAGCGCTGGCGGTCGCCGCGCCCGCTCCACGCGCAGACCTGAGCCCCACAATCCTGCAGGCAGTGCGTGACACTCCCATTCTGGTGATTCAGGGCACTGCCGACGAATTGGTGCCCGTTGAGCTCACCCGCCGCTGGGTTGCTGAGATAAGAAACATGGGCATGCAGCATGTTTACATCGAGCTCGATGGCGCGGATCACACCGACTTTATCGCCAGCAACCGCGACAATATGCGCAAAGTCATGAACTTTTTTGACATTGTCAGCAAGCCCTGAGACCTTGAGTACGACTCTGAGGAGCGTAGCCGAGGCAGCTAGTGCAAGGCAAAAACGGGCGCAAAAGCGCAGTTTACAAACACGTAAATGAGCATTTTGCGCCCGTTTTTAACGCCGCAATAGCAACGCAGGTAGCTCTTCCTCAGGCCGGCCACTCCGGCCAGGACTCCTCAAGATGCTCGTAGTCCAGCCACGGCACTTTGTGGGAAGTCCAGATGGCGCGCAGCGGGCGCACCCCGGGATCATCATCCAGTGTTGCCACGCGCACAATCATGTAAGGCAACGCAGGCTTTTCCGCGACCAGTTGCGACCCGCACACCGAACAGAAGTGGCGGATTTTGCCCGGTGATGATTCATAGTGAGACAGCTTGTCCTCTCCCGCCACCCATCTGAAATTTTCACGCAGGGCCACACCGGAGGTGTTAAACGCCGCCGCGTTAGCCTTGCGACAGGTGTAACAATGGCAGTGACTTAACGGTTTATCAAACGCGTCGACTTCGTACACCACGGCTTTGCACAAACAACTGCCTTTCATGCGCCTGCTCCTGTATCCACCTTGAACCAGAATTCTATCTCGTCGGTCTCCACATCAAACGTTGCGGCATGCGGCACAAATGCCGGCACGTGATACCAGTCGCCACAACCATGACGGGTGGTTTTTCCATTCATGGTGAGCAGCAACTCACCGCGAATAATCACGCCGTAGTTATCGGTGTCATGTTGATGTTCCGCAATATGCGTACCCGCGGTGTAGGACGCCAGCAGCACATCAGCGCCTTCAGCGGCCAGTTTAAAGGCATCAAAGCGTCCGTCGTATAGCGGTAAACTGCGAAATTTATCGGGGTAGTGGCCCGCCATGATGAGTCCTCTGAATTTGGTTTAGTGCAGCTGCGCGCCCCGATCCTGCATCAACAAGTCGATTTCTGCGGCGCTGAAGTGATAGTCCTTGCCGCAGAACTCACAGGCAATATTCACTGATCCCTGCTCGGCGATAATACTGTCAACCTCGTGTTTGCCGATGGAAATCAACGCCCGAGCCGTGCGCTCACGCGAGCAACTGCACTGATAGTGAAACGGCCGCGGTGTAAACAATTCGACTTTTTCCTGATGATACAGTCGGTGCAACAGATCTTCGTTACTCAGTTCATGCAGCTCCGCAGGGGTAATGGTTTGGCCCAGCGCCAGCAGATGCTCCCAGGAGCGCGCCCGCTCATCACTGTCGGTGAAGCGCGCGGACGGCAGTTGCTGCAACATAAAACCACACACCTGCTGCTCATCGGCAGCAAAATAGAACCAGGACTGCAATTGCTCGGACTGTTCAAAATAGGTTTTTAACGACGCTGCCAGCGAGCCGCCCTCCAGAGAAACAATACCCTGATAGGTGTCCGCATGACGGGAATCGACCGTGATGACCAGCACACCGTTGCCGGTCAATGCATCAAAATCCTGCTGCTGCGGTACCTGTTCGTAACGAGCAATGCCGCGCAGTGCGCCCTCGCTGGTGCACTCGGACATAATCAGACTTAACTCGCCATCACCGCGCACCTGCAGCACCAGACGGCCTTCAAATTTGATTGTTGAACCGAGCAAAGCAGCGGCTGCCAAAAATTCGCCGAGCAGTTTACGCACAGCGTGCGGGTAGGCATGGTTGTTCACGGTATCGGTGTAACTGCGCGTCAGGCGCACGATTTCACCACGCACATCAGCATCGGAGAACAAAAAACGCTGACAATGATCTGACATCAAGGACTGCATCAGGTCTGACTCGGAATCGGATTTGAACTGCGACATGAATTTCCCCGGTTAACTTCGTAGAAGCCGCATTTTACGTTGGCGCCTCATCGATTGCACGGTCAGTGTCATTCTGCTGTAATCCTTTGCACGCACATTTCAGTAGACCCTGATCATGGCAACACTGTCAAAGATGACTCGCACTAGGCAGATCCGCAAAGTTCTCACCGCTCTCACCCAGCCTTGTCTTGCTTGTCTGCTGCTACTCGCAGCCGCCCTGCTGCCTTCTTGGGTGTTTGCTCACGACATGACCGAGATTGCGCGCGAGCGCATGGCAGAAGGCGGTTTTCTCAATGTGATGTGGACCGGCGCGGAACACATGCTCAGTGGCTACGACCATCTGCTGTTTTTGTTGGGCGTGATGTTTTTTCTGACGCGGCTGCGCGATATTTTTCTGTTTGTCACTGCATTTACCCTGGGGCACACCGTCACGTTGATTTTTGCAACCTTTGCCGGGATTACCGCCAACCATTACCTGATTGACGCGGTGATTGCTGTCACCGTGGCTTACAAAGGTTTTGAAAACCTCAATGGATTTAAACGCTGGCTGGGGTTTAACGCGCCCAACTTGCTGGTGATGGTGTTTATATTTGGCCTGATTCATGGATTTGGCCTGTCAGCGCGCCTGCAGGCAGTGACCTTGGCAGATGACCCGGACCTGCTTGGCAAAATCCTGATTTTTAACCTGGGCGTGGAAGTGGGACAGATTATTGCGCTGATGATTATGGCGGTGGCTATCCGCAGCTGGCAGCAGGTCAAAGCCTGGCCGCTGATCAGCAAGGCATGTAATACCGCTCTGGTCATTGCTGGCGCGGGTCTGCTGATTTTTCAGCTCAATGGCTACATTAACGATGTGCAGCAACGCTCAGCGCCCACTTTTGAAGTCTTCACTGACATTGATCAGGTCATGGGACGGCTGATTGCGGCTGACGAATCAGCAGGCAATGCGGCAGTAGCGGACCTGGAAATTCAGGTATTTAACCTTAACAACCAGCGCACTGAATTCCTGCGCACCGACAGCCAGGGCTGGTTTGCCTTCAGTGGCGACAGCGCAGCACGATACCAACTGAGCACCACTGACAATGACGGACGACAGGCACAAACCGAGGTGATCATGGGATCGGCCGCGCCGTCGCATGACGATGAGCTACATATACCGTTTTATGTGTATATCGCGTTGCTGATGTTGCTGAGTGCAATTCCGGCGCGGCGCTTGCGGCACTGATCGCTACAAGACAATTACGCCACAGACTGAAGTTTATTCGCTCACTTAAAGCCAAGGTCGCTGCACAATCAAAATCCGGGGCCGGCGCAGCGGATGCGGGGTCTACACCGATCTGCCCCGACACAAACACCAGGCTGTTACTGATGCGCGCCGCCGCATACATGGCGCCTGGAGCCGGCTCCAATGCAGCAAGATCCATTGCCGAACAGATGGCATCATTGTCAGCGGCGTGAACTGTACTGATGCCACTTGTTATCAATAACGCCAGCAGCTGTGCCTGATACTGATGCACTCGTTTCATCCATTCATCATTACCAGGCGATTGTGTTGCCGTCGTAGTTGAGAAATTTGCCGCTCTCGGCGGCGCCGGCTGTTTGTATGCGTTGCAGCAGACCCGTCACACTGGTGTGCACGTCAATCTGGGCACTGGGGCCACCCATATCGGTCTTTACCCAGCCGGGGTGCAGCGGCAACACGATAAAATTTTCTTTCGCCAGATCCACCGACAATGATTTCACCGCCTGATTCAGACCGGCCTTGGCGCTGCGATAGAGGTAGGCCCCGCCACCGCTGTTATCGGCGATGGAACCCATGATGGAACTTAAAAAGGCAATGCGCTTATCAGTACCCCGGCGCAGTGCGGGCAACAGTGCCTGAGTCAGCATGATGGGTGCAATCAGATCTACCAACATCACCTCTTCCCAGTCTGCCGTGCGTAACTGCCCCAGGCTGGCCTGGCGCGGTCCGTAGATGCCGGCATTGTTGATCAGTACATCAATCGGCGTGGCACTCATCCGCTCGGCAAATGCATTGATACTGTTCTCGTCAGCCAAATCCAGTGGCAAAAGACTGAGTTGGCTGTTCAAGCCCCGCATAGCCTGAAGGGCGGGCACGGTGTCAGGATCACGCGCGGTCGCCACCACGCTGTGGCCCTGAGCCAATAACTGCCTGACAAACTCCAGGCCAATACCTCTGTTAGTACCTGTAACCACGTAACGCGACATCATTGCTCTCCTGAAATCCAAGGCAAAAATTCTTACTACCGGGATGTTACTGCAGATCACGTCTTAGCACGATGACCAAACTTCCCTACTCGCAAAAGTCGGAGAGAGCAACGGGGAGGCCGTGTGGTAACAGACTCATCAGGCCGCGCTTATCCTCTGACGGGTTGCCCGAAACAGCGTGAGCACTGTCCGAGTTCGCAAGGCGCACAGCGCCTGAGGACGAGTTGCGCAACGCCGGGCAACCCGTCAGAGGATGCGGCCAGTCCGTTGCCACACGGCCTCCCCGTTGCGGACGTTCATGAATCAACACCGCGCCTGAAACTCAACGCATTACCGAAACGCACTGGCAGCCAATGCAAAAAGGCACCCACCTCAAATCCCCCACAACCTGACTTCTTTCATGTAGCCCGCCCCTATGCTCTAGGCTACACTCCGGAACGACTGTTCGACGTCAGGTTCAACCACCACCTGCAACGAACGCCAGGATCAAACGCATCACTAATCAAACCAAAAAAGTTAAAACAAAAGAGGCCTGACATGAAAAAGTACTCACTGGCTAGCAGCCTGCGACACCTGCTCTGGGGTTCCGCGCTGGCATTAATTCTTCCACTCTCTCTGAACGCCCAGGAAATTCAGCGCGCCACCCCGGAAGAAGCCGGCTTCAGCAGCGCCGGTGTGCAAGCGCTGGCCGATGGCATGCGCGCTGCAGTGGATGAAGGCAATTTGTCCGGCATCGTCAGCGCCCTATTGCGCGACGGCAAACTGGTGCACATGGATGCCTACGGGTATCAGGATGTCGAGAACCAGATTCCGGCGTCAGAAGATACCCTGTTCCGCATTTACTCCATGACCAAACCGGTGACCGGTGTGGCGCTAATGATGCTGGTTGAAGAGGGCAAACTCACCCTGGATGATGCTGTTTCCCGCCACATCCCTGAACTGGCCAATCTGCAGGTCGCCATTGAGGATGGCCCCGGCGGCTTCCCGGTCACCGAACCTGCCCATCACGAAATGACGGTACGTGAACTGATGTCCCACACCGGTGGACTCACCTACGGTTTGTTCTCGCGCTCGCAAGTTGACTCCATGTATGTAGCAGCCAACATTCTGGATGCCAACGGCACACTCAAGGACATGATCGACAAGCTGGCGCGTATTCCGCTGCGCCAGCAACCCGGCACCTTGTGGCATTACAGTGTATCCGTGGATGTGCAGGGCTATCTGGTTGAAGTATTGTCCGGTCAGACCTTTGAAGAATTCCTGCAAGAGCGTCTGTTTACGCCGCTGGGCATGGACAATACCGGCTTTGGTGTTGCCGATGATGATCGTGCACGATTTGCAAAAATGTACCAATCTACGCCAAACGGGCTGCAGGAGACTGCTGCGGCGGACGCTCTGGGCGGCGACTATCCCGATCCGGCAACCTTCTTTGGCGGCGGTGGCGGACTGGTATCCACCATCGGTGACTACATCAAATTCACCCAGATGCTGGCCAACAATGGTGAGTTGAATGGTGTGCGTATCCTGTCACCCGAGTCGGTGACAACGATGCGTACCAATCAACTGCCGGCGGGTATGGCAGAAATCCCGGGTTACCCTGGCAACCAGTTTGGTGTGGACTTTGCGATTGTGGCCGATCCAGCTCGAAACAATGGGATGAGTGAGGGCAGTTACTGGTGGTGGGGCATTGGTGGTACGTGGTTCTGGATTGACCCGGTTGAGAACCTGACCTTCATCGGTATGATTCAGAACCGTAACCTGATGTACGCGCGTCAGTTGCAGGCGATCAGCAAGGATCTTGTTTACGGGGCGATTACTGAGCGGAAATAACTCACGAATGGGGGCGGCTCTCCAGCAGGAAAAGTTTTTGCTCATGGCGCTGCGCGCCTGATTATTCGCAAAACACTTTTCCTGCTGAAGAACCGCTTCCTTTAACCGTGCGGGATTCAAACACTCAGTATCTTTCTGGAGAGAGCGGCGGGGAGACAGGGCAGCGGTGGACTAATCAGGCCGCGCTTATCCGTTGCGTTGTTGACCGGAAAAGCGCGAGCACTGTTCGAACTCCGAGCGGCGACGCCGCGAGGGTGAGTTGCGCAGCGCCGGTCAACAATGCAAAGGATGCGGCCAGTCCGCCGCTGCCCTGTCTCCCCGACGCTTGTGCCAATTCAATTGATCTAGGAAAATTTAGGCGCTTTATCTACATTCAGTTCCGCGTTTCAACCTGCCACCAGTGAGCAATGGAGTTGGCGTAGTACTCAACCAGCACACGCTGCGCGGGATTGATGCGGTAATGATCGTTCTCCTCCACCACAAACTGGCGGGCGGTCAATAACTCCAGACTCTTCAGCAGGGTGCGTGAGCGTGGCTTCTCCTCTGCCTTCATGGCTGCACCATTGGTAATCATCAGGTCGAGCAACTCGTCACTGCGGCTGACAATCTCCAGCGAGGTCAAGGACTCCTCCCCGGCTCGTAACAACACGGAGGCAATCACCGGCACCGGGATAATGGGCATCACATATCGTAGAGCGCCCATCAACACGTTAGCCAGTTCGGCAATTCTGGTGATGCGCTGTTCTTTATTGAGGTGATTAAAGTCGACGCCGTTTTCGCGGCAATACTCGCGCATGGACAGCGGGACACCAAAGTTCACACTGGCGTAACCATAACGCAACCAGCGCACGCGCGAGCTGACAAACAGATTGTTGCCGAGAAACTGTCGCAGCCTTGCCAGGTGCTGACGCGCAGTCAGACGTTTGTCCTTGCTTTCCCATGACACCATGTTGTGATCTTCAAGCACGCGGTCATAGTTGATACTGACCGGCACAAACACCACAGACCGATCCGTCTGCCAGTCATAATTACGTAATATGTAGTCCAGAAACCCCAATTTTGGCTCGCCCAGGCGCCCATTGCGGCTTAAGCCGCCCTCCAGAAATACTGCCTGACATACGCCACTTTTGGTGGCCATGTACACGTAACGTTCCAGTACCTTGCGGTAAAGCGGGTTCTGGGATCCGCGGCGCACAAAAAAGGCGCCCATCGCACGAATCAGCATATCCAGTGGAAACACACGCGCCCATTCGCCCACCGCAAAAGACAAGGTGACCCGTTCGGCAGCAAGATAACTGATCAGCACATAATCCATGTTGCTGCGATGGTTCATCACAAACACCACCGTGGAGTCCGGATCAATATTCCTCAATCCAGCCGGATCTGCCGCCGACACACGAACCCTGTAGATAAAACGTGAGAGTTTTTTGGATATCCAGTAGACCGCGCGGTAGTACACGTAGGCATTAAACGAGGGCACAATCTCACGTGCGTAACTGAGCACACGTTGCTGCAACACATCACGGGGAATGTTCTCATCACGTGCCATCTGCTCGATCATGGCAATAACATCCTGATCAAAAATCAGCTGATCGATGAGCACCTGACGGCGTGTGCGCTGCAGCGGCCGGATCCGGATCTGCAGATTGGTGTTGATTCTGTCCACCGCGCGATTGAGCCTGCGTCTGACATACCAGCGCACACTTGGAAATAACACACTCATCAGCACTGCGTAGGCAGCGGCGATCAGCAGCAAAATGAAAACCCACACAGGCAGGGTGATGCTTGACTCAGACACAGTCGTCCCGGTAGCAGTTGTTGTAATTGTTTCAGCGATAAACCGAGAATGTAGACGACAGCCTGACTTGTCGAATCCGGCGTCAGCGCCGCAGGATCATCAGCCAGCGCCCGATGTTAAGGATACTGGCCATAGCCCCGGCAAAGTACGTGAGCGCGGCAGCCTTCAGAACCTGGCGCGCACCGTGGTGCTGCGCCTCAGTGATGTATTCGCCTTCGATCAGTATAGGCAGGGCTTTGTTGAAGCTTGCATCCCATTCCTCTGGCAACACAATCAGATAGGCCAGTGCGCCAAGCAATTGCATGATGACGCTGATGCCGATCACCACGCCGATAGCAACGGGCGAGCGCAGCACAATCGCCGCAATCGGCACCGACATCATCAACATCACGCCATAACGACTCAGTTTTGCCGCCATCGGCATGTATTGTTTGCGAAGCTCGAAGATGGTCTCGTTTCGGTAACACTGAATGGCATGACCCACTTCATGCGCCGCAACCGCAACCGCGGTGACGGATCGTCCATGGTAGTTGCTGGGGCTTAGTCTTACTGCTTTAGCTGTAGGATCAAAGTGATCACGACCTTCATCGGTTTCCTCTACCACGATGCCTTCGAGTTGAAAGCGTTGAACCAGATGTCTGGCCAGTTCACCCCCGGTCCCGGGCAAATCTGGCTGGTCACGGTGATGTTTTTTCATCACGTATCGCACCCAGACCTGGGGCAGATAAGCACTGGCAATCAGTAACAGTCCTAGAGCAGCAAAAATCATGGCAGCGATTTATCCATTTACCATTTAAATGATAATAATCATCATTTGTTTCAGGGGGAGGTTCACATGTGTGGCTGTCTAATATACGCGAAATAGCAGGAAGGCAGACGAGTGCTGCAGGTGGTGGATGCAGAAACGCAGCGGGTTTGTCTGAGCTGGGTTTGTGTCTGCGCGGAATGACTCGGGATCAGTCAAGTTGGTGCTCCTCTACCCGTCATGCACGGGTCGAGAATACCCAACGGCGAATGAAACGCGGCAAACGTCCATCAATAAACATCAGCCCGATAAAAATCACAATCATGCCGATAAAGTGCGATGGCAGGATGACCTCGCCAAGGAACCAGAAACCCAGAAAAATCGCTGAAATCGGCGCAATCAGGGTCGTAGTTGAAAAATTGGTGGCGCCCACTTGCGGCAACAAGCGATACATAATCTGAAAGGTAAATGCTGTTGAAATCAGACCAATTGCCAGCGCCGCTAACCAGGTGGTGGGCAACACCATCACCGGCAAGCCTTCGCCGATAAACGCAACGGGAACAGTTACCACTGCCGCACCAGTGAGCGCGATTGACGACAACGCCGAAGGCTCTACATCACGAAAACTTCGCACAATATTCAGTGCCAGCGCATAACACAAAGTCGCCACAAGACAGGCACCAATGGCCCACAACTTGGAGTTGCCCTCCATCTGCAACGCAGGCGATGCCAGAATTGCCACACCCGTGAACCCGGCCACAACACCAATGGCCTTACTCCAGCTCATGCGCTCACCATTGACCCAATAGTGCGACACAATCACTGTCATGATAGGCGTCAGCGCATTCACAATGGCCGCAACGCCACTGGCAAGGTTTGCTTGTGCCAGCGGAAACAAAGCAAACGGAATGGCATAATTGAGCACACCCAGCAAGCCCAGCTTAAGCCACAACATGGGTTCCAACGGAACAGCTTTGCCACGCACAAAGAGAAACAACCAACAGCCGACCGCACCAATGCTAACCCTCAGGGCGGTTACCCACAGAGGACCCAACTCGCGAATCAGCAGCGCATTAAAGATGAAGGAACCGCCCCAGACCGCCCCAAGAAGAATGATCCAGAACCACTGACGTGACGACATGACCCGATACCAAAGAGAAAACGCGCGCATTATGCGCCTGTTGTAGATATCCGCCCAGCCGTTTTTTGCTGTGCTGCCGTGTTACCCTGCGGCTGTATCCGGCGCGGCAGCAGAACTATTCTGAAGCTGCATCCCGCCGTTGCCAGCCACCTCATTTTGTAAGGCAGATAAACCTATGAGCATACGCAGAATCAACCCCGGCAAACGCTGGTCAGACATCACCGTCTACAACGGTATCGCACACTTTGTTGAAGTGCCCGAAACCGATCTCACTGCAGACATCACCGGCCAGGTTCAGCAAATACTGACACAGGCAGCCATCTCACTGGGCAAGGTCGGCAGTGACAAAACTCGCATACTGTCAGTGACAATTTACCTGACTGACTTGACCAACCTACCGGGGCTCAACAGCGTTTGGGACAACTGGTTTGAGGAAGGCACGGCGCCAAGTCGCGCCTGTGTTCAGGCACAACTGGCAAACCCGGCCTATCTGGTTGAAATGGCTTTTGTGGCAGCAGCGGAGGGTGTGGAGTAAATGGTTGGTTACCCTGCTTGGGACTAGAAAATATTTTAATAGGTTCAATATCAACGAATGTTTACGCCGCCGCTTTAGACCGATAGATCAATTTAACAACCCACAAACCTGCCGGCGTCATCACTATAAAAAGCATCGACCAAAACATCCATTGATGCTGAAACTCATTGCCAGGGAAGTTGCTCATGAACATCATGACATATGAAATCGGCGTACTGATGCCTACCATTGGCATCAGGTTATTGATGACCGCCAATAATTTTGAAAATATCAAACACAACGCTAAAAACGCCGCAATGGCTGCGTTTGAAAACAATCCACCTTCTGCTGATATGTTGTGTTTTCCTTTTTCTGCCATAATTAAAAGTAGCAGAAATGCTGCATACACAAAAAATTTGATTGGCGCCAGCAAATTCCCTTGCCAGCTACTCGGATCAACAAATGGATTCAATTCGCGCCCCGATGGAAAATTTTCAAACAAATACACCGTCGTGCCCGCATCCATTAAATCCAGCATCACATAGACTAAAATCAGGAGAAAGGGTCTCAAGGCAACACTCCTGTCAGTTTCTGCCGAGCCAGACCCGGCAGAAACCTCAATTACTTAACGATTAGTTAGCTAAAAATTGCCGCTCGCAGGACATAATTCACGAAATAAAATTGGCTTTTGTGGCAGCGGCCGGGGCTGCGGAGTAGTTGGTTGGTTACCCTGCTTGAGACTAGAAAATATTTTAATGGGTTCAATATCAACGAATGGTTACGCCGCCGCTTTAGACCGATAGATCAATTTAACAACCCATAAACCCACCGGCGCCATCACTATATACAGCACCGACAAAAACATCCATTGATGCTGAGACTCATTGCCAGGGAAGTTGCTCATGAACATCATGACATATGAAATCGGCGTACTGATGCCAACCATTGGCATCAGGTTATTGATGACCGCCAATAATTGTGTAAATGTCAAAAACAACGAAAAATACGCCGCAAGGGCTGCGTTTGAAAAAAATCCACCTTCTGCAGATATGTTGTGTTTTCCTTTTTCTGCCAAAATTATAAACAGCAGAAATGCTGCATACACAAAAAAATTGATTGGCGCCAGCAAAAGCCCTTGCCAGCTACTCGGATCAACAAATGGATTCAATTCGCGCCCCGATGGAAAATTTTCAAACAAATATACCGTCGTGCCCGCATCCAATAAATTCAGCATCACATAGACTAAAATCAAGAGAAAGGGTCTCAAGGCAACACTCCTGTCAGTTTCTGCCGAGCCAGACCCGGCAGAAACCTCAATTACTTAACGATTAATGAGCAAAAAAATAGCCTTCGAGCCAGTCAAATGCTCTCCCCCCAGCGTGCCCAAAGAATCCTGCAGTAAATGCGCCTCCAGCAATTTTGGCAGTCCCCCAGAGTACAGCGGGTAGAACACCGCCGCTTACTTGCTCTATCTCTGCAGCATTAAGTTCACGAAGTCTTGAATTAACATTGTTACCCTCAAATACGCTTGTCATAACTAACTCCTTGTAAAAATGACATTAATAAGGTGCACGATGTGCATAAAACCGGCTGTTTTTGATCATGCTGAATGCAATTTATCAACAGCAACTGCTTGTCTTGCTACCAAGACTTGATTGAGGCCCCGAATTTTCACTTGCCCTCCGAAGGAGTTATAGATCAAGAATTTGCTTCTCGCAGGAGAAAATAAACACGATAGATATTTTTCGGGCCAGCCAAGCTAACCACCCAAAAACAGGTCAATCAACAATCGCCTGATTCACCACATTATGAAACCCCTCGCGCAGCCGAATATGACTATACGGCCGAATCTGCGTCAGGATAATCGCCACCAACTCCTCCTCAGGATCAATCCAGAACATGGTGCCAAACGCCCCACCCCAAGACACCGAACCTTCCGTATCCGAGGTATGCGCCACTGCACGATCCATTACCACTGAATATCCCAGACCAAACCCGTAACCCGGGCCACTCAGCCACAACGGCAGATCGCCAGTGTGGTTAGCAAAAATCAGCTCAACGGTTTTTGATCCCAATAAACGCACACCATCGAGCTCACCACCATTTAGCATCATCTGCTGGAAACGAATATAGTCGTGAGCAGTGGAAACCAAACCACCCGCTCCGGAGAAAAACGCCCGCGGCCCGGAAACATAATTACTGCGCTCATCACCGACCTCAGTAAGCATCATGCGATTGCCGTTATCCGCGTCAGGGCCGTACAAAGTTGCAAAACGATTCACTTTGTCCGGCGGCAGATAAAAATGCGTATCCGTCATCTGCAGAGGCTCAAAAATCCGCTCACGGAAAAAAGTATCCAGGTCATCGCCGGACATCACTTCCACCAGGCGGCCCACCACACTGGTCGCGGCGGAATATTCCCAACGTGTACCAGGTTCATAGCGTAACGGCAGCGTGGCAAGGCGCTCAGTCCAACTGGCAAGATTTTCGTCACCTTGCACCCGTGACACTTCAGAGTAGCGTGCGATATCACCACGGTAACTGTTCATCAGGCCGGCGGTATGGGTGAGGATATGCGTAAAACTGATGGGGGTTTTGGCTGGCTCAAGGCTGATAGAACCATCGGCCTGCTCCACTTCCACCATCATGTTTTTGAATTCCGGCAACCAATCGGAAATGGGATCATCCAGCTGGAACAAGCCCTCTTCATACAACATCATCAATGCCACTGACGCAATCGGCTTGGTCATCGATGCCATGCGGAAGATGGTGTCGGTTGTCATTACTTGATTGCGCTCGACATCTTTCATGCCCTGTGCGCTGAAATGCACCACTTTTCCCTGGCGTGCAACCAGCGTCACGGTGCCTGCCACCATCTCATTATCAATATAACGCTGAGTAAAGGCATCGATGCGCTGCAGGCGTTCAGCCGACATCCCGACTAACTCAGGGTCAGCCATGGGCAGACCTGAAACAGGCGTCTGCCCGTGGGTTACCATAGACGAGGATACCAGGCTTGCAGCTGCCAGAAGCTTCAACGATTTTTTTAGTAAACGGCTGTATTGCATTGACTGTGACATATGACACCTCATTAATTTTTTATTATTTTTGTGGCACTCGCGCCGTTTAGTCTCAATTACTCAGGAACCTAAGGATCTCGGCATTCAACAGTTCCGGCGCCTCCAGATGGGGGTTATGACCCACATCCGGGAACAACACCAGAGAACCGTTTGGCAACAGGTCAACGGCACGCTGTGCAGCCTCAGGGTAATTGGGTCCATCAACTGCCCCACCAACCAGCAGCGTAGGCAGATTGATGTGTGGCCAGAATGCATCCACGGGCAGCGCAGTCAACTGGCTGTTCATGGATCGCACCAGATTCAGCCGGTGGAAATCACCACTCAAGGCATGGCCGTAGCGGATGCGCACGTGCTCCATGTATTCAGGACGCCAATTCACGATGCGGTTCTGCTCCTGACGCAGATTGGCAGCATAGTGAGCCTGCAGATCCGGCTCGGCATCACCCGGGCTTGGCGCATTCCAGGCTCTGCCGCGGTCAGAGGCATTCAACCCGATAGGATTAACCAGGATGACATGGCTAAACCGATCCGGGTAAATGTGCGCATAACTGCTGGCCAATCGCCCACCGAGTGAGTGGCCGCCAATAACGGCCTGTTGAATGCCAAGCTTGTCAAGGATGGCGATAACATTGGAGGCATGCAGATTGACATCGTAAGGAATGATCGGTTTAGATGAGCGCCCCCAACCCAGCCGGTCAATGGCGATGACCCGGAAACCTGCCGCTGTCAGTGCCTGCATGGTGTCTTCCCAGTACCAACTGTAATAACTGCTGCCATGCAGCAGAATCACTGTGCGCCCATTGGCGCTTGCTGTTGGAGCGGCATCCATATACGCAATCCGCACATCCTGACCATAAAGATTACGATGCAGGAAGTGAACGGGATAAGGATAGGGGATTTCTTCAAGGTTGATAGAGACCGGACCCCAGTCGGCGGGAGGGCTGGCAGGCGGCGTTTGCGCCAGCGCAGCGCCCGGTAGCAGGTAAACACAAAGGGCCGCAAAGGCAGCCGCAAGCATTTGTGGTTTGAGCAGGCGCAGCACTGTTTGCATATCAACATCCTTCTGGAGTTTTTATTGGACCGAAGGGTATTCAAACACGATCAACTGCCCTCTGACAAACCGGTGCGCACGACTGCGGATAAACGCTAACCGCAGCCGCATGCTGTCAGGGTCTCAACACCACTCGCCCCTGCACCTTGCCGGCCTTAAGATCAGACAGGGCTTGTGTGACCTCGGACAGTGGACGTTCCTCGATGCGGATCGGCGCAATCTTGCCCGCGCGAACCAATGCCATCAGCTCGCCCATTTCCTGCAGGCTACCCACGTAGCTGCCCTGAATAATGCGGGCACTCATCGGGATAAACGGCAAGGGCATGTTTAATGCCCCACCGTACAAACCGACAATAATGATTTTGCCGCCCTTGCGCAGGCAGCCCAGGCCAAAATTGACCGATGCTTCGGCACCAACAAAATCGATCACTACGTAGGCACCGCCATTACTCAGCGTTTTGATGGCCTTCACAGATGCTTTGTCACTGGAGTTGAACACGGCTTTTGCGCCCAGTTCCAGGGCAGCTGCCAATTTGTTGTCATCAATATCAACAACAATAGGCTGCAGCCCCTGTGCCAGCGCTACCTGCAACGCCATCATGCCAACGCCACCAGCGCCGATCAGCACCAGCTCATCACCTTCTACCAATGCGCCGACTTTTTTTAATGCACTGTAAGCCGTAAGTCCGGAGCAGGCATACGTGGACGCCAGCGCGTCATTAACATCGCCTTTATCAAACAGATATCGCGGGTGGGGCACCAACACATGGTCAGCAAAACCACCCTGCGTCATCGTGCCCAGACCACGCCCGGGTGTGCACAGATGCTCCTCGCCACGACGGCAGCTTGGGCATTCTCCACAACCAATCCAGGGAAATATCACCCGCCGTTCTCCGACACTGACGTCTTTGGCATCGGGGCCGACAGCAACCACCTCACCAAAGATCTCATGGCCCAACACCAAACCTGCACGACCGACTTCGAGCTTCTTGTCGTTGCCCAGATTAAACTCACCGTCATGCAGATGGATATCCGAGTGGCAAACACCACAGGCAAGCATTTTCACCAGTACTTCAGATCCTTGTGGAACAGGTGTGCCTGATTCTACCCGTTGCAGCGGCGCGCCAGGCGCCGCAGTTTGATACGAAAACATGGATTTGCCTCGTTATGCGTTTTCTTTGGCCCAGTCAGCAAATGTTTTGCCTTCGCTGGCCAGTTTGACCAGCAAGGGCGCTGGCTTCCAGTAATCTGCTCCCAGGGTGCCGGCAAATTCGTTGATGCGATTTACAACATTTTTCAGACCCACATGGTCGGCATAACACATGGGACCGCCTTTGGCACCCGGGAAGCCGTAACCATACAGGTAAACAATATCGATATCGCCCGGGCGCTGGGCAATGCCCTCTTCCAGAATCAGCGCACCTTCGTTAATCAGCGGGAAGAACAGACGATCAACAATCTCCTGCTCGCTGATGTCGCGCTGAGTAACGCCCAACTCTGCTGCTTTCTGTTTTATCAGTGCTTCAACGGCGGCATCATTGAGCCGTGCGCGGGTAGCCGGGTCATATGAGTAATACCCGGCACCTGTCTTCTGACCCATACGGCCCATTTCAACCAGCGCACTGGCGATGCAATGTGTCTTGGGGTCATGTTCAACATCGGTTCGCGCCTGACGCGCTTTGTAACCAATATCCAGACCGGCAAGATCGCCCACTGCCAACGGACCCATGGCCATACCAAATTTTTCAGCGGCGGCGTCAACCTGGGCAGGTGTTGCGCCGTCAAGCAGCAGCATGTGCGCCTGGCGCCCGTAGCCGGTTAACATGCGATTGCCGATAAAACCGTAACACACCCGTGACAACACGCAGACCTTGCCAATCTTTTTACCAATCTGCATCACCGTGGCCAGCACTTCGTGTGAGGTCTTGTCACCGCGAACCACTTCCAGCAGTTTCATCACATTGGCGGGACTGAAAAAGTGCATGCCCACCACGTCCTGAGGACGGGTCGTGGAATCTGCAATCATGTTTACGTCTTGGTAAGAGGTATTGGACGCCAGGATACAGCCGGGTTTGCATACCGCATCAAGCTTGGCAAACACTTCTTTTTTGACATCCGGATTTTCAAACACGGCTTCGATCACCAGATCCGCATCACCGATATCGCCATAACTGGTTGTACCGGTAATCAGCGCCACGCGCTTGGCCATATCGGCCTCAGACAATTTGCCCTTTTGCACGGTCATGCTGTAGTTCTTTTTAATCACACCCAGACCGCGCTCCAATGCCTCAGCGCTGAGCTCAACCAGTCTGACCGGAATACCAACGTTGGCAAAACACATGGCAATACCACCACCCATGGTGCCGCTGCCGATGATCGCCACCTGTTTGATGTCGCGCACGGCGGTATCTTTGGGTAGATCTTTGATCTTGGCCGCTTCACGCTCGGCAAAAAACGCATGGCGCATGGCCTTGGACTGTGACGAGGTCACCAGTTCCATAAACAGTTTGCGCTCCACTTCCAGACCGGCATCGATGGGTTGTCCAACGGCTGCTTCAATACACGAAACAATTCGATCCTGTGCAATCTGACCACGCGCGCGTTTGGCTATCTGTTTACGGTACGCGTCAAAAAAACCGGGTTCGATTGTAGCCGGGTCGATACTGATATCACGGATACGTTTCAGTTTGGCACCAGACTCGACAAGGTCATGTGCATAGGCAAGGGCGCCGGCTAACAGATCTTCGCTGCCCAATACCTCATCAATCAGACCCATATCGCTGGCCTGCGCCGCGGCTATCGGGTCGCCCGAGGTAATCATTTCGAGCGCAGCTTTGACACCGGCAATACGTGGCACACGTTGGGTACCCCCTGCGCCCGGCAGCAGACCCAGCTTGACCTCCGGCAGACCCACTTTAGCGGACGGCACCGCGCAGCGGTAATGACAGGCCAGCGCAACTTCAAATCCGCCGCCGAGCGCGGTGCCGTGGATGGCAGCAATCACCAACTTTGAAGAGCCTTCAATAGCACCCAGAATGTCAGGAAGAGACGGCGCCGTTGGCGGTTTGCCAAACTCGGTAATATCTGCGCCCGCGATAAACGTGCGGCCATCACACATCAAAATGATGGCCTCTGAGGCATCTTTCTGCGCAGCATTCACTGCGTCAAGTATGCCGGCGCGCACTGACTGCGACAGGGCGTTGACGGGCGGGCTGTTAACCTTGATAACACCGACATTATTGATGACTTCATAACTGACAACACTGGACATGAGAGGATCCCTTATAGAGCTGATTTAATTGGGAAAACGTTTTTTGAATATCTGTCACTCGCAGCGTTCGATAATTGCTGCCACACCCTGGCCAATGCCGATACACAGGCTCACCATGGCGTAACGTCCGCCACTGCGTTCAAGCTGACGCACAGTGCTCAGTGCAATCCGCGCACCTGAGGCGCCCAGTGGATGACCCACCGCAATCGCCCCACCATTAGGGTTCACACGTGAATCATTAAAATCGACGTCAAGCATTTTCAGGCAACCCAGAACCTGGGTCGCAAATGCCTCATTAATTTCGATGACGTCCATATCGCCAAGTTGTAAACCTGCACGCGCCAGCGCCTTATGCGCCGCGAACACCGGACCCAGACCCATGACTCTGGGCTCAACGCCAGCAATAGCCCCGGCGATAATGCGCGCACGCGGCTTCACGCCAAATCGCTCACCGATGGCAGCATTACCAATGATCAATGCTGCCGCGCCATCGTTGATTCCCGACGCATTTCCCGCAGTCACCACACCGCCTTCAAACAACGGGCGTAATCCTGTCAGTGAATCCAGCGTTGAGTCCGCACGCGGGTGCTCATCACTATTGATCAGCAGCGGTGGCAGTTTTTTGCCCCGAGACACTTCCGTGGTGATGATCTCACCGTTAAAAAAACCTGATGCCCTGGCGGCTTCGTACCGAGCCTGCGACGCCGCTGCAAACAGATCGCTCTGCTGGCGGGTAATGCCAAGGTCGGTGGCAATGTTGTCTGCAGTCTGCGGCATGGTGTCATTGCCAAAACCGCTGGCGAACAAAGGATTGGTGAAACGCGCACCCAAGGTACTGTCTGCAATCTGCTGCCCCCGATCAAATGCTGAGTTTGCCTTTGACAGAATCAGTGGCGCACGGCTCATCGACTCAACACCGCCGGCGAGAAACAATTCGCCCTCACCGGCTTTTACGCCACGGCTGGCATCCAGTACCGCTGCCAGACCTGAGCCACACAGCCGGTTGACGGTAAGGCCACCGACACTGCGCGGCAACCCTGCCAGCAGCGCTGCAAATCGAGCCACATTGCGGCAATCTTCACCCGCCTGGTTGGTATTGCCGATGATCACGTCTTCGTAGGCTTCAGGACTGAAGACGTTCCGACCAACTATGCTGCGAATAACATGGGCCAGCAGGTCATCCGGGCGGATCGACGACAAACATCCGCCGTGACGACCAAACGCGGTACGTGCACCGTCATAGATAAAGGCATCTTGAAATTGACTCATAGAATTGTTCTCTTCTTCCACCTAACATAGATTTCGATACCGCGCCGCATGGTAGCACATGCCTTTCGGGGGTGGAATTCGACGCCGGACGCTCGTTCGGGGTATTATGCCGAACTCCCGTTCGATAGTTAAACCACGCGAAAAAAGAAACATTGATACTGTAAGACAGCTGCATCATGAAAGAGGCCAAACATGATTCGAGATCAGGAAACATTAAATCAACTCATTGATATGGTTGAACGTTTTGTCCGGGAAAGATTGATCCCGGCTGAGCATCAGGTCGCTGAAGAGTACAAAGTCCCCGATGAAATCATTCAGGAAATGAAAGAATTGGGCCTGTTCGGCATGACTATTCCTGAGGAATACGGTGGTCTCGGCCTGACAATGGAAGAAGAAATCCATGTCGCCATGGCACTGGGCCATACCTCTCCGGCATTCCGGTCTATCCTGGGCACCAACAACGGGATCGGCTCTGCTGCGGTGGTTTTTGATGGCACTGAAGAGCAGAAGCAGAAATTTCTACCCAAGTATGCCAGCGGCGAGTGGGTCGGCTGTTTTTGTCTGACCGAACCCGACGTTGGATCCGATGCAGGATCACTGAAAACAACCGCCGTACGTGACGGCGACCATTTTGTGATCAACGGCACCAAACGCTACATCACCAATGGCCCCGTGGCCGACACCTTTAACGTCATGGCGCGCACCAACCCTGATATAAAAGGTGCACGTGGCATCTCTGCGTTTATTGTTGAAAAAGGCACACCCGGTATCATTCTGGGCGCCGTCGATAAAAAGATGGGCCAGGCCGGTTCATTGACCTGTGATGTCATTTTTGACAATTGCCGCGTTCCCGCAGCCAACCTTGTCGGCAAAGAAGGTGACGGATTTATTACAGCAATGAAGGTACTTGACCGCGGCCGGTTGCACATTGCCGGCGTCAGTGTCGGTGTTGCTGAACGCCTGATCGAAGACGCTTTGCGTTACGCAATTGATCGCAAACAGTTCGGTGTTGCCATTGCCGAACATCAACTCATTCAGGCCATGCTTGCTGACTCCAAAACTGAGACATATGCTGCCAAGTGCATGGTGCTGGATGCATCACGACTGCGCGATGAAGGCAAAAACATCAGCACCGAATCTGCAGCCTGCAAACTGTTTGCAACAGAAATGGTAGGGCGTGTCGCCGATCGTGCTGTGCAGATTCATGGTGGCGCCGGATACATTTCCGAATATGCTGTTGAGCGTTTTTATCGCGATGTACGTCTGTTCAGGCTCTACGAAGGCACGTCACAAATCCAGCAGATTATTATTGCCAGAAATATGATCAAGGCAGCGTCCTGATATTGGCGTGTAACAACTAGCCGACTTTATCTGTGGTGATTTATTCAAATAAGGTCGGTGTTAACCTGCGAGCAACTCTGTTAAACGTCCGGATTTAGCTTGTAATTCGGCAAAAAATACATAAACTCCGCTCCTCTGCAAATTTCAAGATGTCAGCAGCAGAGTGGCAATCAATCGTAATAACCGATGTATCATCTAACCAAACACGTATGGCTCAGAGACTGAAAGTCTGGAAAGAGGCTGCTGTGCTACAGCAACCCTGACGGATTATACGTTCACCGCCATCTTTTTTTGGGGTAAGGATTATGAGCTCAACCTCCTCCATTAAAGAGACTCTCAACATAAATACTGCCAGTGAGAGCATCAGCAGCGCCAACGAAAATGAGTGGCCCAGTTTTAGTGGCGAAGCCAATGCTGAGCCCAAAGATCACTTTATTCGCCGCAACGGTATCGAATTTGCCGGCACTCACTTGCTGATCGATTTCTGGGGCGCACACAACCTCACCGATCTTGAGTTGATGGAGCGTAAATTCCGCGAATGCATCGAAAAATGCGGTGCTACCTTGCTGCATATCCACCTGCACCATTTCTCGCCCAATGGCGGGATCTCCGGCGTAGCGGTGCTGGCCGAATCGCATATCAGCGTACATACTTGGCCAGAGCGCGGTTATGCTGCGTTTGATATTTTTATGTGCGGAGATGCGCAACCAGAAAAGGCGATCCCCATTCTGAAAGGCGCATTTAAACCCGAGCGAATTATGGTCGGGGAACAACTGCGCGGCATGACACAATCGGCCTCCGACAATTGACAGCACTTACTGCACAACCTCTGTGGACAGAGACACTGTACTCCTCCTACGGTCAGAGCTTTCGTGTTGATGAGATATTGTTTGAGGAAAAGTCCGCACATCAGCATCTGTTGATCTTTCGCAATGAGCAATTCGGGCGGGTGCTTGCGCTGGATGGTATTGTGCAAACCACCGAAGGTGATGAATTTATTTATCACGAAATGCTCACACATGTTCCGCTGATCGCTCATGGCAACGCGCAACGCGTGCTGATCATCGGTGGCGGCGATGGTGGCATCCTGCGTGAAGTCTGCCGTCACAAGACTGTGAAACACGTAACGCAGGTGGAGATCGATCCATCGGTGATTGAATTATCAAAAACCTGGTTTCCTGGTCACAGCAATGGCGCCTATGATGATCCGCGCGCACACATCGTGATCGGCGATGGTTTTGATTTTGTGCAAACCACACCAGAGCGCTTTGATGTGATTATTTCCGACTCTACCGATCCGGTAGGGCCGGGAGAGGTGCTGTTCAGTAAAGATTTTTATGCCGGTTGCCAACGCAGTCTGAACCCCGGCGGGGTGTTGGTGACGCAAAATGGCGTGCCGTTTATGCAGACATCTGAATTCACGGATACAGCTGCACGACTTTCCCGGTTATTCAAAGACTGGCGTTTTTATAGCGCGGCTGTGCCCAGTTATATCGGTGGTCTGATGACCTTTGCATGGGCCAGCGATAATCCCGATCTACTGAACATCACATTGGATACGCTGCATCAACGCTGGCAGGCGCAGAATATTCCGTCACGTTATTACACGCCCGAGCTGCACCTGGCTGCGTTTGCATTGCCTCGCTATTTGCTGGACATGCTGCCAGGCGAGTATGCTGACCGAGTCCGATGACATCAATTACCGTCCCTTGGGTCCAACATGTCCGCCCAGCCATTCAGAATCCTGACGCTAAACATTCATAAAGGATTTGCACTCGGCCCCAGGCGACTTGTGTTATCTCATATTCGCGAGCATCTTCGCGCCAGTAACGCCAACCTGGTTTTTCTTCAGGAAGTGGTTGGTGACAATGAGCGTCACCGCCAACATGTGCAACACTGGCCTGAAGGCACTCAACTGGAGTATCTGGCGGATTCTGTCTGGCCACACCATGCCTACGGAAAAAACGCCATTTATCAGCATGGACACCATGGCAATGCAATCCTGAGCGCGCACCCGTTTATCAATTGGGACAATATTGACGCATCGTTTGTTAACTTCTCGCAGCGCGGTTTTCTGCACGGCACCATTGCCGGTACGGATAACGGCAGCATCCATCTGATCTGCATTCATCTGGGCTTGCTGGAGCACGAGCGCAAACTACAGGTTATGCGGCTGATTGACTATGTTCGACGTGTAGTTCCTGATGAACACCCGTTAATCATCGCCGGAGACCTGAATGACTGGCGACGGACAACACACGCAACCTTAAAAAAAACTTTGGGACTACAGGAAGCACATGAGAGTGCCAACGGTCGCTGCGCCAGGACATTTCCGGCTTTTTTGCCAATACTGTCCATGGATCGCATCTACCTGCGAGGCTTTGATGTACAGGATTGCCAGATTCTGTCAGGTGACAACTGGCGCGAATTTTCAGATCACTGTGCACTGATGACCGATGTGCAACTGTCATCAGTTTTGTCATAAACGCGTTTTTAATGCATGAACCACCCAGTCCGGGAAGAGCACCATGGAGACAATATCAGCTGGCGATCTGCTGTTTTATGCCTTGCCGCTTCTATGGCTGATGATGGGTTTAATGGCCGCTGGCCACATCCTGCTCAACAAGCGCGACTCCAAAGCCGCGTTTGGCTGGATTGCGTTGTGCATTATTTTGCCAGTGGCAGGGCCGCTGATTTACCTGTTGTTTGGTATCAACCGCATCAATCACAAGGCCAAGCGCGACTATCGCATCAAAATTCCCCGCCAATATCTGGACACAGTGAGCGAGCCTGAAGGCACAAACTTCCGCCCATTGTCCGGCATTGGTGAGAATCTCACCCGAAGAGGGCTCAGCGACTGCAGCGAACTGGTTCTGCTCGAGAATGGCGAACAATTGTACCCGGCGATGATCGAAGCCATTCACCACGCCCGCTCACGCGTGTTGCTGGCCTCTTACATCTTTGACCACAACAGCAGCGGTCTGGCAATTGCAGACGCTCTGGCGGCCGCCGTGCAAAGAGGTGTTGAGGTGAAGGTCATCATCGATGGCATGGGTGAGTTTATGACCCTGCCCAGAATAGGAAATCACCTGTTGAAACTGGGCATTCCTTTTTGCAGATTTAATCCCCTGACCCTGTTCCCACCCGCGCTGAATCTCAACATGCGCAATCACCGTAAACTGCTGATCATTGATGGTGAATGGGCTTTTACCGGCGGGCAGAATATTGGCGACCGACACCTGGCGATGCGAGACCAGAATCCGAATCGCGTTTTGGATCTGCATTTCCGTCTTAAAGGTAAAATTGTTGATGAGCTTGAATGGGCTTTCTGGAAGGATTGGGCGTACTGCAAAGACGAACACGACGCACCCGAGTTTATTGGCACTAACCGCTTACAAATTCAATCTGATATCTGGGCTCGCCTCATTCTGGACGGGCCTAACAAAGACATCGACAAGCTGAATTATCTGATGGTCAGTGTTATATCAGCGGCTCAGCATCAGGTGCTGATCATGACACCCTATTTTCTGCCCATGCTCGACATGATTGGCGTGCTGATTGCGGCTCATCTGCGGGGCGTAAAGGTCTGTATTCTGGTGCCCGGCCACAACAACATCAAACCTGTGCATTGGGCGATGCAAAACTCCATGCGCCAACTTCTGGAGGCCGGCATTGAGATCAAGCAGCAGCCGGCTCCGTTTGTGCACTCAAAAATACTCCTGATCGACAGCCAGTATTCACTCATTGGTTCAGCCAATATCGACCAGCGCAGCCTGCGGCTGAACTATGAATTGGGCGTTGAAATTTTTTCTGCCAGTGTGAACGCAGCTCTTCAGCAGTACTTTTATGAACGCGAAGTGAAGAGCACGCCTATCACTCTGGAACAGATCGAACAGCGTTCGCTACCGGTGAAAATCAGAGATTCGATAGCGTGGCTTTTTTCACCGTATCTGTGAACCCTTCAGGCTTGATAATCAGCACATCCTGATTAACAAGATCGAGGAGCTTTTCTGCCGTGCTGCCCACCAGAAAGCGGTCAAGAGCGGAGCGCGAAACTGCTCCCATAACCAACACACTGGCGTTGGTTTCCGCAAGAAATGCCGGCAATGATTCCGTGACCTCCCTTTCATCGAGTCGCAATTTAGACGGCATTATGCCGAACTTGCCAAGCAACGCAGCGGTCTTTTCACGGTAGGCATCAATATCGGGGCGAAGCGCATACAGACCGGACACCGGTGGCTGAAAACAGGAATGAAACAGACATACGTCTCCCTGTGTTGACCCTGCCAGCAACTGCCCGGCCGCCGTCAGCTGTTGATCAAGATCGGCAGGTTTGTCATTGGCATGATCCGGGTCAACCGCTACCACAAAGGCAGGATGCGCTGGCCAGGGTCTGTCTTTGACCAGTAACACCGGGCAAGGGCAGAAGCGAAGCAATTGCCAGTCCTGGTGAGACAACAACAATCGTGACATTTTTTCGTGATGACGGGTGCTTTGCACCAGAAGATCAGGCTTGCTCGACAACACTTTGTGAATAATCTGGCGATAGGGCGGATTTCCCCACAACGCATCAACAGTGACAGCAAAACCTTGCTGGCGAATAACGGTTGCCATGTCGTCAAGCAACTGGCGGTTGCGGTTCAAATGTTCTTGTCGCAGGATTGCAGCCTGAGGTGGATCAAAGTAGAACCCATCTTCCAGATAACTGCTGTGGTCACAAATCAGTAGATCCAGAGCAGCACCGGTGGCGCGCGCCAGACGTAGGGACTTATCGAGCGCAAGCTGCGAATCCTGGCCGGGTTCAATAATAACCAGTATCTTTTTGACAGATAACATGGGGATCTCCTTCCATTCCTGTGTGGTGAAAATTATTTTTCTCCGGAACAGTGTGTTCAGTTGCAGACTAAGCGAAGAACACTGCTGTGGCAATCAATGACCCTGGCAGGGTCAGGCTCTGCGCTTCTCATTTAACAGGCACTCGGTTAGACTGCAATTGATCAATCACAACTATTTTTGAATTAAATGATAGAAATTTGATCAGGAGGACCATGTGATGAGCTATAAAAATCTCTTAGTGGCCGTCGATCTTTCTAATGAATCTGACAGAATTATCGAACGCGCGATCGAGCTTGCCGACAATCAAACTGACCGAATAATGCTGGTACACGTGTTGGAACCCGTGGCTGCCGCTTACCCTATTGATGCTTACGCAATAAACCTCACCAAGTTACAGGAAGAATCGATGGCCATCGCTGCGCAGCGACTTGCGAGCATCGCAGGGAAACATGGCATCCAAAGCAATCGTCAAATGGTATTGGCCGGCGCTGCAGCAACTGAAGTTCGCAGTATGGCAGAAGACATTCATGCTGACCTGATTGTCATCGGCAGCCATGGTACAACGGGATGGAAGTTATTGTTGGGTTCTACTGCCAACAAAGTTTTGCACGGCGCCCCCTGCGATATCATGACCGTACGTGTCGGGAAACTTCACTAAGTTACATTGCACACACAGACGAGCCAAAGAGCCATTATGTCTAATCAATCCATGAACGGTTTTATTGGAATCAACAGCAAACAACCAGCATCGGTGCCGCTAGCAGGTTCCGGCACACAGTCCGCCGGCAGACCCTGCCCGCAGAATCCTGGTGTCAGTTGCAGCAACTGTCGGCTGAGTGATCTGTGTCTGCCGATTTCGCTTAACAAAACCGAGATTGTACAACTTGACGAAATTATCGAGCGTAACCGTCCGCTACGAAAAGGCGAACACATTTACCGTCAACGCGATGAGTTCCGCTCTGTGTTTGCCGTGCGCAGCGGCAGTTTCAAATCGTATCTTCTGGGTGCGGATGGGCAGAGCCGCGTCACCGGCTTTTTTATGCCCGGCGAAATTATTGGTATGGATGGTATCGGCAGTCGAATTCATGGCGTGTCCACGATGGCGCTTGAGCACGCGTCGATCTGCGAAATACCGTTCTCACAGCTGGAACGTCTGAGTCATCAGCTGCCCAATTTGCAAAGCCGTTTTTTTGCCATCATGAGTAACGAAATTGTCAAAGACCAACAAATTCATACCTTGCTGAGCAGCTACACCGCGGAACAGCGTCTTGCTTCATTCCTGCTGAGCCTGTCAGCACGCTATGCACGCTGCCAGTTGTCGCCGGACCGTTTTATTCTGCACATGACGCGCAGTGATATTGGTGAATACCTGGGGCTCACGCTGGAAACCGTTAGCCGTGTTTTTTCATCGCTGCAAAAGAAAGAGCTGTTACTGGTCAAGAACCGGGAAATCGAAATCAAAGAAATGGAAAAATTAAAAGCCATTCTTTGCGAGTAACCCACGTAACTTGAATCCCGGTCCCGTTACAACACATTGACCGGGATCTTGAAGTACACAGTGCCGTTATCCTCTGCTGGCGGCATTTTACCGGCTCTGATGTTTACCTGAATTGACGGCAGAATCAGCCGCGGCATCTCCAGAGTTTTGTCTCTGGCTTCGCGCATCGCAACAAACTGCTGTTCCGTCACGCCATCATGCACATGAATATTGTGCTTTTTCTGCTCAGCTACCGTTGTCAGGTACGCGTGTTCACGTTTGTCTGCCGGATAATCGTGACACATAAACAAGCGTGTATCCTCCGGCATGCTCAACAGCGTCTGAATGGATTGATACAAGGTATGTGCGTTACCACCCGGAAAGTCGCAGCGGGCGGTGCCAACATCTGGCATAAAGAGGGTGTCGCCGACAAACACGGCATCACCGATTCTCCATGACATATCCGCCGGCGTGTGACCGGGTGTGTAGATGACTTCAGCGTTGATGTCACCGATGTTGAATGATTCACCCTCGGCAAACAATTTATCAAACTGACTGCCGTCAACCAGAAACTGTTTTTCCAGATTAAAGACGTTTTTGAAGATCGATTGCACCGCAGTAATTTTTTCACCGATCGCAATCTTTCCGCCTACTTGCTCACGCACAAACGGCGCTGCTGACAGATGATCGGCGTGGGCATGTGTCTCCAGCACCCAGTCAACGGTCAGATTGTGTGTGCGGACAAAATCGATGACACGCTGTGCGCCGTCGGTGCGGGTGCGACCGGATTTGGGGTCATAATCAAGTACCGGATCAATAACGGCAGCATGACCGCCGATGTGATCGTAAACAACATAGGTGAAGGTCTCGGAGTCCCGATCAAGAAAGGCTTCTACTTGTGGCTTTTTCATCATATTGCTCCTATTGAATGGGTTTGAAATGCAGTTAGGTCTGACACTATTTTCACATTATGCAGATAATTTACTTGAATACATTATATTTAGGTATATATTATTTATATCTTAACCATAACCCACACAAGCACGTCAAACACTGAATACAGGAGCGTACATGCGGCCAACATCCAATGCCTTGATCGCTGTCAGTAATAAGGCAACAAAATCAGCCGACATAGACATCAGCCAGATGCGCACCAACGCCGCAGATGCCGTCAATCTGTTGCGGACGCTGGCCCATGAAGACCGCTTGCTGCTGCTATGCCAGTTAAGCCAGCAAGAGATGTGTGTCAGTGAACTGGAAAGCGGTCTGGATATTCGTCAACCCAGCCTTTCCCAGCAACTTGGCGTGCTGCGCCGCGAGGGCCTGGTAGATACCCGGCGCGAAGGCAAACATATCTTTTATCGTGTCAGCCCAGGGCCAGCGCTGACCGTCCTCCATCAACTTCATGACATTTTTTGTAATCAGGAGCACACACAATGAGTATCGACTGGACAAGTTTCACACCATGGGCATCGTTGTCGGGCGGAGTGATCATTGGCATAGCTGCGGCGATGTTCATTTTGCTCAACGGCCGGATTGCAGGCATTTCAGGCATTCTGGGTGGATTATTGATACCCAAAAAAGGCGATGTGCTATGGCGCGCGCTGTTTGTTGCCGGCATGGTGCTGGCGCCAACAGCCTGGTTGCTGACCGGGCCACTGCCCGAGATGCAGATTGATGCAGGATATCCGCTGCTGATCATTGCCGGCCTGATTGTTGGCATCAGCACCCGTTATGGCTCCGGCTGTACCAGTGGTCATGGCGTTTGTGGTATCTCACGGCTGTCACCCCGATCGATTGTCGCCACAGTGGCCTTTATGTTTACCGGTTTTGTAACGGTCTACATCGTGCGCCATTTACTGGGACTCTGAGGAAAACCATCATGAATAAACACTTTGTATCTGCATTTGTTACCGGCTTGATTTTTGGTATTGGCCTTCTGGTTTCAGGCATGGCTAACCCAGACAAGGTTTTGTCGTTTCTGGATATCACCGGCAACTGGGATCCGTCGCTGATGCTGGTGATGGGAGGCGCCATTGCAGTGGGCGTGGTGGCGTTTACGCTGATCAAGGGCCGCACACATTCGTTGTGGGGAGAACCCTTGCGCCTGCCTACCCGGCAAGACCTGGATAGCCGTCTGATCATGGGCAGTCTGGGGTTCGGAATAGGCTGGGGCCTGGCTGGCTTTTGCCCTGGCCCGGCGCTGGTGGCTTTTGGAACCGGCGCACCCAAAGCCATCGTGTTTGTGGTGGCTATGGTGGCCGGCATGGCGATCTACGAGCTGATCGAAAAGTCCCGCACCAAAGCGATCAGTTAAGCAGATTGGCCGGCGAATACTGATCCGTGAGCACGCGGGTATCCACATCCCAGTCCGGCCTTGTGCTGAGCTGCGCCGGATACTCCAGCAGGTTGATGCCGTAAGGCTGTAAACGCTCAAACAGCTGACGCGCCGGCGCATTTAAAGAGGCGATAGAGGGCAAGGCCTGCTTTTTAGCGAGAATGATGCGATTGCCGCTGCCGGCGGTTTTGAAGTTAAAAAACTCGCCGAATACCGCCCGGTAGGTTACTGACTCATAGTCGTACAAACGGCTGGATGCAAAAGTGTTGGCAACCAGCACGCCGTCTGGCGTGAGAATCTGGCTGACCTCCTGCAGAAACTCCTGCGTCAACATATGTTCGGGAATGTATTCACCGGAAAACGCATCCAGCACAATGTAGTCATATTGTTCTCCGCGAAGTCCGGCACGCTTAATAAACACGCGGGCATCAACGACATGATTGACCAACTGCTCATCTTCAACAAAGTTGAAATACGCTTTGGCCACCGTCAACACCGCCGGGTCTACCTCCAACACATCGATCCGCGCGGCCGGGAATAGTTCGCGCATTACCATAGGGATTGTCCCGCCACCCAAACCTGCCACCAGAATTCGTTGAGGGTCCGGGTTAAGCAGCAGCCCGGCAAAACTCATGCGGGTGTAGTTAAAGACCAGCCGCTTTGGATCACGCAGATCAATACAGGTCTGATTCATATCGCCGCGATGCACGTTAAACAACATGCAGCGTTGATTATTAAACTCAGTCACAACCACGTCCCGGTACTGAGACCGTTCTTCGTGAATGATGGTGCGCTGCGCGACAGCCCGGTTATCCAGTCCGAACCAGAGCACAACCAGCACTATCAGGCATGCAGATACACTTCGCATCGCTATAAGTCTCATTTTGCACCCGACTGCCTGTTGGCAGTATTCACATGTTGATTGACCCACGTCATCGCAGCACCACAACTTAACAGCGCCAGCACACAGCCCCACATGACCTGATCAAGATCAAACCAGAGCACAAAATAAAATGAAGTGCCCAACGTACCGAGTGCGCTGCCCATGGTTGACACAAAGTACAACATCCCTGCCACACCGCCGCTCCCCTCTTGTGAACGCACCAACAACCGCACTGAATAGGGAGATACCATGCCCATCACACAGATTGGCAAAAAATACAGCAGCCCGGCCGTCAGCAATGAACCGTAACGGGGATCTTCCACAACAACAAAAATCTGCGACATCACCGGTTCAGCAAAAAAAATGATCGGCAGGCAGAGTATGGCCGAGGCCAGAAAAAATGACGCAAACATGCGCACATCGGGCTGACGGGTTGATAAACGGCCACCGGCCAGATATCCCAGTGACAAAGACAACATAAACACAGTGATGATGCTGCCCCAGACATACACACTGCTGCCAAAATAAGGTGCCATGATGCGGCCCCCTAACAACTGAATGGCCATGATCACAAAACCATTGGTGAATGCCACCGCCAGCACCACACGACGCGCAAGCGCTGACGATTCAAATCCGTGCAACGCTGCTGCTTGCTGTTTTATTGTATTTTTTTTCAATTCAGAACCGCCCTTTACGCCGACATCAGAGGCGCAAGCGTACCACACAGGTGATGGCGAAATCAGTGTGTCTGATTGCCAAACCATAAGCATGGGCGTATCCTCAGCGCCCTGAAAAAACTCCTCATCCGGCCCCTTATGTCCACGCAACAACCCAGTCCGGACTCGTCGGACAATGCCGCATCTGTCGCAACGGCGGCACCCTTAAAACTCAGTCTGTTTAAACTTGCTGGCCCCACTATTGTCGGCAATCTGCTGTTGTCTATGGTGCATCTGGCAGCCATCAAAATTGTTGCCGAACTCGGCGCAGAAGCTGTTGCCGCGGTGATTGCTGCCGACCGCATTTACATGGCGATACAGCTGATTATTTTTTCGATCACCGCAGGCACTACCGCGATGGTGGCCTTTGCCTGGGGTAGCCGTAATGTTGCCGAGGCTGACCGGGTGGTGAAAATGTCAGCCGTGTTCACGCTCGGCGCTTCCTTAGTGTTGTGTGTGCTGATTCAGTGGCTGGCGACCCCTATGGTCGCCATTTTTGGATTGCACGGAGACCTGCTCGCAGAGGCTGCGTTCTATCTGAAGCTGCTGATTTATTTTAATGTGTTTTTCTCATTTCTGGCGGTGATGAGCGCCGCGCTGAGAGCCGCCGGTGACGCACTGACGCCGGTATGGATTGCGGCCATCGGTAATGTCATCAATATCGTGCTGGCTTACCTGCTGGTCTACGGATTCGGGCCAGTTCCGGCCATGGGAATTCAGGGTGCTGCCTATGCTGCCGGTGTTTCGTATCTGGTTGTCAGCGTGATTTTTTTTATGATGTGGCGCGCGCGGCGTCTGATGCTGAAACCCGAAAAGCAGATTTTTATGCAGCGAGACCGCGCGCGGCGCCTGATCCGCATTGCAGTGCCAGCGGGCATCGAACAATCGATTTTTAACGTGTCGATCATCGGGTTTATGTGGGTAGTGTCCTTGTATGGTACGGAAGCGTTTACGGCCTATGGCATTGGCGTCAACATCCTGTCGATTTCCATTGTCATCGGTATGGGTTTTGCCATCGCAACGGCGACCATGGCCGGCCAGAACCTTGGCGCCGGACAGCCGGATGAAGCCGAGCGTGCCGCGTGGCGGACTCTGAAAATAGCCTTCTGCACCATGGCGGTGTTGGGGCTGCTGATTGGCGTCAATGCCCGCCTGATCGGCAGTTTCTTTATCAGCGACGCATTGGTGCTGGACTATCTGGTCGCATTAACCGTTATGGTGGCGATTGTGCAACCCATGATGTCTATCGAGTTCACGCTGGGTGGTGCGCTCAGGGGCGCAGGTGACACCAAATCTCCCGCTCGCATTACCTTGGCCGGTTTTCTATTCGGACGCGTGATGTTGACAGCAGTGTTCTACTTTATGGAACTGGGTATCTACTGGGTGTATGGCGCGCTGATTGCCGATTACGTGATCAAGTCCGCGATGTATTTTTATATTTTCCGCAAGGGCCGTTGGAAAACCGCCTATTCAGGTGTCCGCTAAGTGGGCTTGTTGGAAGGCATATTTCCGGTGCTTGCGCTGGCATTCGCTGGATATGTTGCGGCGCGCAGCGGTTACCTGCAGGTGCCGGAAACCTTGGCCTTGTCCAGATTCACGTTCAACCTGATCATTCCCTGCCTGTTGTTTGTGAATATGGTTCACGCTGATATTCCGCAGAACTTTGGTGTGAACTTTTTACTGGCGTTTTACTCGGCAGTCCTGATTGTCTATGTGATTGCCGCACTGGTCGCGCGTTTCTGGCTGAAGGCGGATGCAACACTGCAGTCAGTGTTTGCAATGGCGACCACATACTCCAACACCACGGTAGTGGGCATTCCACTGGTTCTGCAGACACTGGGCAGTGACGCATTACTGCCGCTGTTTATGATCATCGCCACGCAGAATCTGGTGTTGTTCACCACAGGCACACTGGTGGCAGAACGGGAACACTTTGATATCCGCGCCATTCTGCACAGTCTGGTACGACTGCTTAAACAGCTGCTGGGCAGCCCACTGACGGCGAGCCTGATTGCCGGACTGACCTTTAACCTGCTCGACATCCCGCTGTATCAACCACTGGACAGCAGCCTGACTCTGATGTCAGAGGCGGCAATACCGTGTGCGTTGTTTGTGCTTGGCACAACTTTGCATCAGTACAAAGTCGGCCAGCAAATGAAACCGGCGCTCATGATCACCGGCTTCAAGCTGATCATGCTGCCACTGCTGATGGCGCTGTCGATGCTGGTGGTGTTTGATATTGATCCGCTGTGGGCAAAAACGGCGATTTTGGGCGCCTCTATGCCGGTGGGGATCAGCGCGTATGTGTTTTCAATCCGCTATAACGCCGGACAAGCAGCCGTCGCAGCCGCGTCGGTGATCTCCACGCTGGCCAGTCTGCTGCCACTCATGCTGGTGTTGCTGCTGGTGCCCTGAGCAGCACAGTCCAGGCATCCATCAACCGTGATTGCCGCCTTGGTAAAACGCCCGTTGACTCGTCAAAGGGTTGACCTGGAAATCACCAGTTCACACATCTGACGCAGACTGTGAACCTTGTCGATCAGGCGGGCAAAGCGCTGGTCTTTGGTCAGTCCCTGCGCATAACGGTAATAAATCTGCTGGCCGATTCCGGCAAGTCGAAACAGTCCGAAGCAGAAATAAAAATCAATGTTATCAACGGCAATGCCGGTACGTTCACTGAAGCGGGTCACAATGTCGGCACGGGTGGGCGCGCCGGGCTCATCGCTGGGCATCGCACGGAACTGGCGGAAAAACGCAGGGTCATCTGCCTCGGCCCAATAGCCGAGTGTGCAGCCAAGATCCATCAGCGGATCGCCAACAGTCGCCATCTCCCAATCGAGCACGCCAATGACCTTCATGGGATCATCAACAGACCAGATCACATTATCCAGTTTGTAGTCGTTGTGGATGATTCCCACCACACCGCTCTCCGCCGGCATCTTATCCCGTAACCAGTCTATGACCGGCCCGAAGTCAGGCGCATCGCTAGTCAGTGCCGCCACATAACGTTTGCTCCAGCCGTCAACCTGACGGGTCACATACCCCTCGGGTTTGCCAAATTCAGTCAACCCGGCTTGCTGCAGATTGACTGAATGCAACTCCCCCAATACATCAAACAGCGCAAAAAACTGTTGGCGCACCTGCTGCGGTGACAGATTGAAGCCCGCCGGATACTCGCGGCGAATCACCAGACCTTCGATATAGGACATCAGATAAAAATCACACCCCAGCACCGCAGGATCATCACAGAAATGAATGGGTTTGGGCGCGTACGGAAACACCTTCTCCAGCGCTGTCAGAATTTTGAACTCGCGCCCCATATCATGTGCGGACTTGACCTTGCTGCCAAAGGGCGGGCGGCGCAACACCCACTTGTGATGGCCACTGCTCAGCAGATAGGTCAGATTGGAATATCCGCCGGGAAACTGCTTGACCTGTAATGCGTCAACCAGTGTGCCCAACACGGGTCGCAAATGCTCGCGTAGTACGATCAGATCCAACTCTTCGCCTTCCCGAACCGCGTAAGCCTGATCTACCAGTTGATCCAATCGTGACATGTTGATTTCCTTGTTTTTGTTTGAAGCTGACCTGTCAACATCCGCCTGCTCAACGAAACGTGATCAAGTCCTTCAGGTGAGGCGTTTGCAGATGAGGCAGCGCATTAAAGCAGCCCAGAGACACTTTTCCGCGCCCATACACAAGACGCGTGACCGAACTGTTGTTGACCATCCAGTTGGTGGCAATAGCCTGATTATCCGGCAAGTTCAAGGCACGCTGCAACGCCAGCGCAATGACCCCGCCTGATGTTGAGACCAGCACACGCGCGCCACCGCTGTGCGAGCGCATCAATTCGTCAAGCGTGTCATGTACTCTGGCTTGAAAGCCCTTCCACGACTCAAAATCCGCATCGTCAACGGACGCCAGCAAAGTGCCGTTGATCCAGTGCTGAGTAGCCGCCTCCAGCACCAGCTGAAAGGTTTTACGATCCCGCAGCGGGAAGTGAAGATCGGCCGCAAACCCTTCACGGTGTGCATGATCACGAAGGTATATTCGCAACAAAGGCTCACCATTGTATTCGTTGAGGCCCGGATGGGTGACGATGCCCGGCTGGCTGACCAGCCTCACTAACGCGGCAGCGGTCTGTTGCTGTCGCTGCAGTGTGCCGCTGTATACCGCCTCAAACTGTTCGCCCATCTGTTGCCAGTGCTGCGCCAGCAGACTTGCCTGACGCTCACCGACAGGGCTAAGCTTGTCATAAGAGTCTGCACCAAAAGACGCCTGCCCGTGACGGACTAACACTAATTCACTCACGCCTGTGCCTCTTTCATCTTTAGCCTCTTGGATCCCGAGTAGCCATGCAGAGTTGCTGTTCAGTCATCCATTAAAAAAAAGGGGGCGTAATTGCCTCAGCAATCAGCCCCACTTGTTTTGACTGTCAAATACCCTTAATTACAGTGATGCAAAGCGAGCCAGTTGATAGTCAGTGTTGCCAAACAGATTTTCGATGGTGGTGATGCGTTTGAAGAAGTGCCCAACATCCAGCTCATCCGTGACCGCAATGCCACCATGCAGCTGCACGGCTTCCTGACCAACTTTGCGCATGGCCCGGCCAACGCGCGCTTTGGCAGCAGCAACCGCTTTGGCTTTTTCTGCCGGCGACCCGTCTGTATCCAATTTCATCGCAGCCATAATGACCACAGAACGCGCCAACTGGCACTCAATAAACATTTCTGACATGCGGTGCTGTAATGCCTGGAAGGTACCAATTGCCACACCAAATTGTTTTCTGGTTTTGGCGTACTCAACCGTTTTCTTCAATAGACAATCCATCGAACCAACGGCTTCAGCACTGACTGCCAGCGCGGCACGATCAATGATTGCTTCCAGTGCTGCCAAGGCATTGCCTTCAGCGCCAAGTCTGTCGGCAGCAGCAACCAGTACATCGGTCAGGTGCACTTCGGCCGCCCGGTGACCATCGACTGCGGTATAGCTGTTTTTTGAAACGCCCGCAGCGCTGGCGTCGACAATAAATGCGGAGATACCATCACGATCAAATTTGTCGCCAGACGTTCTGGCAATCACCAGCAATTTGTCAGCAGACGGTGCGTTCAACACCATGACCTTGCTGCCATTGATCAGATAGGAATCTCCTTGTTTGCGGGCGGTGGTGCCAACACTGGCAAGGTTGTAGCGGCTGTCGGCTTCAGCATACGCCGTGGCGAGCTGCAGTGATCCTTCCATCACGGCGGCCAGCAGTGACTCTTTCTGCGCCGCACTGCCCAACTCACCGATCAGACCGCCACTTAGCACTGCGCTTGCCAGAAACGGCTCAATCACCATGCCCTTGCCAAACTCTTCCATCACCACCATCAAATCAACAGCGGAACCACCAAAGCCACCGTCCTCTTCGCGAAAGGGCACGGTTAACCACCCCAATTCAGCAAACAGAGCCCAGTATTCCGCACTGTATCCCGTTTCACTCTGAATAATTTTGCGACGGGTATCAAAGTCGTATTGGCTGTAAACAAACTTCTGCACACTGTCCTGCAGCATCTGCTGCTCATCACTGTAAGAAAAATCCACGATATTTCCTCTTCTAAATCCTTATCTGTTTGAGTTACCCGGTCAATTCGTAAGACCGGGTCGGCGGGCAGTGTGCGTTTACAGGCCCAGCACAGCTTTGCTGATAATGTTCTTCTGTATTTCGTTGGACCCGCCGTAAATCGACTTCTTGCGGTTGTTGAAATACACATTCGAACTGTTCACCAGGGAACCTTTACCGATTCGCTCACCACTAAACCCTTCTGCAAACTGAGCCGGGACGTGTGGCAGGCTGTGATACCCGGCAACCTCCATGTACAACTCATCAATAAACTGGGTGGCTTCGGTTCCAACAATTTTCAGGATAGATGATTCCGGGCCAGGCGCCTTGCCCACGCTGACGGCCGCCAGTGTGCGCAACTCTGCATATTCCAGCGCCAGTACCTGTATCTCAACTTCTGCCAGCTTGCGGGAAAACACAGGATCGTTCAGCAAACTGCCGCCAAAACCATCCGGAGTTTGAGCCGCCAGATCGCGCAGCTTGCGCATCTTCAGTTTTGAGTTTGGCACTTGTGCGATATTGGTGCGCTCGTGTGTCAGCAGCACCTTGGCATAAGTCCATCCCTGATTTTCCTCACCGATGAGGTTCTCAACCGGCACTCGCACGTTGTCAAAATGCACTTCATTGACTTCCGGCTCGTCATCCAGCAGGTAAATCGGAGAAACTTTGATACCGGGGGTTTTCATATCGATTAGCAGAAAGCTGATGCCTTCTTGTTTCTTGGCGGTGTTATCGGTACGTACCAGACAGAAAATCCAGTCTGCATGCTGTCCCAGTGTTGTCCATGTTTTGGTGCCATTTACAACATAATGATCACCATCACGCACAGCGGTGGTTTTCAGCGACGCAAGGTCAGAACCGGCATTGGGCTCGGAGTAACCCTGACACCACCAGACATTGCTCTCAAGAATGTCGGGCAGGAAACGTTTTTTCTGCTCTTCACTGCCGTAGGTATAAATGACCGGCGCGACCATATTGACACCAAAGGCCACGGGCGCCATTGCGCCGTAAAGACCCATTTCCATCGCAAATATGTACTTTTGCGTGGGAGTCCAACCGGTACCGCCGTACTCCTTGGGCCAGTTGGGTGCCATCCAACCACGCTTGTTCAGAATTTTTTGCCAACGCACAAAGTCGTCCTTTTCCAGGCGAATGCCGTTGTCGACTTTGTGTTTGATATCCTGCGGAAACTCCGCCTTCAAGAAGTCCTGAACTTCTTTCTGAAACTTCAAATCTTCAGCAGTGAAATCAGCATTCACAGAGATTCTCCCAGAATTAAATTAATTAACAGATGTATAAATGTATTAACCGGTGTCAGTAAAACCCTGGCAATAACGACCGGCTGTTTGATACTCAAATTATGACGCTTGAATACAACGAGCATATCTGACTGATGAACTCGGGGTCACATCGCGAGGTCTCAGGACTTTACCACTTTTCCTGCGCGTTGAAAACGGAAAAGCCGAGCAGTTGTTCTACGTCAAAAAACTTCTTTAACTGGCTTGCCCCGCACAGACCTCGCTATTATCCGCCATCACTAATCTTGCTCAGTGCACATGACAATCTCATGTTCAAAGACACACCAACATCACTAAACAAGGATTATCTATGCAAGCGTCATCACCACTGGATACCTTCGCGCCAGGACTCTTTAAAGGGAAGACTGCGCTCATTACCGGCGGAGGGCGTGGCATCGGGCAAGCTATCGCCGAGGCGTTTGCGCAACTGGGCGCCAATGTCGTCATCGCCAGCCGCCGTGAAGAGAATCTGCTGCCCGCCGCCGCAAAAATCCGTGCACAGGGAGCCGGTTGCCTTGCTGTGCCAATGAATATCCGCAACACCGGTGAGGTAGAAAATTTGCTTCAGCGCAGTCTTGACACCTTCGGGCAAATCGACTTTCTGATAAACAACGCTGGAGGCCAGTTTCCGGCACGTCCATCAGAAATCAGCGACAATGGCTGGCGCGCCGTTGTTGATCTTAACCTGAATGGTACCTGGAACATGTGCAGCCGGGTCTCGCCGCTGATGGTCAAACAAGGGAGTGGTGCTATTGTCAACATAGTGCATGTTTATTCATTTAATCGCGGCGCCCCACCTTTTGTGCATTCGGGTGCGGCGCGGGCCGGTGTGGTGAGCATGACTCAATCGATGTCCTATTACCTGGCCCGTCATGGTGTCACTATCAACGCGCTGGCACCGGGCACAATCGATACGCGCGGCGTCCATGAAGAGGAATTTGCCTCGGCCGAGTATGGCGATCTGGCAGACAGTACGATGCGGGATGTGCCCGCCCATCGTATGGGCACCGCCGGGGAAATGGCAGCCATTACCCTGTTTCTGTGTTCCCCGGCCGCGCGCTACATCAATGGTGCCAGCATTGTGGCGGACGGTGCGCAGTTTATGGGCAACTGGGCGCCTATGGTTGACCCGGAAAAGTATTAGTTGATAATGGCGCGGCGCTTGGGCCCGGGAGAACACTAAATGGAATGGCTGCAAATAATTGTGTTGGCGGTTGTACAGGGCGTGACAGAGTTCCTGCCGGTCTCCAGCTCAGCACACTTAATACTGGTGCCGGTGTTCACCAACTGGGAGGATCAAGGCCTGGCCTTTGATGTCGCGCTGCATCTGGGTAGCTTGTCCGCTGTGCTGGTGTTTTTCAGGCGGGACATTCTGGCTATGACGCACAGCTGGACACGCTCGCT
>CALQJO020000018.1 GCA_943330915.2 Rhodoferax sp. OV413 | reverse complement strand
GATCTGGTCGAATGCGCGCATCTCGCCGCCCCAGGTCTCAGCACACACACGCGTCAGAGCCGCTGTCAGTGTGGTTTTGCCGTGGTCAACGTGACCAATTGTGCCGACGTTGACGTGCGTCTTCTTACGTTCAAATTTACCCTTAGCCATTGTGACCGCCTCTAATTTTCCAGCCGAGCTGCCTATATGATGCGGCCGTTGAACAGCCGCGCCTCAGAATTAATCGACGCACATCTACCGCGCCGCAGTGAAAAAACAAAATACTGGTGCTCACAACCAGATTCGAACTGGTGACCTCTTCATTACCAATGAAGTACTCTACCGACTGAGCTATGCGAGCAAACCGCTCCGCCTGTCTGAAACCACAGACCCCGCAAAACAAATCAGGTTTATCTGGAGCGGGTAGCGGGAATCGAACCCGCGCAACCAGCTTGGAAGGCTGGGGTTCTACCGCTGAACTATACCCGCCTGCTGCCAGAACTCTATGGATATCAATTAACTCTTAATGGTGGAGGGGGGTGGATTCGAACCACCGAAGCTCGCGCGTCAGATTTACAGTCTGATCCCTTTAGCCACTCGGGAACCCCTCCATTAAGAGAATACCGGATCCCATTCCCGGGGTCTCTAAAGCAGAGGCGGCATTTTATGGGAATTACTCTGCATGTGCAATCGTTTCGCATACATTTTCTGCAGCACTGAACTCAAGCATCAGCGCATCGACAATAATGTCGATTTCTTCTTTAAAATCATCATAATACTCACGTTTTAGCGCGACAAGGTAACGGCTTGTTAAACGCCCTTCCTGCTCTACCATTACATCAATACCCTGATCAGCCAATGTGAGTTGGACATTTACTGCATTGGCACGATCACTGAACAAACCCAGTGAGATCGCATTTTCTAAGGGGCCTGCTGGAACAATATAGGATTCTATAGGGACATCTGATAGCTCGATTGCCTCACGAATACCCTCGAGAGCAATTAAAGCGACATCGCGGCTTTCAAAGGCAGGAGTCTGTACCCTGAAAAAAGGATTATCCATATCCCGAAAATGAATCTCTTCGACACTGTGCTCGAGCGCCAACCCATCAAGCGAATTGGAGAACTGTGTAACACTTTCAAACTGGCCAAACTCCAAGCAGAGTATAGCCGCTGTCGGCTCGAGTTCAGAGTTAATGTCCACGTGGATATCGGCGGTCTCTGGAGCTTGCAGCATTTCAGCGTGCCCAGATTTAAGCGACAGAGAACCAACCTCGCGCTTATGAACTAATGTAACAAGCGGGTAATCTTCTCGTCGATTATCTTCATTTGGGTGAATCAAAATTTGCCAAAGCGCCAACAAAAAATTTACTGCCACTAATACCAGAACAATTCTTAAATATGCGCTCATACGCGGTCGCCACGAGCAACTTAGGATTAAAGGGCGCCCAACGGGCGAACGCTTGGCATAACCTCGCCACCATATACGACCTTTCGGCCCTCTGCCGTATCCAGCAGCAAGCGTCCTGACTCATCAACACCCGCACAAATCCCCACCTGCGAATACCTGGGGCTACTGACCTCTATATCAAGTCCGTGATAAGCGTCGGCGACCGCCCACTCGGTCACAAACGACTTAAACCCGGATACCTCAAACTCACGCATCATCACAACAAGTTCGCTCACCAATACCGAAGCGATATGATTACGATCCTCAACATTCCCGTTGACGGATCTTAAGTCACTAAAAGGCTGATCAATAACCCTTCCTGCAGAAATAGGCATGTACGTATTCAGACCGATACCAATGACCAGCTTGCAAGGCCCTGAAACATCACCATTGACCTCCAGAAGTATGCCAGCCAGTTTTTTTCCGTTAAACAACACATCATTAGGCCACTTAACCCGCATGCCCTTGTAGGAAAGTTTGTTCAGCGTTCGCAACACTGCTAACGCGCAAACCAGGCTCAGCCCTTCCAGCTCACCAACCCCACCTGTGAACGTCCAGAGCAATGATAAGTAGAGGTTATGACCGAATGGGCTCACCCATGCGCGCCCACGCCGCCCTCTGCCACTAGACTGATGCTCCGCCAGAACAAGATAGGTTGAATAATGCGCAGAAGCCTTGTCCATAGCCTCTGAATTGGTAGATCCGATGGAAAAATGCACTTCAAAACCGGACAAGGCTTCAGCGATACCTGGATACAATCCTGAAAGAATTCGCTTTTTACTCAGGAGTTGAATGCCACCCGCAATTCGGTAACCCTTACCCCTCACGGCGTCAACGCTAACGCCAAGGTCGCGAAGAGTTTGGATTTGCTTCCAGATCGCCGCTCGACTAATGCTAAGCTTGGCACCCAAAATCTCACCAGAGTGGAACGAACCATCCGACAGGAGTTCCACAAGCGACACAACATTCATACGATAATTCCTAAAGGATTCGCGCCAATCGTAAACCATGCCTATGGCTGAGGAGCTTCTGCTATTCGCATCCACGTGATAAACATTTCATCCCACACTTGATCCCCCCACGAAACCGTCTGCCCAGCGTCCGGGTTCATTGGGTTATAAGGTGAATTATCGAATGCGCCTTCTGCAACAATCTCCGTCCCCGCCGGCAGGAAAACAGGATCTCTGAGACGGTAAACCATTTGCCAATTGTGCTGAAAATTCGGTATCGACAACAGATTTTCGTGACTACCATCCGGATATCGAACAGAGAAGCGAATATGTTTCCCCCTGAAATGCATATGAGGCGCGAAACTATACAAATAACTATCCTTTGCGACCAACGTACTGGCACTGACCGGAAACTCACGAACGCCCGGAGGAATTACAAAGTCCCCGTTCATCAGAGCTGTCCTGACAAGTTCACGCTCGGGGGGAGTATCCCTGAAATAAAGCCCCAATCTGGACTTATCCAAAAGCTCACGACCAACCGCAGTGTAATGAAACTGGATCATGAAACGCATATCACGCTTCAAAAGAATGCCTGTGTCCTCATCAAGAACAACATACTCTCTTCCAGGCGCATAACCACCAAAGTTGGTGCGACTCCCGCCGCCGCTGGCATTCTGGCGACGCTGACGAGAATCTTGCGTATAAAGAATTACATGATGCAAAGCAGACTTATCACCCACATCAAATTCATAAGCAGATACCCAGCGATCTTCGGTTAACCCTATCTCCAATGGAACAAACACATATTCGAGAACACCTGTCGCCGGTATAGTTTGTTCGGGAAAATCAACTATCAGATCAGGCTCGCCAAGAGCCCACGGCGAACCATCAGGAATAACCTCACTTAGAGGATCGACCGTGTTCTCGTCGCGCGACGCACCACTATCAATCCACGCAATTAACAGGGACATCTCCGCATCAGTAATGTGATGAACATCGACGTAATTGGAAGCAAAGGCCGGATCAATCTGCCCCGGAGGCATTCTTCGTGTAAGCAGGGTTTCCCGGATCATCTTACTCCAGCCTTGAACCATCAAATGACTGTCCATCGCCCACGGCGCCATTCCGCCAGGCTGGTGACAACCAACGCAACGCTGAATCAGAATAGGTGCTACTTGTGTTTCGTAAGAGACTTCAACAGTCCTACGAGGAATCAGCTTATCAAGATCCAATGGCGGACCTTCTGAGGCAACAGGATTCTCGTTGAAGTTTTCATGTCTAAGGATAGAGTGAACAACATAATGAAGGTAAGACGTTACGCCGGGTAAATTCGCAGCCAGCGCCTGATGCGCCGCACTATTACTGAAGAGGCCCACATCACCTCGATACAGAACCGCCAACTCCAAAGGTTCGATAACAAGCACTTCGCCGACAGACCTGACTTCCAGCGCATCCGCAATCAACTGAGATTCATCAAGTAAAAAAGGAATCTCAGTGCCAAGGGTAGTGGAGAGTTCTTTCAGGCTTTCCCTAGTCTCACCGGAATCAGCAACCAACACCATGAACTGGACAGGAGCGCCTTGGTATCTTCTTGATAGGGAAACAAATTCGGCCAAACCCGACTGCCCTGATTCGGAGTCTCTTTGAAATGCCAACACAACAACAACGCGCTGATCTACAAACCGGCTTAGCTGATAAAATCTGCCATATTGGTCAATCAAGGCAAAATCTGGCACTGAACTGGCGAACAGTTCACCTGTGGATAATCCACATACCCAAATAAGTATCGCCAACAGTTTTTTCATTTAGGGCACAAAGCCAACAAACCCGGACACCTAGAAACTTGAATTCCCCAGATTATAGACAATCAAAAATTGGGAGATACACGGGCATGCTTTACCTTTGCAATTATTTGTAACTCAGGCCCGTCGGGGTGAGACTGAAGTAATTCCAGCCTCCCCCGTTGAAATCAGATTACCTATGCTCCAGTTTGGCTGCGGCCTGCTCTTTCTTAATTTTAGAAACCACCGACGCAGCTTCCAGCATGACTAGAACGCTTACTACAAGCACGATAAAGTCCAGCGCCACCAGCAGGTAATTCCCAGCATTGTAGAAAGCGAGTAATTGAATCATCCCTCCCAAAAATGAAGTGATGAGAATGAAAATCATAGGAATCATAGTGTAGTACGATGGCCTGCCCATCTTGATCAGCATTACAGTTATTACCAACAGTGTAAGGCTGGCAAGAATCTGATTCGTCGCTCCGAACAATGGCCAGATTATCATCCCACCTGCGCCAGAGGAGCCGCCAGCGCCAAACGCCAGCAGCAAACAGGCAGCAACCGCAACCAGCGTAGCAACTACCCCAGAATTGAATAGCTTAATGCCATAGATGTCGCCCCACTCCTGAATAATGTAACGCTGCAAGCGAACACCCGAATCCATCGTAGTACCCGCGAACAAGGCCAGCATAGTAGCCAGCAAAACCTGGGCAAAGTCTTCAGACAGCCCCCATGCCGAGTTGACTAGCACGGCTCCGCCAGCAACGAAGGCCTGAGCGCCGCCGGCACCAAATTGGTTATATAGTACGTGCCATTGCTCAGGACTTACCGCATAGGCGATGGAGCAAACGATAACAATGGTTATCAACGCAAGGGAGCCCTCACCTATTGCCCCCAGGTAGCCCACAAACCGGGCATCTGGCTCTTTATTCAACTGCTTGGAACTGGTTCCTGAGGCCACGATGCCGTGGAATCCCGAGATTGCACCGCACGCAACTGTGATGAAAAGTAGTGGGAATATACTCGGCGTACCTGGTGCAGTTTGTGTATTAAACGCAGGAGCAGTGATGTCCGGCATGAACAAGATGACTGCGCCGTATAGCAGTGCCAGACCCACTATCAACTGCATCCCGTTAATAAAATCCCTTGGCTGCAGTAGCATCCACACCGGCAGCATTGATGCTATCGCCGCGTAAATAAACAGAATGATTATCCAATTAGCTTCAGGTGTAAGCCCCATAAAACTTGACGGAAGTTCCCACTCTATGAAAGTTCCCATCCAGATGGATATATACAAAACTATAACGCCGACCACGGTCAGCAGCATGAGACTAAAATTTCTCCGCAGTAACTGACCTATTATCAGAGCCACTACTATTGCCATCCAGGCAGGAAACACCGAACCCGGCGTAGCAACGAAACCATTAGCGATGATAACGCCAAAAACCGCATTGACCATTAACAACAACAAGAAGATGACTATGAGGAACAAAGATCGGGTTCTTTTCCCGATAACGCTCTCAGACAGAGCACCAATTGACTTTCCTTTGTTACGGTTGCTCGCCCACAAGGCACCCATATCATGGATACCCGCAAAAAATATCGTGCCGAAGACCACCCATAAGAGAGCTGGAGCCCAACCCCAATATACCGCTATCGCAGGGCCGACGATCGGAGCCGCGCCGGCTACAGAAGTGAAGTGATGCCCCCAGAGAACATACTTGTTGGTTGGCACGAAGTCGGTTCCATCATTGAACTCATGCGCGGGAGTTCTGAAATCAGGATCCAGTTTGAAGATTTTTTCGGCGATAAACTTAGAGTATACGAACCAGCCAAAACAAAGGCCGGCGATACCAAACAAGACAATCATTATCCCGGTCATACAGTATTTATCCGCTTTATCATTATCATTATCAAACAGCCCTACGGCAACGTTTTCAGCTAGGCATCATAACAATTCAACGAGTGACAAAACAACGCGGCTTTTGGAACGCTGGCACCCAAAAACCTCTCTATCTGCTGTCTTCAGAACCGCTTATGCGTTCAGTCGTGCTTGCCGAGTATCTAGAGAAAAGCAAATTCATCATCCAAAGCATGACAGAAGCCAGAATTAGCAAGGCAGACCATTGCAACAACCCTACCAGAAACTCAGAACCAAACGCAGGCAGCGAAATTTCATAAGCGGACAGGTTAACCCAGCGCTCCTCCATCCAGTGCCACGCCCAGTGACCAACTATCGCGGATAGCAGGATAACACCTGCCTTCTCTGGCAGAGCGAATCTGAAAAGCAGGTAAACTATCGGCACAGCGATCAGCACCACCAGAATTTGTCCAAGCTCAACCCCGAGGTTAAAGGCCAGTAATGACATCACCAAGTGGGAACCTGCAAACTGCATGCTTTCAGTCAGCAGGAAGGAAAAACCAAAACCATGGACCAGCCCAAAAGCAAAAGTCATTATCCAGCGGTGCTGCTGCCTGACACCGATTATGTTCTCGCAGGCCATGTAGACAATAGACAACGCAATAAGTGTTTCGATCAACGAGGGAAACCATATGCTTGAAGGAACCCAACCCAAGGCGGAAGCGATAAGCGTCAACGAGTGAGCGATGGTAAACGAAGTAATGACCGGAATTAACGCTGAAATGCGACGCAAAGGAATCAGCAGACAAAACAGAAACAACAGGTGATCCGCCCCCTCAAGAATGTGATCGAACCCTAGAATCACGAAGTTGAGCACAGCCTGGTACCAGCGGGGATCCATGTAGACCAGCCCTGGATTCCCAACAAAACTGAAAGTGCGCTCAGAGCCGTCTGGCAATACATATCTGAGTATTGTTGTCGTTTCGAGACCCAACCCACCTAACCTGGCATCAACTGAAAACCTAGACTCAGATGAATCGATGCTGTACGTCGCGTGAATGTCCAGGAAACCTTGTCTGTAGTAAAGATCCTGGGCGTCTGGAATTGGCGGGCTATAGATATTCGCCATGGCCGAATCATAATCCACAAACGATCGATCGGAGGGGAAAGCTATTCTGACAGCCTCAAGGCTCGGCGACTGTAAAAAGCGATCTCCCTCAAAAAGTTGTATGCCCGGAAGGATTTCACTATTTGCAGCGCTCTCCATGGCACCAGTGGCTTCAGAAAAAATTACGTAACCAATCTCGCCTCTCAGTGGGAACTGAGCCTCTACGAGCGCGTCCATTGGCACACGCATCAGCAGATTCAAACGGCCATCATCGGCCTTAACAAAAGCTTGCACCGCGACTCTGGAAGGTATTTCATCTGCAACCAAAACCGCAGGAGAGGCAAGGCAAATCAGGGCAACCAGGACGAGCCGGACACGTGACCAATTAGCATTTAGCTGTTTTAAGTTATTACAAATCAATTTTTTAGCCTCAAGTTATTCAGCCACGATCACTATGCTGAGGATGGCTCTGGTCAAACCTTAATCGCAGTGAGTATACTGAGGGGGAGGAGCTGAGTATACGTCGGCTGCACTCGAAATCCATGCTCGAAATGTTGAAACCCCGGAGGGGATAACATGACAATAAAAACGAAAATAGCAGTGGGAGCAAGTCTAGCACTTGCAGTGGCTGCACTCACTGCCGGGCAATCCTTGCTGAAAGACCCGGTTGAAGCTCAATCTGGCACTATGGTCTCCGCTCCAAGCTTCGAAGTGGACCCTTTTTGGCCAAAGCCTTTGCCTAATCAGTGGATAATCGGTCGGGCTATTGGTGTAGAAGTCGACGCGCGTGATCACGTCTTCATCGTGCATCGAGACCAAGAATCAATGTTTGGCGGGGCAACTGAAATAGGCCTGAAACTGGGGGTTAGCGAGTGCTGCACGCCTGCGCCTCCAATCCTCGAATTCGACCCAGCTGGCAACCTGGTTAACGCTTGGGGCGGCCCAGGCGAAGGCTTTACTTGGCCGGAATCCAATCACGGAATCGCTATTGCCCCAAACGGCAACGTTTGGATAGGCGGCAATGGCACTGGTGACTCCCACGTCTTGGTCTTTACTGGCGACGGACAGTTTGTAGCACAGCACGGGATACCGGGAAGCACCCCTGACAGTAATAGCACGACGTTCTTCGGCCAAGTTGCGGAACTTGCTATTGATGCAGCAAATAACGAGGTCTACCTTGCCGATGGTTATCGCCACAAACGTGTAGCCGTGCTTGATCTGAATACAGGCGCCTTCAAGCGCTACTGGGGCGCCTACGGCAACACGCCAGTGGATGAGCGGGTAGATTACACTCCGGGAGCACCGCTTCCACAGCAGTTCCGTGGCCCGGTCCACTGCGCAATCCCGTCTAAAGATGGCTTTGTATATGTTTGCGACCGAGGTTCCGACAGGATTCAGGTATTCCGCCCTGATGGTACATACGTCAGGGAAGTGGTCATTGCACCTGAGACATTAGCCCAGGGCTCGACTTGGGATATTTCTTTCTCAAACGATGAGGAGCAAAAGTACATCTACCTCGCGGATGGTCAAAACTTCAAGGTTTACGTAATTGATCGTCAGTCCCTAGAAGTACTGGTTAGTTTTGGCGGTGGCGGACGACAGCCAGGACAGTTTTATGCTCCACACAGCATAGCAACAGACTCACAGAACAACATCTATACAACGGAAACTTATGAAGGCAAGCGTGTGCAAAAATTTGTGTACCAGGGCATGAAAGATATGCCACAGGGACATCAAGGCGTGCCTTGGCCAGCTGACAGGCTTTAAGCTTGCCAGCTACATAAAGTTGATTGTAATCGAGGCTGCTGCACCATCAGGTTCAGCAGCCTTTTTAATTTTGGAGGTAACCTCATGTACAAACAAATTGCGTCAGGAGTTTTTGCGACTCTATTGGCGCTTTCCGCTTTTAATTCATTTGCTGACGAACAAATCAACCTTGAATATCAGTATCAAGGCGAGACTGGTGTCGATCTTGGTGCAATCAGAGGAGGCCCGCTGGCGATAAACGTATTCACTGATCATCGCAACGAACCAGTATCCCAAGGCATTCAGCGTATTGGAGGCGAACCAATAATCCTTACCGTGTTAGCACCTCACGCGCTGGTTCATTCAGCTGTTGTAGGAGCATTTACAAGCTCTGGCGCGTCATTAGCCGAGGGTGATGCTCGATTATCTCTTGAAGGCAAATTGATTGAGATGAGTGTCCAGGATACGGCCACCGGCCTGGAGGTCTTGATACGATGCGAGCTGACTCTGATCAACCAAGGGCGAAATGCATGGCAAAGTGAGGTTGTCAGCAGAACCTCAGTAGAAGGCAAGGATGTGAGCACAGCAATAGAGCTGGGCTTGGACAGACTGATCACTGAACTGTTTCGCGATGATTATTTTCTTATAGAACTTGGCATATTCTAACCATGCACTAAGTTCAGCCAAACCGACTATCCATCATCTGCCTTTGTATGCGCTAGCCAACAGCTTGGAGCCAGCGCATACAAGTCTTACATCACGTAACCCAAAGCTTACTCATATGCCATTTCAAGGAATTCAAGCATACCTACAAATTGATAACCCCAGTACATTAAAGCACTGATGATAATAGCTCCCGCGGCAACGGCGGCAATCTTTTCCTGAATGCCCAACTCTTTTTTGACAGTCATTATTGACTCCTCATCAATCTCAGCCTGAAAAACCAATCCATCGCCCAGTTGCAGCAACGCTGAACCAGACGAGAATTGAGGCGGAAGCGACCATTTTTATCACTATTGGATTAAGGTCAGCGTGCGAGCCTTTCAACAGTGGGCGTTTTATCGCGAACACAAAGATTATACCAACCAAAAGAGCTGACATTTTTGCCCAGAAAAAGTCGTTGTGATACATCCGCTGTGCAACTGCCGCCGCCATAAAGATCCCTGTGCTGATAATCATAACTAGCGCTATGCGAAACCATTTATGCGCCTGCTCTGTCACTATTTCAGAAGGTACGTCCTTCATGATGACATTTAACAAACGCAAATCAGCAACCAGAACAGACCCGCCAAGAACAGCCAGCGCCATCAAATGCAATGACTGCCCGAAAGTGGCATAGACTCCCCCATAGGTCTTGCCGATGTATCCTAAAAATGTTGTTTCTGCCCACTCAAAAAAAGGTAATAGCTCCATAGGAACTCCTGACTCATCTCAAAACCAGCATGACGCCTGCATGGCGCCCAGAATTTTTGTCATACGTTACTCAGCAACGCATCCCGCAGCAGCGCTCAACCAGCCCGGAAGATCTCGGTAGCAATGATACCAATCGTATGCAATAAGGCGCCCTGTTGTTACAACTCCGGCCCAAAGACCAAGCGACAACGCCGCACTTACACGCAAGTTAAAGGGTGCGCGCGGCTCATTACACCAAGTTGAAGCCGATGCTTTCATATGACGGTGAAACCTGATGGCATTGAAGAATGCGACCACCAACAGCACCATTTTGATTCGGAACCAAATACTTTGGTTCGTGTAAGTTGGCTTGGCATAAAACAATAACAAACCCGTGATGAACATAAGGGCAAACCCGATCATCATGGGTACATTCAACCTGTCCGCGATAGTTGACGCAGACACATTTGGCAAGGCATAACCAAGCATTCGAAGATCGATAAAAGCCAGCATCCCGAGACAAACCATGATTGTCAAAACATGCGTTGTTTCTATCCAGTTGTATAAATAAAAAGACTCCTCAATCGCCCGACTTCCCCCAGTAGCGTATAGCCACTCAGCGAATTGGACTAACATTTCGTTTATCACTCTGTAGACCTCCCTCAGTTATTATTAACCAGCATGTTACATAGCTAAAATCGGTGGCCAGGTAAAAATCACCTTATGCTTTTCTGTCTCAAGCGCGCCAGAATGCACTGCACCAGTATAATCTCCGCAAAAATAATATTGTTGAGCCTGGTCAATACTGGTGGGTAGGTTTCGCCTGGCTCAACTTACCCAAAAAAGCATTTTTAGTACTCAACAATGACCTGGGTGCCACCTCGGTGAACTCGCTTGCCCGACCGGAAGCGTACCACAGAATATCCTCCCCATTAACTCAGTCTGTCCCGAAACGAGAAACCTGCATTTGACTTACTTACCAGCAAAATCCGCAAAGAACTCAGCCACATTCATTCAGCCTGCACGCTGCGAAGCTTAAGAGGATATGGGTATGTGTTATCAACGCTTTCCTGAGAGATACCGTTTGCGGTCTATGCTGTAAAACGCATACTCATGCGATAGTCCATTGATGACTTTCAGGGCATGGTGAGAAAAAAGCGCGCCTGCTTTTTCAGTGCCTTTGCGGGAGCGCCAATTGTCTGAGCCGATATGAAACCATACTTTTTGCGCATGGCGGAATGCGTAATCAAGCATCAACTGTTTTAGTTCGCCATTGATCATCCCGCCCCAGTGGCTGCGCACAATGAAGGTATACCCAATCGCCACTTCAAGCGCTTCTGCGTTCCATTCATAAAACCGCGAACAACCAATTACCTCGCCCGAATTTTTGTCCATTACCAGCAGGGCGCTGCCGCAATCCAATGCCCCACGCAGAAAATTTTTTTCAAAAATGTCGCGCTGATACCGCATAGGGTCAGGATGCTGCTCCCAGATCAGCGGATCACTGGCCGCCAGATACAGGGCCTCACTATCCTCTGCAGATAGTGGTCGCAGCAGCAGGTGATTGCTCTGCATCTGCGGCAAATTCATGAACATGAAGGGATTGGTACATAGATCATCAGATCTCATGATGCTGTTTACTCCACTGCAGCGTTTGAAGGCAAACCACCAACAACAAACTCGCTCAACAATTCAATGTCCTGCGCAGAAAGACGCAAGGCAAACGCTGGCATCTCTACAGCGCCGTTACTGATCATCGCGCGCACTTGTTGCAGGTCACGAGCATTGCCAAGCGATGGGGCCGACCCTCCTGGAATGCCTTGCCCTTGTGCCCCGTGACAAGCCGCGCAGTGCGCAGCATACAACTGGCCTGCCTGGGCCAACGTCACGGCTGACAACGTGGATGGCCGCTCATCCGATTGATCTGCACTGACCAATGAAGTTGGAAACTCAGCGGCAGAAACAGCGGCCCCGGGCAATGCCAGTGCCACCAGTTCCGCGGGCTGCTCAGCCGTCGCAACAGCAATCACGATGTACTGATGCCCTTTGTGAAAATAGCTCATGGGTGCGCCGCTGGCCTTGATGGGTAACTCAATTTCTGCGAGCACGTCACCCGTAGACTTGTCATAGGCTCTGAACATAGGGCCGCCCGGATCACCGCTCAGATTGCCTGCCTCGGCCATAAAGAGTAATTCAGAGGTCAGCAACGGTGAGGGCCGGATCATCGGATGGCCCATGTTGTCAAAATCAAGATTCAGCCCCTGCAGATCGGGGTGATCACGGATGTAGTCCGATGCCGGCCCGATACTGCGTGACCAGGTATGCTGCGCCCTGTTCATATCGGTTGCTGTCACCAGACTCCAGGGTGGACGCACGATCGGCAGTCCTCGTGGGCCCTGAATAAAAACCGAAGGCGCACGCAGGTAATTCCAATTGGTGCGTGCAGGGTCAGGCTCTTGCAGGGCGGCTGACATCGGTGCATTGCGAAGAGGCACAAACATCATGCCGGTTTGCGGGTCAAACGCAGCACCATTCCAGTTAGCACCGCCCTGATAGCCGGGATTCACCCAAGTGCCCTGTGTACCACCGTCGCGCAGCGGTGTCGGGGGCGTGTAGAGCGGCCCACGGACATATTGGGAGGCTATTGCCAGAGCCTCGGCTCTGATCTCAGGAGTAAAATCAATCAGATCTGCCTCATGATAGCCCTGTGTCAGATAAGGCGGTGGCAAGCTTGGAAACGGTTGAGTGGCGGATGTCTGCTCACCCGGCACTTCACTCTGAGGCACAGCACGCTCTTCGATGGGCCAGACTGGTTCACCGGTCACCCTGTCAAGTACAAACGACATACCCTGCTTGGTCAACTGTGTTACGGTCTTGATACGCACGCCATTGACCGTGATATCTCCCAGAATAGGCGCGGAGGGCGGATCATAGTCCCACAGGTCGTGATGGGTCAGCTGATAATGCCAGACCAACTCTCCGGTAAGGCCATTCAGGCACACGAGGCTTTGAGAAAACAGATTGTCACCGGTGCGATGTCCACCATAAAAATCGTTGGAACCCGCTTCAACCGGCAGATAGATGTAACCGGTTTCGGTATCCACACTCATCATCGACCAGACCCCGGTGTTGCCGGTATAGCGCCAGGAATCGCCTTCCCAGGTGTGGTGCCCGAATTCACCGGGTTGCGGAACAGTGTTAAAGCGCCAGACCAATTCGCCGGTGCGCACATCGTAACCACGGATATGACCCGGCGTGGCTTCCTTGTTGGGAGCCGTGATGGTGCCCACCACCTGCGCCACCACAATGTCGCCAACCACTGCGGGAGGTGACGAAGACCCGACTGATTCCGCATCAGAACCATCCGGATACAAACCTTCGCGCAGCATCACCGTGCCATTGTCACCAAATTCCGGATCAGCAAGACCGGTGCGTGCGTCAATAGAGATGAGCCGGCCATCCAGCGTGTTGTGAAATAAACGGGTTTCATCGCCCGACTGCCACAAGCCCAGCGCACGGCTGCCCAGTCCCAGGCCGCGCTCGGCGACTGACGTGGGATGCGGATCAAAACGCCAGATCTGTTGTCCGGTGGCAGGGTCTAGTGCCACCACCTGATGCTGACCGGATGGAACATACAAAACGCCATCCACCATCAGCGGTGTGGCCTTTAAATTGCTGTCGGGGCGATTGCCCAGTGGCAATGCCTTCCAGCGCCAGACCACCTGCAACTGCTGAACGTTGCTTGCGTTGATCTGATCAAGCGCTGTATAGCGGGTGAATCCGTGGTCACCACCCCAGGTGTGCCACTGGCCATCGGGCGCGCCATACTGCGCCAGCAATGGCCCCGCAAGTGTGATCAACAACAATGGCATGAGGGATTTTTTTTGCATGCAAGGCTCGTTTTTATGGGTTATCCGTGCTGCTCAAGTGCTTACGTCAGCGCCTTGTGTTCGACAATTTCCTGCAGTCTGGCCGCTGAAGTCTCCAATGCCTTGCGCGCCTCTTCATCCTGTGAAACTTTTGAAAGCACAAAATAGGCTGTGCGGGCGACCTGGCGCCAGCGCGGATTGGAGGGCAATTTATCCAGCGACAGATATCGATTCATGGATCGTGTCCGCAGACGCCCGTTATCGATACTGACGCTCCAGATGCGGCTCTGCTCTGCCAGTTCAATAATTGATTCGCCGGTGACTTTTTGCCAGTAGTAATGACAATCCTGCATCACCTTGACCAGCGCTTCGCGGTATTGCAAGTCGCTTTCTTCATCCATCGGTGTACTGATGGTTCCAGCCAGTTTGTTAATCAAACTATCAAAGCTACCAAGTTCTTCCACCAAATCACGATGATTGTGCAGATCTTCTGGTTTGACCTGTTGCAGATACCCGCCCAACAACTGGGCACGCTCTACGTTGCGATTAATTTCATCAATGATTTCTGGCAAGGTCAGTACATCGGGAGTGTCAGACAGTTTCAACGTCGGGCTCATCGTCGAACTGCGGCCACGCTCAAACACAATGAGATAAAACTCCTGATCTAACTGAGACATGGTCAACAGACAAAAGCGACCTTTCCCCGCTGGCAAATCGAAGTCGTGATAGTCAGCTTTGCCTTTGCTCGAAATCATAGCCTCATTAAACGGAAAGTGGATGGCCTGCGCCACAGCAGGAGACAGTGCCGACATCTGATCCGACAACACATTGATGGATTGATGGACGTAATCCCCGGCTTGTATTTGCAGAAGATCCCCTGCAGCGTGATTGATAAAAATCAGCTGCCCCACTTCGTCTACCGCCAGCAGCGGATCACCCGTGACATCCAATAACGCGGCCAGGTGCTGTTCCCTTGCGCGCAGTCGTTTCTCACTTTCCTCATACCGCTGCAGCTGCCAGTTGAGCCGCTGATTATCTCGTCTGACACCTTGCAGGTGCAGCAGCTCAAACTGTTTGTCAACCCGCACGCGCAGTTCTTCTTTGCTGAAGGGTTTGGTCAGGTAATCGTTGGCACCAAGGCTCAGGCCTTTTACCATGTCTTCGACCCGGTTCTTTGCAGTCAGTATCACAATCGGCAGTTCATCCGCATCGTAGCGTTGGCGGACAATCTGGCAGACCTGATAGCCGCTCATCACCGGCATCATCAGATCCAGAATAATCAGATCCGGCTTTTCCTGACCAAGCTTTTCAAGCGCCTCCGCACCACTCGATGCGGTTGTCAGTTGATACGACTCTGACAGATGTGACTCTACAATGCGCAGATTCAGGTACTCATCATCAACCACCAGAATACGACCGGTCCACTCACGTCGGTTGCTGGCGGACACTGCGCTCTCATCATCCTCTTGACCACCTCTACGCCGCTCTTCGGCTAGCGGGTTGCTATACAAAGCCTGATCAAGGCTGATGAGTGAACGTGGTTCAATCGCCGAGGCGGCGACAACTGCAGGTGTTTCGGTGCGTTCGCGGGCGCCTTCCGGCATTGACTGCATTAATGGCAAATCAAAGTAGAACACCGAGCCAACGCCGGGCGTACTTTGCAAACCAATTTCGGCGTTATGCATCTCCAGCAGTCGTTGCGTGATAAACAAGCCAAGACCTGTGCCACCGACCTGCAGCGTCTCAACCGAATCAACCTGGTAAAAACGCTTGAAGATATTCTTCTGCTCCGTTGCTGAAATGCCGATGCCGGTATCGCGCACCGACACCCTGACGTCGTCCTCCAACAGTTCAATACTGATGGTCACCGTGCCGCGGGGCGTGAACTTAACGGCATTGGCAACCAAGTTAAACAGTACCTGCTGAAGGCGGTCTGCATCACCCTCGACCAGAACCTTCGAGTTTGGATAGGTCTCTACCAGATTGATGGGTTTGTCGCCAAGCAGAGGGCGAATCATGCGCACCACCAATGAACATACCTGCTTCAGATCAACATCTCGTTTATTGAGAGATAACTGCCCGTTTTTCATGGCAGAAAAATCAATGACATCATTGACCAGGCTCGACAGGCGCTGCGCGCTGACCTTCATCAGCGTCAGGGTTTCACGCTGGTTGATAGTCAGATTGCCGCCTGACTTGTCGGTCAGCATGATCTCCGCAAGACCAATGATGCCCGTCAATGGCGTGCGCAACTCATGAGACACATTGGCAACAAACTCTTCCTTCACATGGTCAGCCTGCTGCAAGGCATCTATCTTCAGCTGGTTTGCACGCAGGATGGACTCTTGGGACACACGATAATTTTCTATCATGCCCTTAAGGCGGTCGCTCAGGCCCAGTGCCAACATGGAAATTGCCACCAGGGCTGAGAGCTGTATGGCGTTGTAGGCCAACAACGGAGGCATATTGATACCCAGGAGCTGCACCACCTCAAGGAAAACACCGAGCAAGAGCATGCCCCAGGCTGACATAAAATAGCTGGCCTCGCGGGTCTTTTTGCGGTGCGCAAGGTAGCCGCTAAGCGTTACCAGACCAGCCAACACAAAGGTAAACACCAGGGCCAGACGGTTGGTGATATATGCATCACTGACTAGCCCAACAACAATCGCAAGACCCGCAGCAATGCTGTAATACCTGGCCGCAATGTCCAGCCGCGCATCCAGAGTGTGTGTCCTCAAAAATGTTCGAACAAAGGTCATACCTGCGGCACAGGCCATCAAACTGAAAATACTGGCAGCGTTGCTGGCCCACCCGGACGATTCAGGCCACAGGAACTGATGCGCCAGACCTTGCGCCGCAAACGAATGAAACCCGCCGCACGCCACCAATATCCCGAAGTACAAAAACCCCGTCTCTCGACTGCTGTACCATACGGAAAAACTGTAGAGGCCAATCATCAGCATCAAACCGTAGTAAAGACCTGCCACTAACAGTGAGAACTCAGCCTCGGCAAAAAAATGCTCCTCGTTGCCGACTGCCAGCGGGAACTGCAGAGAGCCTGCGCTCTCGACCCTGAAGTAGAGTGTCTGAAGTTGCCCCGGGAAAACCGCGAACTTGAAATTAATGCTCCTGTGCATCAGATCACGGTCACGAAATGGTAATGAATTGCCTGCAGCGCGCGTTTGCCAAACGCCATCGGCGTCCTGATAGTAGAAATCGATCCGGGCCAGTTTGGTGAAATTAGTGAAAGCGACCCACTGAGATTCGTCTCTAAGGCGATTAGTCAGCTCGAGTTTTACCCACAATGCACCTCGGCGGTAACCAAGATTAGGGTGCCTGGACCCCGTCTCGGCTTGCCCGATGGTCTGCAATTGCAGTCGCGCCTCGTCAAAGCTGAGCCCGCCGTCGGCGTCGTGAATCCAGAACATTTCCTGGCCGGGCACCAGGCCCCCAACAAAACTGGTCAGATCCAGCGCATGCCCCTTGCCTACGAAGAAAACGCTGACCCATGAGCAAAACAGGATGGTCACCAGCATGCGAATTCGCTGCGCCCGCCTGAAGCAGAAATGGGCCCTGAAGAGCCCGAAGCCTGAACCTTGTGTTGTGGTGATAGACATGTATTTCCGTGCCGGCAATTCCAACCCCCTTGAATCCTCAAGTGGTGTACTCAAGTGGCGGAATCAGCTAGAGTTAATCGCATCAATAATAAAGGTGTATCACATCATGCCAATGTTTATTTGTCACCCTGACAAGCTGATATCCAAGAACCATTTTGTGCAATTTTTGTTGGCGTGCAGCCTGCTGATCGCACCTTCCTCGATGTTAATGGCACAGATTCCGGACACACACACGTACACCGAGGATCAGGCGCTTGCCGGTGCCACAGCGTACGACCAGCACTGTTCCGCGTGTCATGGACGAACCATGGCCGGTGGGACCGGCGGGCCGGCACTCAGTGGGGCAGCCTTTGGCACGCGCTGGGCTGGCCGGGATATTGGCTCATTGATTAGCTTGATCACCAATTCCATGCCGCCAGGCGGCTCGCAACAACTCTTGCCTGGGGACTTTCTGAACATCACCGCGCATATGCTGCGTACAAATGGCGTTCGTGCCGGAACATCACCTTTGGTTGCCGGCGCGACTGTGACTCTCGCGGAAATGCCACGCAACACCAATACAGGCACCCGCACCGCCTCAGCTGACGCGCCAACCGGGGTGATCGTGGCGGGCAGTATTGAAAACTATGAGCCGCTGGGCGACGACGATCTGACCAATCCCTCACCCGACGACTGGCTGATGTGGCGGGGCAATCCCCAGGCATGGAGTTACAGCAAGCTTGACCAGGTTAACCGCGACAATGTCAGTGGCCTGACACTGGAATGGGTCTGGAACATGCACGAAGGTGACTCCGAGCCCTCACCGGTTGTCGCCAACGGCATCATGTACCTGATCAATCCCGGCAATGTCGTGCAGGCGCTGGATGCGCGCACAGGCGAACTGATCTGGGAACATGCCGCAGGACCCGCTACTGGCGAGGATATGCGCAACATCGCGCTGTACAAGGATAAAGTCATTCAGGCAACCACCGATGCACGGCTGATTGCACTGGACGCCCGCACCGGACAGCAGGTCTGGGAAACCATCATTGCCGACAGCAGCAAAGGCTTTGCCAATTCCAGCGGACCGCTGATTGCTGACAACAAGATTGTTGTGGGACTGGCCGGGTGCGCCACTTACATCCCGGAAGAGTGTTATGTCAGCGCTTATGATGCCGACACCGGCGCGCTGGCCTGGCAATTCAACACCATCGCCAAAAACGGAGAAGCGGGGGGTGATACCTGGGGCGGACTCGATGATCTGTTTCGCGCCGGGGGTGAAACCTGGATCACCGGCAGTTACGACCCGCAGCTGAGGCTGACCTACTGGGGCGTCGCGCAAGCCAAGCCATGGGCTCCACCCAGCAGGCACATGTCCATTCATGATGCTGGTCTGTACACCAACGCCACCATTGCACTGGACATTGATACTGGCAAGCTGGCCTGGCACTTCCAGCATGTGCCGGGCGAAGCGCTTGACCTCGATGAAGTGTTTGAACGTGTATTGGTTGATCAGGACGGCAGGCAGCTGGTTTTATCAATTGGCAAACATGGGATTCTGTGGAAAAACGATCGGGCAACCGGCGAGTTTCTGGGCTTTACTGAAACCATGTACCAGAATGTGTTCACCCACATTGACCCGGTAACCGGGGCGGTTACCTATCGGGACGACATTATCAATGCGCAACTGGACGAGTGGATTCCCGCCTGCCCAAGTAGCGCTGGCGGCAAAAACTGGCATGCCATGAGTTACCACCAGCCGACCGGCTCTCTGATTGCGCCACTAAGCCAGACCTGCCTTGACAACCGCGCGCGCGCAGTCGAACTGGTACCTGGTTCAGGCGGCCTCGCCTCCAACCGACGCTTTTACGAGATGCCGGAAACCGATGGCAACCTGGGCAAACTGGCTGCCTATGACGTAACTACCCTGGCGGAGTTGTGGAGTTATGAACAGCGCGCCTCGTTCATCACCGGTGTGCTGTCAACCGCAGGCAATCTTGCGTTTGTCGGCGATCTTGATCGTCGTTTCCGCGCTTTCGATGCAGAAACCGGAGAGATCCTCTGGCAGACACGCCTGGGAACCGCAGTTCAGGGCCATCCACTGACATTCAGCATCGATGGCAAGCAGTATATTGCTGTAACCGCTGGCAATGGCGGCACCAGCCCCCGGCAGGTTCCCAATGCAGTCTCTACAGAGATCAGACCGCCACGGACCGGTAACGCCGTGTATGTGTTTAGTCTGCCCGACTGATAGGCCAGACAATTCCCAGTGAACTACCCGCTCCCTGAATGGTATGCATCAGGGGGCGGATTGCGATAATGGATACAACAGCAGCAGCGTTGTCACCGCCGTCACTCCCACCACAATATTCATGGGAATGCCTGCTCGCAGAAAGTCGCTGAAACGATAACCACCCGGCCCATAGACCATCAGATTAGTCTGATACCCCAGCGGAGTTGCAAAACTGGCCGAGGCTGCAATCATGATTGCCAGCATAAAGGGTTCCGGATTCAACCCGGCCTGCTGCGTAATCGCCAAGGCCAGCGGCACCATAATCACCGCTGCTGCATTATTGGTGATGGTCTCTGTCAACAAGGTGACTGCGGTGTATATCAGGATCAATAACAGCCAGGGCCGGCCGCCACTGAGCGCAACCAGATTCTCAGCCAGGGCTGCCGCAACGCCGGTTTTTTCCAGGGCAGCACCCAACGCAAAAGACGCTGCGATGGTAATCAGCACGGGCACATCCAGGCTCTTTTCGGCCTGACTGACGCTCAGGCAGCCGCTTAACATCATCGCACCGACGGCCAACAAGGCCGCGTTTAACATGCTGATCAATCCAAAACCGGCAGCCACGACTGCCGTTCCCAGAATAATCCACGCCAGAGCAGCTTTTTCGTGGCGCGGGGCGTCTTTTTCCAGATCATTAACGACCAGAAAGTCCTTGTTGTAGCGCTGGCGCGACACAAACGCAGGCCGAGCTTCCAACAACATGGTATCGCCGGGCTGAATGATGATGTTGCCAAGGTTACCCTCGATCCGCTCGCCGTTTCTGGCAAGCGCCAACACAATCGCTCCATAGCGGTCATGAAATTTGGAACTGCGCACCGTCTCACCAATCGCCGCGCACGACTGAGACACCACCACCTCCACTAATCGCCGTTCAGCGCGATCTTCAGTCAACGGCGTTGCATTCCCCATCGAAGCCGTCAGGCCATTGATGCGTAGCAAGTCGGTGATTGCATCGGTTTCGCCTGCGAATACCAGCCGGTCCGAGGCCTGCAATCGTTCTTCAGACGGTGCGGCGGTGACCACGCTGTTACCGCGACTGATCTCGACCAGATACAGCCTTTCCAGATTCCGCAAACCTGCCTGCTCCACAGTCAGTCCAACCAGAGGGCCATGAGGGTCAACAGCAACCTCCACGGTAAACTCGCGCATGTTGGCAAAGGGCTTTTGAGTGCTGCGATCCGGCAGCAGGCGCGGCAACACCAGAATCATAAACACTGCGCCCGCCAAGGCGACGGCCAGACCCACGGGAGTAATGGCAAAAATGCCAAAATCCTCCCGTCCGGTAATTGCAACATACTGACCGGCAACCACAAGATTGGTACTGGTACCAATCATGGTGATGGTACCGCCGAGAATTGCGCCGTAACTCAGTGGGATCAGCAGGCGTGACGGCGCAATGCCCGTCTTGCGTGACCATGCATTAACGGCGGGAATCATGGTGGCAACAACCGGGGTATTGTTCAGAAATGCGCTCAGTGGCAGCACTGGCAGCAACAGACGCAGAATGGCGCCCCGAGTGGTGGCAGGTTTACCTAATAATCGATTGACCAGTAAATCGATACCGCCCGATGCATGTAATCCGGCCGCAACAGCAAACATCGCAGCGACGGTAATCAATCCACTGTTTGCAAATCCTGACAGCGCCTCAGACGGAGTCAACACACCTGCAACACTCAACAGCGTCAGCGCCGCCATCAGTACCACATGTGCTGCAAGGCGTGTGGTGATCAGCACCACCAGCACACCAACGGTAAGCGCCAATGACAACCAAGCTTGCCAATCCATGCCAACACCCAACTCAAAGTATAAAGTGGGCAAGTATACTGATGGCCTATTTATTCCATTAAAGAATATTTAATCCTATATATATTCCTTAAATGACTTATTGGAACCGGGTAGCGAGTGTCCCGCGCCGATAGTCGTCCAGCGCCTGCTCAATCTGCTGACGGGTATTCATCACAAAAGGCCCGTATTGCACAATCGGCTCACCCAAGGGCTTTCCTGACAGCAGCACGACCCGGGTGTCGTCTTCAAGCGCGGTCAGCAGTACCGTGTCACCTGATCGCTGCAGACGTGCTAACTGCCCACGCTTAACGGTTGTCCCTGCATCGCCCAGCGCAACGCTGCCCTCATACACGTAAACCAGGACTGTTGTGCCGGCAGCCAACACAATGTCATGAGCAATTGAAGCGGTTGCAAACATCAAATCCAGATACACCGGTTCGGTGTCCGGGCGATTGACAGTTCCTTGCAGAACCTGATCATCCAGCACTGCAGATCCGGCAATCAGCTTGGCTGTCACATCGTGAAACCGCATCACCGGTATCTGCGAAGAGGGAATATCACTGTAGGCTGGCGATTGCATCTTGCTGTATGCAGGCAGATTCAGCCACACCTGAAATCCGCGCATCCGCCCTTGGGTCTGTTTGGGCATTTCGGAGTGGATAATGCCTGAGCCCGCTGTCATCCACTGGACATCGCCGCTTTTCAGATCACCGACGTTACCCATGTGATCCTGATGCTCCATACGTCCTTCAAGCATGTAAGTGATAGTCTCGAATCCCCGATGCGGGTGTGCAGGAAAACCTCCGATGTAATCATTCGGATCAAAGGATCCAAATTCATCCATCATCAGGAACGGATCAAAGCGCGCCGGATCACCACTGCCGCCGAACACCCTCAACAGTTTTACACCGTCTCCGTCGGACGATGGCCGGGCAATGACAACTTCTTCAACAGTCTTGACGCGCATGGTGCTCCCCCTTCAGATACCCGCAACCTTATAACGGTATGCCACTTTGTATGGTGACGGTGATCGCCGTAGCGCACCTTCGGCACCCGTTTAACGACGACGATCCATCACGCGGTCAAACAACGCCCAATTGTCAGGCAACAGGTTCTGTTCGGCACTGATCTGAGCGCCAAACAACAGGTAATTGCGCTCAGCGTTGCTATAGGGCTTCCATTCAGGCTGACCCGGCGCCGACGGCACACCGTGATGCGCAAAATTAACCCAATAATCCGACATCACATCACCCAGCCGATAATCAATCGCGGTGGGCTGATTACTCAAGGTATGAACCGTGTTAAACGCGTAGGCGATCTCCGATGCGTGGTACGCACCAAGCTCCTGAGCCATCGGACCCGGTGGCCGGTGCGTGAAGAAATACAGATAGGCCGGCTGCTGGACATGCCGTGTCAGATTAGCCCAGGTCACCATATGCCAGCCAAACACAGAATCACGAAAACTGTCGAGGCTGGACTTGCGGATGTCGGACGACGGGTAAACCTCAAGCACCATCTCTGCCAAATCGCCATAGAGGGCATTGACCTGCTGTTCATAGGCCTCCGGTGTACCGGGCAGATTTGAACCCGCGCCCAGCGTTGTGCCCTCCTCGGCATTAAATCCAACCAGGATGGGAACACTATTCTGACGCCCTCCGGAGAATTGAACAAAGGGCTGCTCTGGCAAGACCCAGCCATCCACAATGCCATCTGATCTGAAACTGTGCTCAGCTGCCGCGTCCAGCAGCTCTCTGGCAGGAACAGCGCGCATTGCTGGCAGATCGGCGGCACCCATCAACTCTGCCAGACGCGCACCAGACGAACTGGCCGAGGCACCGGCGGACGTTTGCTGATCCAGCGCCACCCGCGTATCCATACGCGCGCCGCTTTGTGCGATGGCTTTGTGAAACAACCCATTGGCAAGCGGACTTGCTGTCAGAAAATGCACGCTCCAGGCGCCCGCCGACTCACCAAAAATGGTGACATTTGCGGGGTCTCCTCCAAAAGCACGAATGTTCTCCTGTACCCAGCGCAGCGATTGTATCTGATCAAGGATGCCGTAATTGCCCGCCGAGAAATGCTCAGACTCTGCGATCAGCTCCGGGTGGGCAAAGTAGCCGAACACCCCCAAGCGGTAATTGACAGTTACCAGGACAACATCCTTCAGCGCCAGTTCGCTGCCGTCATAGGTATCGATTGCCCCGGACCCCCGGGTGAGTGCCCCACCGTGAAACCACACCATCACAGGCTTGTTGGCATTTTCGTCAGCCGCTGTCCACACGTTCAGATACAGACAGTCTTCGCTACTGACACGTGCCGGGCGGTAAAAAAATGAGCCTTCCGGATAGGGCTGCTGCATACAGTCAGGGCCAAAATCAGTTGCCAATCGCTCACCCGTCCAGCCAGGAGCCGGCTGTGGGGCAGTCCAGCGCGCTTGCCCCACAGGCGGCGCGGCAAACGGGATACCTTTGTAGACTGAGACACGGTTATTGCGACTGGAGTACTCACCAATCAGTTTACCCTGCGCAGTCGTCACTACCGGCGCATTATCCTGAGCATGCACTGGAGCCAGAACATGCAGGATCAGAAGCAGGCACAGTGATTTGAATTTGATTGTCATAACAAAGCCCTTGATGGCAGATTTTTATGCAGGTGCCTTCTATAACATGTTTTGTAAGGCATCGCGAGCATGGTAAATCGCAGGTTTTTTTATCTCCCGCTGGATATCTTTGACTGAATGTCCGCCAGTGTCTGTTTAAATCCAGCATCCAGCGTCACAGCCTCGCGGGCCAGGCGCATCGCTTCTTCAGTTTGCCCGAGCTCCAGCATCAACCACGCGAGGTTGTTGTGCGCCGCCGCTGACGAGGTATCAACCGCCAGCAGCTGCTCCAACACTGAAGCGGCATCCTGGACCAGCGCCTGCCCGTATAGATGATTACTCAGGCCCAATGACATCAGGTCGCTCGCAGGCCAACGTTGAACACCGGCTCTCCAGGCTGCTGTCACAGACTCTTCACGCAAACTCGGTTCCGCATCAGCAAGCATTTGAAAGTAGCGGGTCTGATTGTTGTCAACCGGCATCTGTCCTGGCGGCAGTATAACCACCGCCCAATGTGCAGCGCGCGCCCATGTCCGCTCAAACACAGCCATCGGCATCACATAGTCGCGGCGAGTACCCGAACGCAAGGTTAGGGTGCCATCGGTCAGATCAAATCCGACTACCACCGCATAATGCCATTGTGGCCAGCGCGACAATCCAAGATTTTGCATCACCAAGACCGGCAGACCTGCCGCCACTTCCTGCAACACACTCTCCAGAGAGGCGGGTAACACATACGGCAGCCTGCTGTAACGGCGGGCTGTCGCCAGCATTTCTATCTGCAAAGAACCCTGACGGGCAGGAATATACACTTGAGATACCAGCTCATCCGCAGTCACCTGCTGCTGGCTGTAATCCAGCACTGTGGCCAGAGCGGCCGGGCCACATTGATAAGCCTCTTGCGGAAAAAAGCCGACATCTGCCAGCAACTCCCGCGAGCTCAGGCGCGCCGGTTGCTGTTCCTGCAACAGTCTGGTTTGGGGTGCAGACAGACACGCTGACAAGCCAAACAACACCAGCAGTGCAAACAGACACAAGCGCACAGACTTGTGTTGCAAGCAGCAGCGCATATCAGAGACCCGGGAAGATATCGGTGACCCCGGCAATATCCAGCAACATAAACACCACCAGCACAAAGATCAGCGTTTCAAGTGCTCCCTCTCCAGCAGGCAGTGTATCTATCTGTGCTGCAAGCGTTGCCAGCTCGCTGGCCGTCAGGGTGGCAATGCGCGACTGGGCATCAGCCACATCAACGCCCCTTGCCTCAAGCAGCGACTGCACCTCGGCACGATCCAGGAATGCACTGACGTGTGCACGCTGCTGATCAACACGGGTCTCCTGCGCCAATTGCTGGGTAGATACCATGGCGGAAGGCGCTGCCAGCGCTGCCGATTGCATCATGACGCCAGCCAGCAGGGTGGCCGCCAGCATTCCGATTGAAGCCATTTTGCTCAGAGTTAATTGCATTTGTTCATTCCTTGTTATCCGATGAAACCCTTACGGGCATGTCATTTGCCATTACATTCAGCCAGAGTCACCCTGACAACTCCCACGCGGTATTAACCTACAGGTTTGTCGGACAAGTCAAACACGCTGCCTGCCCGCTGCCGGGCTGGACGGGATGATTGCCATTCACAGCATCGAATCACATAATGCCAACACTTAACGTTGCCAGACAACGCTGCCGGAAAAGGTCACACCTATGCTGTTGATACTAAAAACACGTTTGTTATCCCTGGTTCTGCCAACCGTTTTTCCACAACATCTGGTGTCTTGTCGCCTGCGCCGCCAGAAAAACGCGCTGCTGGCGATATTGTCGTTGGCGGGGCTGTTTACGGTCTCTGCAGCGTTTGCACAGCCGGTGGCGCTGACCAATGCGCGCATTATTGATGGCACGGGAGCTCCGGTTGTTTTTCCGGGCACCTTGATTATGGATCAGGGACGGATTGTTGCTGTTGGCGCTTCAACGGATATCCAGGTTCCAGATGGTGCGCGCATCATCTCTCTGGAAGGCAAAACACTGATGCCAGGCCTGATCAATGCACATGGTCACGCAGGTGGCGTCCGCGGCCTGGAAACCGGCCACTACAGTGAAGAGAACCTGCTGCGGCAACTGGCACTGTACGCCAGTTATGGCGTAACCACTGTGGTGAGTCTGGGAGATGACGAAGAAGAGGGCTTTCAGCTGCGTGATAACCAGAACACCGCAGACCTGGATCGTGCCCGCCTGTTTGTGGCTGGGCCAGTTCTGAATCCCGCCACTGTCGAGCAGGCGGTAACGCTGGTGGATCAAACCGCAGCATTAACTCCAGACTATATAAAAATACGCGTTGACGACAATCTAGGCCGCTCACCCAAAATGCCGGCGGAGGTTTACCAGGCTGTCAGTGCTCAAGCGGATGTTCATCGTATCCCCTTGTCCGTTCATACCTTTTATCAGCAAGACACCAAAGATTTGTTGCGCGCCGGAGCGGATCATATTGCTCACAGCATCCGAGACTCGCATGTCGATGAAGAATTTATCGGACTGATGATGGAGCGCAACATCTGTTACACACCCACGCTGACCCGCGAAGTATCAACCTATATCTACGAAAGTGAGCCGGAATTTTTCTCTGACGCTTTTTTTCTGGCCGGCGTTGATGCCGAGGTGCTGACCACACTCAGAGAACCCGAGCGCCAGCAACGTATGGCGCAAAATGATGCGGCGCAGCAATACAAGGCAGCACTGCCCATTGCGATGACCAATCTTAAATTGCTGTCCGACGCCGGCGTGCGCATCGCTATGGGTACCGACAGCGGTCCACCCGCACGTTTCCAGGGCTATTTTGAGCATCTGGAAATGTGGATGATGCAAGATGCAGGGATGACACCGATGCAGATCATCAAGTCGGCCACTGCCGATGCTGCCGCCTGCATGAACCTGAGCGATACAGGTTCATTGCTGCCCGGAAAGTGGGCTGATCTTCTGGTACTCAGCGAGGACCCGCTGGAAAACATCCGCAACAGCCGCTCCATTGAGCAGGTCTGGATAGCGGGTAATCAATTACGCCGCCCGCGGTTCTGAAACAGCAACAAGGCACCGGGCTCTGCAGGTGCCGATACGATGTCCGGATAACCATCGGCATTCAGATCCGCTATCAGTACATCCGACATCGCACTGGCAGCCAGCTCATAACGCTGCCAACGCGGTGTTTCTGCCTGATGGTAGAAAACCTGCAAACCGCTTTCACCCCCGACAATGATTTCATCAATACCGTCCTGATTGAGATCAGCAATCTGCAGCACGTGCGCACCTGAACCCGGAACAGGCACAATTTCCATACGCCAACCGCTGACAACCTCAGGTGCAGGACGGAAAACGTATAGTTGCGGAGTGTACGCCCCCAGTGCGGCTACAAAATCTGCCTCCGTCCCCTGAGGTGATGGCCCTGACTGTCCTGCAGCCACATCCACAAATCCACCTGAGCCGGATGCCTGTAGAAGTAAAAACTCATCAACAAACTGACCGCGTGATGCCAGTTCTGTGACATCAACACCCAAAGGCCCTGCGGCTAGCAGCTCCTCACGCCCATCGTCATCCAAATCATAGGCGCGCAGCCGGGTGATAGGTGGTGTGGATTCGAGCAGCAATGACATCGTGCTCCATCCTCGCGCTCGCGTAGGCGTGTAAACTTCAAGCTCTGGAGATGCAACCAGCACCCGATTCCCGGTACCCGACAAGTCCGCCCACAGTAAAGCGTCAGGTGTAACATCCGTGCGTATGTCTGTTGCAGTCCAGGTGCCATGCATAAGCTCTCGCCCGGGATTCTGCAACCAGATGAGCTGATCACGTGTGCCCGAGCCTGGTATCGAAAAGCGACCTGCCAGCGTCAGACTGGCCGGCGATCCTGCAGACAGACTGTGCGCGGCGATTGCAGACAGTTCATCGGCCATCAAAGGTATCTGGTAGAACTGCCAGGATGGATTCTCAAACCAGTAAACCCGACCCGGGCGGCGGTTCATCAGCAATACATCAGCCCGCAGATCACCGCCAATATCAGCCAGCAGAAGCTGTCCGCCACCCGGCACTCTTGCCGCGAGCGGGTCAATCTGAAAGCTCGCTCTGGTGAAACCAGTGGCTTGACAGGCCGTCAACAACAGCATGCCAAAAACAGAAATCGCCAGTCGCACAAGGAAGGAGCGGGAGCAAAGATACTTGTCTGGAGAAGGTGCAGTCATAAGGTGAGGTGGAGCATAAAGCACAGCCCAGGGCGGCTCAACAGGCTGTTTCTTTCTTGAAATCGACAGTGGTAAGCTGACTCAATTGGTAACACGAACAACCCTCACTGACATCAAACATGACACTCTGGAGACAACAGTATGGATGATTTCTGGAGCAGTAACAAAACCCAGAATTTTACCGGCGCGGTGGTGCTGGTGATTGTGAGTTCTTTGTCAGTCTATCTGTTAGCTCAGAACGCTCAGCAATGGACACCACAACTCACGTTAATCAGTGTCCTGTTTCTGCTGCACATAACCTGTTACTTCATCTTTACATCAGAATGGGCGCTTAATTCACGCAACCGATTGTTTGTTCTGCTTTGTATAGAAATTACGGCAATTGCCTCACTGTATTTTCTGGTCAGTATCAGTTTTGTCGCCATCCTCGGCATCGTCTGGATCGTGCAGATCACCGAAACCTACCCCATACGCACTACCGGCTGGTTACTGCTGGGTGTCGTCAGTTTGTACACTATCAGTCAGCTGTTTCACTGGGGCGACTCCAGCCTGATGCTGACCATCACCGGGTCTATCACGCTGGGGCTCTTTCACTTGTTTGCCGTCATCGCAACACACAGAGCCAAACGTGAACAGGAGTTGCGCGAGGAAACAGCAGCCTTGAACAGGGAGTTGTTGGCCACCCGGGAACTGCTCACTGAACACTCGCGCCAGGCGGAAAGACTGCGTATCGCGCGCGATCTGCATGATCTGCTTGGACACCACCTCACAGCGCAGATTCTACAACTGGAAGTTGCAACACATATGACTGATGGGCAGGGCCGGCAGAAAGTGGAGCAGGCATTAGCACTCGGGAAGCTGTTGCTGAGCGATCTGCGCACCGCTGTCAGCGAGTTACGCGAGGACGAACCTGTTAACTTCGTCGATGCCATGCACAAGCTGATCAATGGGGTGCCTGGTATCACTGTTGACCTGAATTTGAGCAGCGTGCCAGGTGGCACGCAAATAGCCGACACCTTGTTACGCTGCACTCGTGAAGCGCTGACTAACGTTCTGCGTCATAGTGCTGCTACGCGTTGTCATATTGATTTCCATACCGATGCCACCTGCTATCACTTACGGATCAATGACAACGGGACTCAAGGTGGGCCGATAAAGCCCGGCAACGGACTCAAAGGTATCAAAGAACGCATCGAAGAAGCAGGTGGCTGTGTAGACTGGTCAAATGAGCAGGGTTTCATTTTGCATATACGTCTGCCCATCAACAGATTACTGACAGAAAAGTGTCCGCCCGTTACAACATCGCCCGCCTGACTTTGGCTGATACCCACTCGGAGACCACAACGGTTGCAAAAATCAGCACAAATACCGTGGCCACCTCTCCCCATGCCAGATTATTGATAGAGGCATTCATTTGCAGTCCGATACCGCCGGCTCCGACCAGACCCAGCGTCGTCGCTTCGCGGATATTGATATCCCAGCGGTAAACGCAAATACCTGCAAATGCCGGCATGATTTGCGGCCAGACCGCCCAGGCTAATACCTGACCGCGGCCGGCTCCGGTAGCAGACAGGGCCTCGACCGGCGTCGGGTGAATTTCTTCTATCGCCTCATAAAGCAGTTTCCCGACAAATCCTATCGAACGCAGCGCGATAGCCAACATACCCGCAAAACTTCCCGGCCCGACAATGGTCACCAGCAACATGGCCCAGATCAGCGCATTAATTGATCGGGAACTGACAATAATCGCCAGTGCAACTGCGCGCAGCGCTGGATGGGGGGTGGTATTGCGTGCTGCCAGAAATGCCAAAGGAAAGGCGATGATAATACCCATGACCGTCCCGACGGTCGCTATGTTGATAGTGTCCCACAAGGGCAGCATCAACGAGCCGGTGATACTCCAGTCGGGCGGAATCATGCGCCCGATCAAACTGGCAGCCTGCTCGTCCGCATCGTAAAGAAATTCCCAGATTGTATTTTCCGAGATCAGCGCCCAGCACCAGACAAACAACATGCCTCCCAGCATCCAGCCTGCCCAGTGAGCATACTGTTGCAAAGGTTGACGCTTTTTCCAGACTGGCTGATCTCCGTGTTTTATCAGCGGCATTATTGTGTCCACTTGCGAACATACCCGGACAGGTATTCGCTGGTCATCACGATCACAATAATCAGCAGCAGAATGGCTGCGGAAGTATCGTAATCATAGCGGTTGATGGAAGTATTCAGCGTGGCGCCAATGCCGCCGGCGCCGACGATACCAATGACGGCAGACTCCCTGAAATTGATATCCAGACGGTACAGCGACAGGCCTATCAGGCGCGGCATCACTTGCGGCTGCACCGCAAAATTAACCCATTGCAACCAACTGGCGCCGGTTGCGCGAATGGCCTCCAGCGGCTCGCGCTGGGTATCCTCAATATCCTCAGCCAACAGCTTTGCCATAAAACCGATGGTTGCAAATGCCAGGGTTACCACTCCCGCCAGAGGACCAAAGCCAAACATGGCAACAAACAAAATGGCGATGATGATTTCCTGAAAGGTTCGCGACAAGGCAATGATGGTGCGACATACAAAATACACCGGCAATGGCGATATGTTGCGCGCAGCGCCAAGTCCCACAGGAATGGCCAGCAGCACTCCGATCACCGTTGCCGCCAGCGTCATAGTCAGGCTTTCTTTGAGTCCGGCAAAAATTTCCCCGCTGCGCGACACAAAGTCAGGCTGCAGAAACGAAGCCATAAAGGCCAGACCCCGGTCCATACCCTGAGCCACGCGCGCCCAGTTAACATCAACACTCAACCATGCGAGCACGATGTATAACAGCACAGACGCGTTTAACGCCCAGCGCCAGCGCGCATCACGTATCAACGGCAAAGGCTTCCAGACACCGTCTTTTAACAAGGCAAGGCGCTGAGCATCAACACCTGAGTCAGGCAATGTGCGACTCATGGATGACTGCCTTGACCAATCGGCTTTAACAGCTCACCTGTCGAGGCTACCGGCTCATCAGATTCTTCCTGGTCAGTCCCGGCGGCGGACCAATCCTCTTCACCATAAATGTCCGTTAGTGTCTTTTCGTTCAAGCCTGAAGGTGGCCCGTCAAAGACCAGCTTACCTGCTCGCAGACCTACAACGCGATCAACAAACTGTTGAGCAAGCACAACGTCATGAATGTTAATCACTGCAGCCAGCTGCTGCTCGCGGCACAGCTCACAGATCAGGCGCATAATCTGTCGTGAGGTTTTGGGGTCGAGACTGGCGGTAGGCTCATCAACCAGCAGTAACTTGGGATTTTGCACCAATGCGCGGGCGATACCGACACGCTGCTTCTGACCGCCCGACAATGCATCGCCGCGCTTGTCAAACATCGTTTCCAGACCCACCCGCTCGAGCAGATTCAGCGCTTGCTTAACATCTGAGGACGGGAATTTGCGCAAAAAACTGCGCCAGAAGCCAGTGTAAGCCAATCGCCCGGACAACACGTTTTCCATCACTGACAGACGCTCAACCAGCGCGTGGTTTTGGAAAATCATGCCAATCTGACGACGCGCCTGACGCAGTTTCGCACCGCGCACCCGGGTAATGTCTTGCCCGTCAAGCATCACAGACCCGGAGGTAGGCTCCACCAATCTGTTCACACAACGAATCAATGTGCTTTTTCCGGCCCCGGAAGGGCCAATCAGAGCCATGACCTGACCTGCTGGCACCTCTAGAGTGATATCACTCAGCGCAAGATCACCCGTATCATACCGTTTGCTCAGCCCGGTCAATTTCAGCATGCTTTCCTCTTGTTTTTGTTGGTCAATCGCAGTTGTAGACCGTGTCGTTTGCTTCATCAATTTCTCTGACGACCCGCCAGTGTTCCTGGTAGGTAATCGGAATAAACTGTGCCATGCCGGCGTCAGCAAACTCGCGCTGCAAGGCACTACCTTCCCAGTTGAAACTGAAAAACGCCTCGCGAATCTTCCTGCTTAACTCAGGCGTGAGGTTGTGCGAAACACCGTAGGCAGTTGTCGGAAAAGTCAGCGACTTGTAAATTGAACGGTACTGGCTAGCATTGACGACGTCTCGTCCTTCCATTCGCTTGAGCACTTCATTGGCGACGGCAGCCGCTTCATAGTCTCCATTAACAACGCCCAGTATGGAGTTGTCATGACTACCTGAGAACACAGTGCGATAGTCTGTCCCTGCCTGCAAACCAAATTCATTCTGTAACAACGTCGATGGTGCCTTAAATCCCGAGTTGGAAGTTGGCGCCGTGAACGCCAGTTGTCGGCCTCTCAGATCTGCACCACTTTGAATACCGCTGTCAGGGAAAGTAATGATTTCCATCTCATATCCATAACTGCGATCTGCCGATGCCATCATTGCAAAAGGCACAAATCCGGCGCAATTCACGGCAACCGGAGTTGAGCCGGTATTAAAACCGGCTATATGCAAACGACCTGCACGCAAGGCTTCCAGTTGCGCAGCATTGGATTGCACTGGAAAAAAACGCACTTCTTTGCCAGTGGCGCCTTCAATGTGCGCGATGAACTCATCCCAGACACGAGAATACAAAGCGGGGTCTTCAACCGGAGTGTAGGCAAAAACCAGAATCGAGGGATCGCGCCATCGTTCAGAATCATCAGACTGATCCGCCACCAGATCAGCGTTCATATCCTGATAACGCGGTGATAACTGCGCACTGACGTTATTGCTCACAAGCATGGTGCAGGCGCCGGATAACAGGAGCGCTCCGGCAGATATCCTGTGTCTGACAGTAAACAAATGGCTCATGATGATCTTGCACTCGTTCCAGAACAGCCTTCAGGCGGCTGCAAAAATGAAGCCGATCATAACACCTGCCCGCAACGGGTCAACCATCACACCCGCCATGCATCATGTCAGGCTCATTACCTGGCGACTCTGCTCGAGTACGCGTGTTTTATCGCCATCGTTAATCAGACGGAAACTGTTGTCGCGCGGCGGTTCAAAATCCTTGAACAATGCTGCCGCACTGGCAGCACGAATCCCTTGGCCGCGCTGCTCAAGACGCTTGATGATCATATACAGAGGAGCATCTACCCAGACAAATGTCAGCTGCGGCAGGTGCTTTCGCAAGAAATCCCGATGCTTTTGTTTGTAGGCACCTTGAGTGACTATCAAGGGCTTATCAGATTGCTGCCGGTCTTTGATGTGCTCCAGCAGTTGTGAAAAATATTCATCCCTCATGCTATCTGTAAAAGGCCGCGCCTCGGTCAGCGCCAACTTCATTTCCGCTGTGATATCAATATCGGCGTGGTAAACAGGCCATCCGGTCTGTTGTGATATGACGTCACCCACATATGACTTTCCTGCACCGGAGAGTCCAAACAAAAACCAAACCGCCGCGCTTTTCTGTGTTGCTGTCATTCCGATTGGATCCCGTGAAGCTTTCCGTATTGTCCGACCTTCCCAATTGTGGCCTGACGTGGATTTTGGCAGGTGCCTGCGTGTATGATTCGGGTCTTTCTCTAATCCATGACGGACATCACCAATGGGTAGATCTTACCAGAACCGCAAAGAGTCGATGGCCAAAACTGCGGCCGCAAAAACCAAAGTCTACAGCCGTTTCGCACGCGAAATATACATGTGTGCAAAAAGCGGAGGGACTGACCCTGATGGCAATTTGTCTTTGCGCGGCATGCTGGAGCGCGCCAAAAAAAATCAGGTCCCCTCACATGTCATCGACAAAGCGATTGAAAAGGCCAAAGGCGGCGGAGGGGAAGACTTTTCGCCAGCGCGTTATGAAGGCTACGGCCCGGGCAACTGTATGGTCATTGTAGAGTGCCTGACAGACAACCCCAACCGTACTTTTGGCGATGTACGTTTATGTTTTACCAAAACCAAATCTAGAATTGGCACACAAGGCAATGTCAGCCATATGTTTGATCATTGCGCCATCCTGTCGGTGGCTGGCACAAATGAAGACATCATCCTGGAAGCATTGCTAAATGCTGATGTCGATGTTACCGACATCGAAAATGAGGAAGGTCACATTACTGTGTTTGTTCCTCATACAGAGTACGCCAAAGCGCGACAAGCAATCCGCTCAGCGATGAAAGATGTTGAGTTTGAGGTGGATGAGATTCAGTTTATCCCGCAATCATCCACATCGGTGACCGGTGAAGACGTGCAGATGTTTGAAAAGTTTATGGACATGCTGAATGAACTGGATGACGTCCAAAACGTCTATCACAACGCTGTTTTTGACGATTGAAGCTGTTCTTGTCTCACTGATACCCGTTGCGGGTGACCAAAGAAATAGCCTTGAAAGTAGTGGCAACCCATCTCGCGCAGACGCTCCGTCTGCTGCAGGGTTTCCACATCTTTAGTAACAACAGCACGCTATCAAGGCAGTTATGGCAGTTGCGCGTAAAGGTCTCTTTTTCTTCAGTATAATTTCTTACGCACAACAGCTGTTTGTTACTCTCTTATCTGATAGTTAGCGTGGTACACCGCGTCGCCCATGCAATGGATTTGTTGATCGATAACCCAGTCCATCGTGCTTATCAGGCTCTGGTATGCGTTGTCCTTGCGTTCAATCGCTGCCAACGTATATGCAATAGCCTCCAAAGTAGATAAGGCCTGAGTATCAGGTTGCTGCCGAATGCGGTAACGCGAAGGTATGATTGGAGCCAGACTGTACCGAGGCAATTGTGCCAACCAAGGCAGCCGGTGCATTATCTTTCGACTCCTCCGCCAACTGGCATCAATAAATATCAAAGGCCTCTTTGGTAATTCTGCCAATACTGACAGGCTCTTTGATTGCTCTCCGGGATAAATCAAAACAGGACTTGAGGCGCGTAATTCTTCCAAGACAGACATGCAGGTCGCACTGATATTGTCCGGATCAACAACAAGCAAATGGCAATTTGACAAAGACAACGCAGCGATGCGGGCAGTACCAATCGCGTGGGCAAATTCCCGTAGATCCTGAATAATGTAAACCGGCCACTCATTTCGCAGTTGCGAGAGATGTGGACAATAACAGACCGGTAAAGGACGCAGGCAGTTGCTGCAGAGTAAACGAGGCATATACATGCCTTCAACGAGGTATCTTGAATAAAAGCCGGCAAGCGTTTCAACTTGCCGATCGTAACGGTCAAAACAGGCACCTGCGAACAGGCACCTGTTGGAAACATCACTCCATGCTGGCGCGTTCTTCGTCAGTCACTTCTTTAATGCTCAATTTGATACGACCACGTGCGTCCAGGTCCATAACCTTGACAACAACATCCTGGCCTTCCTGTAGATATTGGCTAATGTCCTCCACACGGTCAGAGGAGATCTGGGAAATGTGAACCAGACCGTCCTTACCCGGCAGAATGGTGATAAAGGCGCCAAAATCGACGATGCGAGCGACTTTGCCTTTGTATAACTGGCCGACTTCTGCTTCGGCTGTAATACGCTGGATCAGTTCAATTGCTTTGTCACGTGAGTCTTTATCTTCGCCGTAAATGCGGATGTTGCCATCATCATCAATGTCAATGGACGCGCCGCTTTCTTCAGTAATAGAGCGTATTGTTGAACCGCCTTTACCTATGACTTCGCGGATTTTGTCAGGATCAACTTTCATGGTCGCCATGGACGGTGCATTTTCATTGACTGTCGGTCGCGCCACAGCCAGCACTTTGTTCATTTCGCCAAGGATATGCAGACGAGCTTCCAGAGCCTGGACCAGCGCAGTCTCCATGATCTCTTCGTTGATACCCTGGATCTTGATGTCCATCTGCAGTGCGGTGACGCCTTTGGCGGTTCCCGCTACTTTGAAGTCCATGTCGCCGAGGTGGTCTTCGTCACCCAAAATATCAGTGATGACAGAGAAGCGGTCACCTTCCTTGATGAGGCCCATGGCAATACCCGCCACCGGGGCTGACAACGGAACCCCTGCATCCATCAGTGCCAGCGAGCTGCCACATACCGATGCCATCGAGCTGGAGCCATTGGATTCAGTAATCTCGGACACAACACGAATAGCATATGGAAATGCGTCTTCGTTTGGCATCACTGCCTGTACACCACGCTTGGCCAGTTTACCGTGACCAATCTCGCGACGCTTGGGACCTGACATAAAACCGGTTTCGCCCACGGAGAAGGGGGGGAAGTTGTAATGGAACATAAAGGCGTCTTTTTTCGAGCCTTCCAGTCCTTCAATCACCTGTGCATCACGGATCGCACCGAGTGTCGTAACAACCAACGCCTGAGTTTCGCCACGGGTAAACAAGGCTGAACCATGCGCTTTGGGTAATACACCAATTTCGATAGAGATAGGACGCACTGTGCGTGTGTCTCGACCGTCAATGCGGGGTGCACCGTCAATAATGCGGTTACGCACCACCTTCTTCTCGATGGATGCAAACACATTTTTCACTTCATCAGCGCTGACACCGTGTTCAGCGTTGGCAAACTGAGCAACAGCCTGCTCAAGAAGGGCGCTCAGAGCATCATAACGCTGCATTTTATCTGACACTTGGTAGGCATTGCCGATACTGTCGGAGAACGCCAGTGCCAGGCCGGCACGCAGCGTCTCATTAACAGGCTCGGGGTGCCATTCCCAAACCGCTTTGCCAGCTTCAGCCTTAAGTTCGTTAATTGCTTTGATCACAACCTGCATGGATTCATGTGCAAATAACACTGCACCCAGCATCTGATCTTCTGTCAGCTCTTTAGCTTCGGATTCAACCATCAGCACCGCTGAGTCAGTACCTGCAACCACCATGTCCAGCGCTGAACTGGCCAGCTCACTGACACGCGGGTTCAGCACATACCCATTTACCGCGTCGTAACCAACACGAGCGGCACCAATCGGGCTGGCAAACGGGATGCCGGAAATGGCCAGCGCAGCTGAGGCACCAATCATGGACGCGATATCCGGATCTTCATCTTTGCTGGCAGAAATAACAGTACAGACTACCTGCACTTCATTCTTGAACCCTTTTGGGAACAACGGGCGCAGAGGGCGATCGATCAGACGGGAAACCAGAGTCTCTTTTTCTGTCGGACGACCTTCACGCTTAAAAAAACCACCGGGAATCTTGCCCGCGGCATAGGTTTTCTCCTGATAATTAACTGTTAGCGGAAAAAAATCTGCGCCCGGGGCTGCAGACTTCTTGCCAACAACAGTTGCCAGCACTTGAGTGCCACCCATGGTGATCACTATTGCGCCAGTCGCTTGTCGTGCAATCTTGCCGGTTTCCAGTACTACCGTATTGGCACCGTACTGGAAGGTCTTTCTAACAATATTAAACATACATTCATCCTGTTTTTTATGAGACCCGGGCAGCATTGCAGCAACATCCCTTTTACCAAGAGTCTCTTCTCACTTTCTCATCGCCTTGAAATCGGTGTGCGTCTTAACGACGCAGGCCCAGACGCTTGATCAGTTCAGCATAACGATCAGCATCTTTGCGCTTCAGATAATCGAGCAGCTTGCGACGGCTGTTAACCATGCGGATCAAACCACGACGTGAGTGGTGATCGTGGGTGTGTTCACGAAAGTGACCCTGCAGCAGATTAATGTTTTCGGTCAGCAGTGCAACTTGCACTTCTGGTGAGCCAGTATCGTTCTGGCCGCGGCCGTACGCTTCTACGATTGCTTGTTTCTGTTCGGTTGTTAACGCCATTTCTTAAAACTCCTGATTAATATGCATTAAAAGTTGATAACGTCCTGTCACCCAGCGTAACCGTGCATATTGACAGTTACCTGACTTACTCCCTCATCAACCGGCGCGGCGCCACACGACCATCGTCGAGCATGCTGCCAATGCCGATAAATTCTTCATTATAGTAAAGTCTGACCAACTCACCTGCAGGCAACGGTTGCACCAGTACAGCCTGCCCTCGCCTGACACATAGCGCCTGATCTGAGCTCAGGCTGACGCAGGGCAAGTGGTCTATGGCCTGATCTGCCGGCCGCAACAAAATATCCAGTGCGTCCAGTCCGCCTTCGGCAAAACTGGCTTGTAATGCAGCGGGTGTAATGCAGTCTTCGATCCGGAAAACACCGGCCTGTAAGCGCCGCAACTCACGCACATGGCCACCGCAGCCTAATGCTTCCCCCAGATCGTCGGCTATAGTACGCACATAGGTACCTTTGCTGCAACGAATTTCCAGAGACAGCTCTGTGCCTTCCGGCGTGATTTCAAAATCATGCAGTATCAGATCGCTGACGGTTACCTGCCTGAGTTTGCGTTCCACTTCCAGCCCTGCGCGAGCCAGTTTGTACAGCGGCTGCCCCTTGTGCTTCAGTGCAGAATACATGGGCGGGCACTGAAGTATGACACCACGAAATTGTGACAGGGCGTCAAGCACCATGTTTCGTGTAATCGAGTCAGCGGACCGGACGCTGATCACAGTCCCCTCGGCATCCGCGGTATCAGTTCGTTCACCCAGACGAATCCGGGTTAAATAACCTTTATCCGCTTCCAGCAAAAACTGCGACACCTTGGTCGCTTCGCCAAAACACAGAGGCAACACCCCAGTAGCAAGCGGATCCAATGCCCCTGTGTGACCAGCTTTTGACACATTAAACAGATGTTTGGCTTGTTGCAGGCACGCGTTTGAACTCATACCCTGCGGTTTATCCAATAACAGAATACCGTTAATCTGACGGCCCTTCTGTTTTCTGCCTGAACTCAAACTTCGCGCCCCTGCTGCGTGATCTGTTCGGAATCGGTTTCATCTATGTGTTCGTGCATGCTGTCTTCAGCAATCGCTTTGTCTATCAGCGATGACAGGTACCGTCCTCGCGCAACACTGTCGTCATAATGAAACTGCAGTGCGGGAATCACCCGCAGGCTCATTTCCTTGCCAAGCAGACTGCGAAGATACCCTGCTGCCTTGTTTAACGCTGCCAGACTGTCCTTGATTTCTTTACGATCAAGCTCGCCCATGTCTTTTAACGCATGTCCGGCGCCAAAATCATCGCCATGCCGCCCCATGATTGTGATGTGTACGTTGGCATGCGCAAAGTCGCGGCTGACGTCCACACCTGTCACTGACACCATACCTACTCGCGGATCACGAATCTCGAGCCGGATCAGATCAGCAAGCAGTCGTTGTATCTGATCCGCTACACGCTGAACACGAGGTGACACTTTGTTACTCATAGTTTACGACTCATTTTTTACAGCTCATTGCAGCGTACGAGCCACCTGAATGGTCTGATAAACCTCGATTTTGTCGCCAACCTTCACATCATTATAGTTTTTCACGCCGATACCACACTCCATGCCATTGCGCACTTCGCTGGCATCGTCTTTAAAGCGTCGCAAAGATTCCAGTTCTCCCTGGAAGATCACTACGTGATCGCGCAGTACACGGATGGGTCTGCTGCGGTAAACAGTGCCTTCAACAACCATGCAGCCTGCCACCTGCCCAAATTTCGGCGAGTTGAACACATCGCGCACCTCAGCGATACCGAGGATTTCCTCACGTATCTCAGGAGACAACATGCCACCTAGAATGGCTTTGACATCGTCAATCACATCATAGATGACGTTGTAATAACGCAGGTTGACACCTTCGTTTTCAACCACTTCACGGGCGGTCTTGTCCGCTCGCACATTAAAGCCAATCATCATGGCTTTGGAGGTTGCTGCCAGATGCGCGTCTGTTTCGGAGATTCCACCTACACCTGCAGCCACTACGTTCACTTCCACCTCATCGGTACCCAGCTTATGCAGTGAGCCAACTATCGCTTCCATGGAGCCACGAACATCAGCTTTGATGATGACGTTAAGTATACCTTTGCCCGCTTTGCCAATACCGGCAAACATGGCCTCAATTTTGTTGCCTTGCTGCATCGCTGCTGCTTTGTTTTTAATACGCTCACGACGGAAATCAGCCACTTCGCGCGCCTGTTTCTCATCAGCAACCACAACAAATTCATCTCCTGCCTCAGGGACGCCGGTGAAACCCAGCACTTCCACCGGAATAGATGGACCAGCAGATTTGACTGATCGGCCAGCCTCGTCGATGAGTGCCCTTACCCGACCATACTCATAACCTGCCAGCACGTAATCGCCAACATTCAGAGTACCGTTCTGAACCAGCACTGATGCCACTGGACCACGCCCTTTGTCCAGACGCGACTCGATTACAACGCCCTTGCCAGGGGCATCGCTAAATGCTTTTAATTCCAACATTTCGGACTGCAGCAAAATCGCTTCAAGCAACTCATCAATGCCGGTGCCGGCGTGAGCAGATACCTGCACAAACTGGGTATCACCACCCCATGCTTCGGAGATAACATTGCGCTGAGCCAGTTCATTCATGACCCGGTCAAGATCGATATTGGGTTTGTCGCACTTAGTAATTGCAACCACCATGGGAACACCTGCGGCGCGCGCATGATTAATCGCTTCTTCGGTCTGCGGTTTGACACCGTCATCAGCCGCCACTACCAGAATGACAACGTCGGTTGCCTTCGCACCACGTGAACGCATGGCGCTGAACGCCGCATGACCCGGGGTGTCAAGAAAACACACCATACCGTGGTCAGTTTCAACGTGATAAGCACCAATGTGCTGGGTTATTCCACCGGCTTCGCCGGCCGCCACAGAGGCTTTGCGGATGTAATCCAAAAGCGAGGTCTTGCCATGGTCTACGTGACCCATGACGGTAACTACCGGCGCACGACTGACCGCTTCTTTACCACCAGCGTAGGCGATTGACTCATATAGGGTATCTTCAATCGCATCGGCTGATACGAATTTGGCTTTGTTGCCAAACTCTTCTATCAGCAAGGTAGCTATGTCTTGATCAAGCGCCTGATTGATGGTGGCCATCACACCCATTTTGAACAAAGCTTTTATCAACTCTGCAGACTTGACCGACATTTTGGCGGCAAGATCACCAACGGCATTGGCCTCACCAATAACAATCTCACGCACTATAAACTCAGTTGGTTTTTCGAAGCCGTGCTGTTTCAGGCGCGCCTTTTTGCGAGGACCGCCGCGACGACCGCGCCCACCCTCATCGAACTCACCGTCTTCAAGCACGAATTCGTCTATACGCGGTTTTACGGCCTTCTTGGGGACAGCCGCCTTTTTCCTGAAATTGGATTTTTTATCCTCGTCCTTTTCGTCGCCTTCTTCTTTGCGAACTGGCTTGGCAGTGACTTTTGGTTTAACAGTCTGAGAAAGTGGTGGCTTGTCTCTGGCCAGCGCTGCGGTTTGGGCTAACAGTGCTGCAGGAGATTCAGACGTCCCCGGAGCTTCAGTTTTTGATGGCTCTAGTGATAACTGCGCGGAGAAAACAGGAGCTGAATCAAATGGGCCGCCGGCGTCAATTACGCCGGAATCTTCAGTGGGTTGCAGACCCGGCTGTCCATTTGTGATCTCTGTAGCCTGCTCGAGCAATTCCTCCTCAATACCGGAAGCTTCGTCACCGGCTGCCTGCTCCGGTGTTAACTCACTGCGCTTGACGTACGTGCGTTTCTTACGCACTTCAACACTGACCGTCTTGCCGCGACCCTGACCTGAGGAGGTCTTCAATGTTTCAACGGTCTTGCGTTTCAGGGTGATTTTTTTAGGGGCAGCATCGGCAGCCTCCGTCGCACCATGGCTGCGACGCAAAAACTGCAACAAGGTATTCTTGTCGTCATTTGAAATCGGATCTTCTGCACGCGTATGCGACAACCCCGCCTCTTTTATCTGAGCCAGTAGCCGTTCCGCGGTAACACCAATTGCTTTGGCGAACTCACCGACTGTTACATCTGCCATTTAACTACTCCTGTCTTCTCGTGCTGCCTGATCCGGTTAGCTGTCACCCGGCCCATCTGTTTAATCCGGGTATTACGCAAACCAGGGCGCTCGAGCCGTCATAATCAATTTGCCGGCACGCTCTTCGCTCATGCCGTCAATATCCATCAAATCATCAATTGACTGCTCTGCCAGGTCTTCCATGTTGAGGATTCCTTTACCTGCCAGAGACATCGCTAGCGTGTCATCCATACCTTCCATATTCAGAAGGTCAGCTTCCAGCTGAGCACCTGACAAACCTTCTTCTGAGGCAATTGCCTGAGTGAGCAAGGCGTCTCGTGCACGATCGCGCAGTTCTTTGGCGATATCTTCATCAAAACCATCAATACTGAGCAACTCATCTATCGGTACATATGCGACTTCTTCTAGTGAGGTAAATCCTTCACTGACGAGCAACTCGGCAACATCCTCATCAATATCCAGTTTGTCCATAAACACTGAAATAAATCCGCTGGACTCCTGCTGCTGTTTGTTGCGGGCATCCTCTACGCTCATTACATTTATCGCCCAACCTGTCAGCTCAGCCGACAGACGCACGTTCTGACCACTGCGACCAATCGCCTGTGCCAGATTATCCTCTTCGACGGCAACATCCATGGTGTGACTGTCTTCGTCCATCACAATAGAGGCTACTTCAGCCGGAGCCATGGCGTTTATCACCAATTGTGCTGGGTTATCATCCCAAAGAATGATGTCAATGCGTTCATTAGCCAGCTCATTTGAAACTACTTGTACGCGCGAGCCGCGCATACCAACACATGCACCTACCGGATCAATACGTCCGTCATTGGTACTGACTACAATTTTTGCTCTTGAGCCCGGATCACGCGCCGCTGCACGAATCTCGATAATACCGTCTGCGATCTCCGGCACTTCAATCTTGAACAATTCAATCAGCATGCCCGAGGCTGTGCGGCTCAGGAACAATTGAGGACCACGCGCTTCCTGACGCACATCCAGCAGCAAGGCGCGGATACGATCGCCGGTACGGAACATTTCCCGGGGGATCATCTGGTCTCTGGGCAGCATCGCTTCAGCATTACCGCCAAGATCCACAAGAATGCTCTCGCGGGTAACTTTTTTAACCGTGCCGGAGACCAATTTGCCCATTTTGTCGCGATACTCGGCAACCACCAGGTCTCGCTCAGCCTCCCGCACTTTTTGCACAATGACCTGCTTGGCTGTTTGCGCAGCAATACGGCCAAACTCGGTGTTTTCGATTTTTTCTTCCCACACTTCACCAATGGTGATGTCCGGGTTCTTCGCCTGAGCCTGATCCAGCGTCAGTTGGTGAGCAGGATCATCAAAATTTTCATCAGCAACAACATCCCAACGACGGAAGGTTTCGTAATGCCCTGACTTGCGATTCACAACAACGCGGAAATTGACCTCTTCGTCGTCGAACAATTTTTTGGTTGCTGTCGCCAGAGCCGACTCAATGGCTTCAAATATTACTTCGCGCGCTACCCCCTTTTCATTGGAGACCGCGTCTGCAACCATCAGAATTTCTTTACTCATCATAATAATGTCACCTTACACACGGGTTCATTGTTCCATCAGAACACTGCCGTATAACTTTCTCAGGCCGCGATGTTCGCCTTGTCTACCTGCTGGTAGGGAATGTCATACACAATGCCGTCCACGGCGATAGAAAGCACACCGCTTTCAGTTTTTTCCAACTTACCTTTAAATTTGCGACGCCCATCAAGCGGCGTGCGCAATCTCAGGCTGACTACCTCACCCAAAAAACGGCCAAACTGTTCGAAATCGAACAAAGGTCTGTCAAAACCTGGAGAGGACACCTCAAGCGTATACTCGCCAGGAATCGGGTCTTCAACATCCAGAATGGCGCTGACTTGTCGACTGACTTTTTCACAGTCCTCTATCGATATGCCATCCGGACTATCAATATAGATGCGAAGCAAAGAAGAATGGCCTCGCACGAGGTGCTCTACGCCCCAGAGTTCCAGACCCAGCGCAGCGACAGCGGGGCGAAAAAGCTCTGAGATGTTATCTATTGTTGCAACCACGTTAACTACTTTCCTAAACTATGCGGATTTTTAAAACACAAATAAAAAGTGGGCCCTAGGCCCACCGCTTAAACAAACTGCTTGTCTTGTGGCAAACTCCCTGAGGGAAATTTGCGGCGGCGCCTCGTCCTTGAACAAATCAAATCCGACGAACTTTTCCGACCCTGCTGAGAGCTCTTGCGTGCAATCATCAGCCGTAATAAAAAGCCCCATCTAGGGGCTTTTGAGCGGTACTCGGACAAACTCCCGACCGCAGATTTGGTAGCGGGGGCAGGATTTGAACCTACGACCTTCGGGTTATGAGCCCGACGAGCTGCCAGACTGCTCCACCCCGCAATAAAGCTTAAAATCTATATCTAACGCCACTTTTGACGCCACCAGCTTCTGGCAAAGCTTCTGTGAGAGGGCCGGTATTCTAGACTGACCCCTGTAGTCCGTCAAGACATTAATCAACTCGATTTCCCCGGCAATGGTACCATCACTGCGTTCTAATTGGTGCCGAAGGCGAGACTTGAACTCGCACGACCAATGGCCACTACCCCCTCAAGATAGCGTGTCTACCAATTCCACCACTTCGGCAAATACGATTACTGAACTACAGGAGTCCCACTTACTGGAGACTCAAGTATAGGAGCAGCAGGCACATCTGAAGCCGTCGGAGCGACGTCAAGCTGCGGAATGTCCGACTGCTCGATCTCCCTGAGAGCTTCCGGACTTACCAACGGCTCTCCGCTGTCCAGACCACCACCCAGGCTGTACTGCTTGGCATAAATAGCCAGCGTCAGACTGGTAACAAAGAATACTACCGCTGCAATTGTCGTAGAGCGGGTCAGAAAATTGCCACTGCCAGAACTACCAAAGACCGTCTGGGATGCGCCACTGCCAAAGGCCGCGCCGGCATCTGCGCCCTTGCCTTGCTGAAGCAACACCAACGCAATAATTGCGATGGCGGCAATCACGTGCACAACAACAATCAGCGTTTCCATATTTTAACTCACACTTTTACATATACGGACAAACATATCAGCATTCAACGATGCACCACCTATCAGACCGCCATCGATATCGGGTTGCGCAAATAATTCCGGCGCATTCTCTGGGCTCACGCTGCCACCATAAATAATCTGCAATGATTGCGCAGTTTCCTCATTATGCAGCGCTATCAACCTGCGTATCGCTGAATGCATATCTTGAGCCTGCTGCAGACTGGCGGAACGGCCAGTTCCGATAGCCCATACTGGCTCGTATGCAACAACTGCTCTGTTGAATCCGGAAACCCCACATCTATCTACTATCGCTGCCAGCTGACGGCTTACCACCTGCTCAGCCATATCCTGATCGCGCTCGTCCAGAGTCTCGCCTACGCACAACACAGGAATCAAACCATCCCGTTGAGCGGCTTCAAACTTTGCGGCTACAACCTTATCGCTTTCCGCCATCATTGTGCGTCTCTCGGAGTGGCCAACAATGACATACCGAACCCGAAAGTCTGCCAGCATACTGCCTGATACTTCACCCGTGTAGGCCCCGCATTCGTGAGTAGAGATATCCTGGGCGCCTAGCACTACCTCTACACCGCTTATCAGAGCTTCAACCATCTGCAGGTAAGGGAAAGGCGGACAAACAACAATATCAACACCATTCACGCCACCTGACAATGCAGGTATTAATCCGGAGACCAGTTCTTTTAAAAAGACGCGGTTCCCATGCATTTTCCAATTTGCGGCAACCAGCGCTCGACGCATAATCACACCCTATTGTCCTGCTGCGCAGACCGAGCTTCCACGGGGGCGCAACTATAACCACTTTGATCCGGCCTTGCAAGTCAGCGCAAGTTCCGGGATCGCCGCATACCAGCACTTTTTTACCAACCTTTTTAGTCTGTGTTGCTTACCGACTTTACCACCTCGGCGATTTCCTGCGCGTACATTGCAACCGACACTTGATCATCACCTTCTACCATTACACGAACCACAGGCTCCGTTCCGGAGGGACGCAACAACACTCGTCCACGCCCCGCCATTTTTGTTTCAACAGCCCCGACAGCCAGCTTGACCGGCACGCTGTCCATAACAAGTGATTTATTGGAAACACGGACATTGATCATAGTCTGCGGCATTTTGCGCATCTTGCTACGCAAATCAAACAAGCTTGAGTCTGTTTGAACCATTGCCGCCAACACCTGCAATGCAGACACAATACCATCACCGGTGGTGCCAACATCCAGACAAACAATATGTCCTGATGACTCGCCTCCCAGTAACCACGATTTTTTCTTCAGTAACTCCATCACGTAACGATCACCAACATCTGTCCTTACAAAGGGAACGTCCAGCGCCTCCAGCCCCAATTCAAGGCCCAAATTGCTCATCAAGGTACCCACCACACCACCGAAGGCCAAGTGCCGCCGACGACGATCGCGTGCGATGATGTAAAGCAACTCATCCCCATCAACCACATTACCAAGGTGGTCGATCATAATAACTCTGTCACCATCCCCGTCAAATGCGATTCCCAAATCCGCCTGCTCTGCAAGCACATGCCTGGCAAGAGTCATTGGCGAGGTAGAACCACAGTCTTTGTTGATATTTAGTCCGTTGGGAGAGACCCCAATCGACATCACTGAGGCACCAAGCTCTGAAAAAACATTACCAGCGATGTGATACGTGGATCCATTCGCACAATCAATAACAACCTTCAAGCCTCGCAAGATCGTATTTCCGGGAGTTGTGCGTTTACAGTATTCAATGTATCTGCCAGCAGCGTCAGAAATACGTGACACCTTGCCGATATCCGCTGAGCTCACTGTCGTTAAGTCTTTGCTCAGATACTCTTCTATTGCCAATTCTGTTTCATCCGGCAACTTCGCTCCATCGCCGTCAAAGAACTTGATGCCGTTATCAGGAAATGCGTTATGTGACGCACTGATTACGATACCAGCCTGAGCGCCAAACGTTCGGGTCAAGTATGCTATAGCTGGTGTTGGCATTGGCCCCAGCATATTGATATCAACGCCGGCTGAAGCCAGGCCAGCCTCGAGAGCAGCCTCAAACATATAACCTGAAATACGGGTATCTTTACCGATCAATATTTTGCTGCGCTGACCACCGGTTTTTGCAAACACTTTTCCAGCAGCCCAGCCTAGCTTCAGCATAAAATCAGGTGTAATCGGGTACTCTCCCACGTGACCGCGGATACCATCAGTACCAAAAAACCGTTTTTCTGATTTGCTTCCACATCCCACTTTTTTAACCTCTGAATTCCTTAATTGGACAGATTATAAACACTTCACGCGCGTGGCTGGCCAGCATTTCTCGCAACTAAAAACACCTTTAATGCATCCACGGTATGCCTTACATCATGGACACGAATGATCTGCGCTCCTGCAATTGCAGCCAGCAAAGCCGCAGCCAGGCTGCCCGCCAGACGATCTGCCGGGGCGCCACCGGTGACGGACCCGATCATCGACTTACGCGATATTCCAACCAATAAAGGTGAACCCAGAGCGTGTATTTCGTGAAGCCGCGCCAGCATTTGATAGTTATGACTCAGCGTCTTCCCGAATCCAAAACCAGGATCCAGACAAATCCTGTCACAATTGATGCCAGCTTTTTCAGAACATACTTTCCGGGAAAACAAGAACTCGCATACTTCTGCAACGACATCCTGATAGTAGGGATCGTCTTGCATAGACTGAGGCTGCCCTTGCATGTGCATGAGGCAGACCGCCAAATTTGTCGCGGCAACAGCCTCCAACGCACCGGGTATCTGCAGCGCACGCACGTCGTTTATCATGCTGGCGCCTGCACTTGCGGCCGCGGTAATCACTGCTGGTGAACTGGTATCTACAGAAATTGGCACATCAAAATTGTTACGTATGGCAGAGATGACGGGGATTACACGTTCAAGCTCCTCGCCGACACTGATAGAGGGAGCGCCTGGCCGGGTTGACTCACCCCCAACATCAATTAAATCAGCCCCTGCAAGCACAATTGACTCTGCAGCTGCCAACGCTTTATCAAGGGAAATTTTGAAACGACGGGAAGCTGCTGCGGCTAATGCGCCGCCATCAGAAAACGAGTCAGGGGTCACGTTCAGAATACCCATGACCCGAGGGACTGTTAAGTCAAGCCAGCGATCGGGCAATTTAAGCCCTGCCGCTGGCCTGAGCAGTGATGTTGATACTACATCGGACACTGACAGGCTCCCGCATCCAAACCAGCTGATAATCAATGTTCGCTGGCGGGGCCACCTATAGGTTTATCGTGCATTACATCAGCAACGGTCGTTTCACTTCTTGAAGATCCCGAACCACTGCTACTGTCTGACCAGTCAGCAGGCGGGCGCGGTTTACGTCCAGACATAATGTCGTTGATCTGCTCGGCATCGATGGTTTCATACTCCATCAGCGCATCTTTCATCATTTCGAGCTTGTCGCGATTATCTTCCAGCATGCGCCTGGCGCGGCTGTAACAAAAATCAATGATGCTCTTCACTTCCTCATCAATCACTTTTGCAGTCTCTCCGGAGTGGTGCTTTGGCGCCCCGCCCGCAGATCGACCAAGGAAAATCTCACCATCATTTTCCGCATACATCAAGGGCCCGAGTTTCTCAGACAAACCCCACTTGGTAACCATGTTACGCGCCATTTCGGTCGCGCGCTGAATATCATTGGAAGCACCTGTAGTTACTCCGTCAACGCCCAGAGTCATTTCTTCAGCGATTCGCCCACCATACAGACTGCTGATCTGACTCATGATTGCCAGCTTACTGATGCTGTAGCGATCCTCTTCTGGCAAAAACATGGTCACACCCAAGGCGCGGCCGCGCGGAATAATGCTGACCTTGTAAACCGGATCGTGCTCTGGCACCAGGCGGCCGACAATAGCGTGCCCGGCTTCATGATAAGCAGTATTGGTCTTCTCTTTTTCAGACATCACCATGGATTTGCGTTCAGTACCCATCATGATTTTGTCTTTAGCTTTTTCGAACTCCTCCATAGTTACCAAACGACGACCGCCACGTGCTGCGAACAGTGCGGCCTCATTTACCAGGTTAGCAAGGTCTGCACCGGAGAACCCTGGTGTACCACGGGCAATGACACTCGCATCAACGTTATCTGCAATCGGCACTTTCCGCATGTGTACTTTAAGAATCTGTTCTCGACCGCGAATATCCGGCAACCCTACCACAACCTGTCGGTCGAAACGACCAGGTCGCAGCAGCGCAGGATCAAGCACATCAGGTCGGTTGGTGGCAGCTATGACAATTATGCCGTCGTTGACTTCAAAACCATCCATTTCGACCAGCAACTGGTTAAGTGTTTGCTCTCGCTCATCATGACCACCACCCATACCCGAGCCACGGTGACGCCCTACTGCGTCGATTTCGTCTATAAAGATGATACAGGGCGCCTGCTTCTTGGCCTGGTCAAACATGTCACGTACACGTGATGCTCCCACGCCCACAAACATCTCGACAAAATCAGAACCTGAGATGGAGAAAAACGGGACTTTGGCTTCGCCGGCAATGGCCTTGGCCAGCAAGGTCTTTCCCGTCCCGGGCTGGCCGACCATCAGAATACCTCTGGGTATACGCCCTCCCAAACGCTGAAACTTATCCGGTTCTCGCAAAAAATCCACCAATTCTTTAACGTCTTCTTTGGCTTCATCCACACCTGCCACATCAGCAAAAGTGACCTTGATCTGATCTTCGCCGAGCAACTTGGCTTTGCTCTTGCCGAAGGACATCGGGCCGCCCTTGCCGCCTGCGCCTCCGCCCTGCATCTGCCGCATAAAAAAGAAAAACAGCGCGATGATGATAAGAATCGGGAAACTGGCAAGCAGCAATTGCTCCCACAAACTCTGTCTTTCAGGCTCTGAGGCTCGTATTTCAACTCCGTTGTTAAACAGGTCATCCATCAACTGATCGTCACCAATCATCGGGATGTTTGTGCTAAATCGGGTATTATCAGAGCGCACGCCATTTACCGTCACACCTGCGATATTGACCGAAGTTACCTGCCCCGACCTGACTTCACGGATAAAATCAGAATAATTGACCTGCGAGGTTACGGGCTCCTGGTTAATGTTGTTAAAAACAGTCAGCAACACTGCCGCAATAACCATCCAGAGCAATAAATTTTTAGCCATATCATTCAAGGGTTAATCCCCCTTTGCCGAGTTGAATTCGCGGGCGAAACCCTTTCGAATTCTGATTAGATTCGTAAGCGAGTTGTATTGGTGACGTCAGCCTTTCAATGCCGTCCTTCTCTTAACGAGACCGTTACAAATTACTTTGCCATTCCCTCACTGCCCCGGAAACTTAATTCAGGTCAGTTTTCACCTTTCATTGACTTCCTGATTTGCCATGTCACAACAATCAGGGAACTAAAGCCGGGGCGGATTATTATTTCATTCGCCTTCAAGCATATGGGGGCTGATTTCAGATATTACAAGATAGGTCTTGTTATTGTCCAAGATAAAGCAAGCAAGCTGGCACTCTGTTTGTGACAGTCTTTGTTGAACCTTGGATGCTGGGGTACAATGCCGACTTATACTTTCTTATACTCTGGCAGCGGTTCGGTCAGATCACCCGCCACCAAATTTAAAACCCACTGATGGGTATCTAGCCGGACATATTATGAGCAGTCAAGCACTAGACAACAG